>CAURVB010000008.1:0-26570 GCA_963528615.1 uncultured Candidatus Saccharibacteria bacterium | reverse complement strand
TAAAGGTATATGTCATTAAAGACTTAGATGCTACAGGAAAAGATTTTTATAATTCTACCGTGTCATTCAGAAATACTGGAGAAGCAGGAATTATCAGATATAGAAGAGACCATCCTGACCTGGACGAGAAAATAGAATCAAAATATCCATCTTACGAATTTTACCTAAAGAAAGGAGCTATCGAACAGTACACCAGAAAACCAAAAGGAATTGAGCATGTAATTGATTTTTGTGAAAATGATATGGACAATTTTCTAAAAAGCGATGACGAGAAAGCGAAAGAAATTTGTAAAATCATAGGTTTAATCGCAGAATAAAAGGAGTGGTGACCTCTATAGATTGGTAATATCTATCATAGATAAGAGAATATAGTATGTTACAATTATTGGCGTGACCATTCACCATTTCAAGCTACATGCTAAACCATTTGCCGCTATCGCATCTGGCCGTAAAACCATTGAGTCGCGTCTATATGACGAGAAGCGTCGGAAGATTCAGCTCGGCGATCAGATTGTGTTTATTGACAGCGCGAGCCCTGAGCAGACCGTGACTGCGACGGTGGTTGGCCTGCTGCGTTACGCTACGTTTCATGATTTGTTTTCTCATAATGACCCGCGTAAGTTTGGTAGTGATAGTGTTGAGTGGCTAGAAGATCAGATGAATGGATTTTATCCGCTGGATGAGCAGTTGCAGAACAGCGTTGTCGGTATTGAGTTTGTATTGACCTCATAGCTATAGACCATAAACTTAGGCGTAGATAACTTGTATTATTACGTGGGATATTGGACAATAACCTTAGGAAAACTATGAAATCCCCGGTCGCTATCACCATCCGCAAAGCCAATGAAAACGATTTTAATTTTGTTGTTCATTTGATGGATCAGGCGCTTGATTCATTTTATGGTGGCGATCATCAAGCGCATGCACAGCGTATCTTCGCCGCACATATCAACGACAATGTTGATTCAGTTGGGCAATTCTCAACTGGGCAATATATGTTTATTGCCGAGATTAATCACCATCCTGCTGGGATGATTCATTTGGTTATCAAGAAGCAGGCAACAGTTAAGATTAGTCCACTTATCGTTGCGCCAGACTATCGCGGCAAATTTGGCATTGGCAGTAAATTGATTAGCTATGCTGAGGATTTTGCTCGCCAGCATCATGCTCGACAACTTTACTGTACGGTGGCCGCCCAAAACCAAGCCACGCTCAAGTTTCTGCTACGCAAAGGCTTTCATCTAGCTGGCAAAGCACAGGATCATTACAAGCCCGGCATCGACGAGTGTATGCTGTATAAGCCACTAGGCCAAAGCACTACTCTCGATCCATCAGTTATTTCAATTGTTCCATTTGATAAAGAGAAGCACGCTGCAGTGGTGCGTCAGCTGATATTATCGCGAGTGGGCGGTGATTTTTATGGCGTAGATGATGCGTGGGTAGACGCGTTATTTGCTAGCTACCAACGACGCGAGAGCCGAGATGTCAACGCTAAATATAAGCTCATTTTCATTGCTGAGCAAGACGATGAAGTGGTTGGTGTGGTCGTTGCAACACCGAAGAAAGGTCAGTCAATTAAAATTATGCCACTGGTGACAAATTCAGACACTGCTTTTGAGTCGTTGCTTATCAATTTACCGACAGTGTTAGTTAACTACGGGCGTAAACTATACATCCACCTCATTCCTGAACCGCAACAGATTACCTACCTGCAGCGTCACGGCTGGGTAATTGAAGGCCTGCTTCCGGGGGCTTATGCGCCAGGTATTATTGTGCAGCAGTGGGGGTTGAGTATTCAAAAAGAACCAGCCACGCGAAAGATGAGGATTAAAAAACCATATTATGTCGCCATTATGTCAGGCTGTAAAACGTTGGAAGTTCGTGTTGGCTACGGCAGTATTAAGCGCTTGCGAGCTGGTGAATTATTACGGCTAGAGACCAGCTATGAATCTGGCGTGGTGCAGATTAAATCAATCCGTGTCTATAGTGATTTTACAAAACTGCTAGCTACTGAGGATTGGCGGCAAATCGTACCACAAGCCAAAGATAAAGTTGAGGCTATCCAGATTCTTCGCAAGATTTATCCGCCTCACAAAGAGAATCTAGGCGTTCATGCTATTGAAGTTGTAAAAATATAGAATCAAAGGTGTGTTATATTAGGCGGCACGATTCCAGGTCAACGATTATACCCTCGGCTTTGTCCACGTCGATGGAAAGATAGGCGAGAGCGCTGGGATTGATGAGGAAGCGTCGCATGGATGGTATTGTAAATCTAAAGCAAGCTATTGAGCTAACCGTTCGCGCTGCGCCCGTTTTACTAAAAAATGGTATAATGACTTTAGTATGAAAGTCAGCCTAAATCTTATCAAACAATTGATTAACTTTGAATTACCGCCGGTGGATGAGTTGGTGGCGCGGGTCAATCAACAGCTTGGCGGTGTCGAAGAAGTGATTGACCTCAACGCTAAATATGGCGGCGCGCGAATCGTCCGGGTGGTTGAATGCGCCAAGCACCCTAATGCTGATAGGCTGAGCGTGACCAAGATTGATGATGGCCGCGCAGTGGCGGACGTACCGCGCGATGAGGGCGGTCTGGTGCAAGTAGTTTGCGGCGCGCCAAATGTACATGCGGATATGTGGGCTATTTGGCTGCCGCCGAAAAGCACAGTGCCAGCAAGTTTTGATGACGACGAGCCGTTCGTGCTGGACGCGCGGCCACTGCGCGGCGTGCTCAGCCAAGGTATGCTGGCGGCAGCGGACGAGCTGGATATCGGTACGGATCACGAGGGGATTATTGAAATTCACGAACATGACGTACCGGCGGGTGTTGAGCTCACGGCGGGTGCGAGTTTCGCGGAAACGTTTGGCTTGGATGATTACGTACTAGACATTGAAAATAAGATGTTTACTCACCGGCCGGATTGTTTTGGGCAGCTCGGCGTGGCGCGCGAGATTGCCGGGATTTTCGGTCGGAAGTTTACTAGTCCCGATTGGTACAAAGAGGAGCAGAAATTTGCTGGTGGTGAAGGTTTGGAGTTGGAAGTTTTCAATGATGCGTCAGAATTAGTGCCGCGATTCATGGCGGTGGCGATTAAAGATATCGAGGTCAAGCCCAGTCCGCTGCGGCTGCAATGCCAGCTGGTGGCGATGGGCGGCAAGCCGATTAACAACATTGTTGATGCCACGAATTACATTATGCTGATGACGGCGCAGCCAACGCACGCCTATGATTATGACAAATTACGTGGGTCTAAACTTGAGGCGCGGCTGGCTCGTGATGGCGAGAAAGTCAGTCTGCTCAATGGCAAAGAATATGAGCTGACGACGGACGACATCGTCATCGCTGATGGCGAGGGTGTGATAGGTCTGGCGGGAATTATGGGCGGTGCTGACACTGAGGTTTCGGATGGCACGAAAAATATCGTTTTGGAATGTGCAAATTTTGATATGTATGCGCTGCGCCGCACCGCCATGCGTCACGGTATTTTTACTGACGCGCTGACGCGGTTTAATAAGGGCCAGTCGCCAGCACAAACAGATCCAGTACTCAAGCGACTCATGGGTATGGTTGGCGGTGAACAAGCCAGCCCCGTGCTGTTTAAGAATCATCAGTCTCTGCGGTCTGTGTTGACTGATGGTATGCATTGGTGCGGTGGGCTGTTGGTACCGAGTGGATTTGTTGAAGAGCGGCTAGGGGCGCATTTTGTTGATGATGAGATGAGTACGCTGCTAAAAAATGTCGAATTTATAGCCAAAGATTCGCATGAGTACGATGAGCAGGGTATGATGATCTATGTGCCATTTTGGCGCACTGATATTGAGCTACCTGAGGATATTGTCGAAGAAGTCGGTCGGCTGTATGGCTTTGACAAACTGCCGCGTCAATTGCCGCGCCGCAGTATTAAACCCGCGCCAAAGAACCCGCGCCGCCAACTCAAGCAAGCGATTCGCCAAAGTCTATCGCGCGCTGGCGCCAACGAAGTCTTGACTTATAGTTTCGTCCACGAGCGCGTCCTGAAAAACGCCGAGCAAGACCCGAGTCGTGCCTATCGGCTAAGCAACGCTTTAAGCCCTGATTTGCAGTACTATCGCACCAGCGTGCTGCCGAGTTTGCTGGATAAGGTTCACGCCAACATCAAGGCTGGACATGATGAGTTTATGCTATTTGAAATCGGCAAAATTCACGATAAAGAATTGCCGCTTAGCGACGAGGGTCTACCAAGCGAGCAGACATTTGTCGACGGTGTTTACGCTAGCAAAAAGCCGCGAGCCGGCGCGCCGTTTTATAAAGCGAGGAAGCTAGTGGATAGGCTGTTGGCGGATATTAACGTTGAGGCTGATTTCGTGAAAATAGCAGAGTCAGACGCGGATGTTCCAGCGCCGTTTGACGGCCAGCGCAGCGCTTGGATTATTACAAAAAATGGCGAGAAGCTGGGCATTGTCGGCGAATTATCTCAGGCAGTGCGGCGTAATTTCAAGCTGCCAGATTACACGGTGGCGTTCTCGCTTGACATTGAAAAATTGCAGGACAATTTGGCTGAAAATCGAGAGTATAATTACCGGCCGCTGAGCCGCTATCCGTCAACGACTCGGGATATATCGCTGAAGATGCAGTCGGCGGTTGATTATGCGTCGGTGTATGCGTGCGCCGAGGAAGTTGCGAAAAAGCACCGCGAATTGCAGATTAGTATCACGCCAATCGCGATTTATCAGCCGAAGGACGATGATTCAACAAAAACCGTAACCTTGAGTGTCAAATTTACTAGCGCCGAGCGAACTTTGGCGGATAAAGATACTGCGCCGATAATTGAAGAAATAGCAGCCATGGCAGCGGAAGAATTTGATGCCGCGCAGGTTTAGGCGGGCGATTGTTGTACTTGGTAAAAATTGTTATAATTGGGGAGGTAAATAAAGGAGGACTATGGCAACGACGAAAAGCCAAAGGATAGGTATTTGGGTGATTGCTGGCATGATGTTTTTAGGAACAGTTGGCGGATTTATCGCTATGATGGTACAGCCGGGCAATGACGCCAAAGATCAGGCTGAGCTGAAGCGGGCGCAAGAAGACTATAAGAAGGCAACCACGGAGCGTCAAAAGAAAGTTGACGCGCAGACGGCAGAATTGAATAATAAATATTATAGTAAATTTGCCGAGTTTAGTTCACGAGTCGGTAAGTTTGAGGCTGGCGATGTTAAGGAATTGGGTAAAGAAGATTTGACGGAAGGTGACGGCGCCGAAGTCAAAAGTGATACCAAATTCTCAGTTTACTACATTGGTTGGAATGCTAAAGGGGAAGTTTTTGACCAATCAATCGCTGATGGCAAATTAAAAGCGCCTCTTAATTTGGACGGCCCGGCGAATACGTCGGTGATTCAGGGCTGGAAAGAGGGCCTGATTGGCATGAAGATTGGCGGCGTGCGCGAATTGACGATTCCAGCAGACAAGGCTTACGGTAAGCAATCCCAGGGCGATAAGATTCCTGCTAATTCACCACTGAAATTCGTGGTTATGGCTATCGAAAGACCAGCGGAGATTTCGCAGCCAGAAATGCCAGAAGTTATGAAACGATATTACAGGTCAAGGGGGCTAAATGTCTAAAGAAGTTATCATCGTTGGCGCCGGTCCAAGTGCACTGACCGCAGCGATCTATCTGTCGCGCGAAGACGTACCGACAACACTATACGAACGCGGCGTGGTCGGCGGCATGGCAGCCATCACCGACCAAATCGACAATTATCCAGGTTTCGCCGAAGGCGTGACCGGTATGAAATTGGCCTCAGAATTGCAGCAGCAGGCTGAGCGATTTGGCGCGAATATTGAGTACGGTGATGTGACGGCCCTGAAACAAGTTGACGGCGAATTGGAATTGACAGTTGACGGTCAGCCAGTGCGAACTAAAGCCGTGCTGCTGGCGACCGGCTCAAATCACCGCAAACTGGGTGTGCCAGGCGAAGATGAATTGTATGGTCGCGGCGTACATTACTGTGCAACGTGCGACGGCGCATTTTACCGCGACAAGCGCTTGATCGTTGTTGGCGGCGGCAACTCTGCGGTGCAAGAAGCGATATTTTTGACTCGCTACGCCAGCCACATTGACCTGTTGGTGCGCAGTAAATTACGTGCCAGTGACGTTCTGCAAAAAGAACTGCAAAAATACGTTGACGCAGGCAAAATTACCGTCCACCTTGGCGCTACTACCGATGAAATTATCGTGAAAGATGACAAATTCTACGGCGTCAAATCAACTCAGAACGGCGAGCAGAAAGAGTTTACTGCAGACGGCTTGTTTGTCTTTATCGGCTTGATTCCAAACACGCAGTTTTTAGCGGACTCAGACGTTGAGCTGGACCTCGGCGGACACATCGTCACCGACGAACATTTGCACACCAATATTCCCGGTGTCTTTGCTTCGGGTGACGTGCGTTCCGGTGCGACCATGCAAATCGCTTCGGCAGTTGGTGAGGGAGCGGTGGCGGCATTGCAGATTCGTGAATATTTACAAGAAAAAGCCAGAGAGGAGTAGATCATGGCAGATTTTAACCAAGTATTAACCCCGGGAAACTATCAGGACGGCGAAATTACCGTTGTCGTGGAGATTCCGGCTGGGTCAAATCATAAAATTGAATGGGATCGGAAAGTCGGCGTCATGCGGCTGGACCGGGTTGATCCGGCGATTTTTGCCAAGCCGACTAATTACGGTTTCATTCCGCAGACATTGGACGAGGATGGCGATGAGCTGGATGTGCTATTGGTGACAGGTACGCCGCTGACGACTGGGCTGGTGGTCGAGGCACGGATCCTTGGCGTGATGAAGTTTGTCGATGACGATGAGGTTGATGATAAAATTATCGCGGTACCAAGCGACGATCGCCATAATGGCAACGCCATTCAGTCGCTGGAGGATCTGCCGGCGCAGCTGATTAAGCAAATTGAATTCCATTTCAATCACTACAAGGATTTGAAGAAGCCAGGCTCGACCATTGTCAAAGAATTTGCTGGCGTTGATGCTGCCAAACAGGTTGTGGCGGCAGCGATTGAGCGCTGGAACGAGCAGGCGTAATACTACTATCTTGCAAAGCAAAGCGGCATCGTGTTTCACCAAGAATCTGGTATGTGTGTTTGTCGCAGAGTGACCGTCAGCCGTCTCCTCCAAGTCGAATGCATCCGGCAACGCCGTCCGCAGAACCATCGACTTGTCAGAGAGGCTGACGGTCTTGTGCATTCCCTACGGGACTAGTATAGGAGGTGTTGCGGCTGCCATAGACTCTGGGATGAGGCGTGAGTGTTTTGTTTACCGTCGAAACAGCGACGAAACACCGTCGGTTAACCCGGTCAAATGCGCTAGTACGCCGCCACTCCTTGATAACTGCATACGTAATTTAGCCTTGGCATGCGGTGTGATGACCATGTCGCGCCAGGCTGGTTTGGGCTTGGCGGATTTACTGGTCAAGACTTCAACGACATCACCGTGCTGCAATTCATAGGTGAACGGCTTCATAACGCCATTAACCTTAAAGCCGCTGGCATGTGCTGCAATGTCAGAGTGGATGCGATACGCATAATCCAGCGGGAAGGCGCCGCGTGGCAAGTCATAAATATCACCCTTTGGAGAATAAACGAAAATTCGGTCCGAGAACAATTTCATGCGGAACTTGTCAGAGTCGAATCTCTTACCCTCGCTAGCCAGCGCTGCTGCTTCCTGAAGCTCGCGAATCCATGACAAATCTGCCGGCATAGCGCCCATGCGACCTTTTTTGTAAGCGTCGGTCAATTTCTGCTCATTGTAATGAAAGCTGGCCGCCAAGCCACGCTCAGCATGTTCATGCATTTCCTTGGTCCGAATTTGAAATTCAACGATTTGTCCTCTTGGTGTCTGCACTGTCGTATGTAGACTTTGATAGCCGTTTGGCTTGGGATTGGCAACATAATCTTTGATTCGTTCATGCATCGGTTGATACATGTCGTGCAAAATCCCCAGAACCAAATAGCCGGTTGATAGATCATCAACGATTACGCGTAGCGCGATCAAATCATAAATCTTATCAATATCACCGACCTTATCAAGCTTTTTGAACAGGCTGTAGACACTTTTGACACGCCCGTCCATTTGAAAAACCAGCTTTTCTTCCTTCAGCCGTGCTTCAACTTCACGACGCACGCGGTCTAATTTTCGCTGCGATTTTTTCAATCGACTGTCCATCAAGCTTTTGGTGCGGTGAAAATCTTTCGGCATCAAATATTTGAAGCTTAATTCTTCCAGCTGCACGCGCACCCGTCCCATGTTTAACCGGTCAGCCAGTGGGGCAAACACCTCAATCGTCTCACGAGCAATTTTCTTTTGTTTCTCAGGCGACATAGATTGCAGCGTCCGCATATTGTGTAATCGATCCGCCAGTTTAATGATAATCACTCGCACATCTTCACCGACTGCGATCATCAATTTAGTCAAATTATCCTTAGTGTGCGGCAAATAGCTGTCCAGACTGCGCATACCAGCGCGCGCCTGTGAAACCTTGGTTACACCATCCACCAAAAACGCCACATCCCGTCCAAATAAACTCTCTAGTTCATCCAGTGTCGCGTCAGTATCTTCAACCGTATCATGCAACACGCCCGCCACTACCGTGTCGATATCCATGCCCCATTCAATCAAAATCCCTGCCACTGCCAGCGGGTGATTGATGTATGGCTCGCCACTTTTACGTTTTTGTCCAGCGTGCTTTTCGGCGGCGTAATCGATGGCACTTGCCAGAACCAGCACCGGCACTTCGTCGTACTTTTGCCCAGCTGTGGCGAGTAACTCTTCACGCGTCATGTATTTATTATACAACTTTGTAGTATAATTAAGAAAAGCTAAAGCGAAATATCTAACGGGGAGGGCATATGTCAGTAACAAGAATAGCAATTAATGGCTTTGGGCGGATTGGGCGTAATGCGTTTAAGATTGCACGTGAGCGTAGTGATTTGGAAATTGTGGCAATTAACGATTTGACGGACACGAAGACGCTGGCGTACTTACTCAAGCATGATAGTAATTATGGCGAGTACGGTCGGCAGGTTGATTTTAGTGAGAACGAGCTAATTGTTGAAGGTCAGACGGTTAAGGTCTTGGCGGAAAAAGACCCAGTAAACTTGCCATGGCGAGAGTTGGGAATTGATGTGGTGATCGAGTCGACTGGTTTCTTTACCGATAAAGATGGCGCGGGCAAGCACTTGACTGCGGGTGCCAAGCGCGTGGTCATCAGCGGGCCGACCAAATCTGACGGCGTTGACACCATCGTGCTGGGCACCAATGACGGCAAGATCAAGGACGCGACACCGATCGTCTCTAATGCCAGCTGCACCACCAACAGTCTGGGTGCGGTGATGGCGGTTCTGGATGCAGAGTTTGGCGTGGAAAAGTCAATGCTGACGACAGTGCACAGTTATACTGCCAGTCAAAGATTGCAGGACGCACCTGCTAAAGATCTGCGCGAAGGTCGCAATGCGGCTGAAAACATGGTGCCGACGACGACTGGTGCGGCTATTGCTGTGACGAAAACGCTGCCGCAGCTAACTGGTAAGTTCGACGGCCTCAGTGTACGCGTACCGACGCCAGTGGTGTCGCTCAGCGACGTGACGGCGCTGCTACGGCGCGACGTGACGGTCGAGCAGGTAAATGAGGCATTCAAAAAAGCCGCACAAAGTAATTTCTATCAAGGCATTTTGGGTGTTTCTGAGGAACCCTTGGTAAGCCGCGACTTCATTGGCAATTCATATTCTGGAATTGTCGATCTTCCGTTAACGAAGGTAGTTGGCGGTAATCTGATCAAGGTTATGGTCTGGTATGACAATGAGTGGGGCTATTCTAATCGGCTGGTTGAGTTGGTGGCCGATGTTGGACATTATTTGCAGAAAGTAGAATAATCTCAAAATATTATTAAAAGGAATAACCCCGCACCGTGATGGTGCGGGGACGCGGAATCTCCGCGAGATTTTACAGACATTTATTGTCTCGCGCCTCTGCTGGCGCGGAGCGAGTCTTCACTTCACGACGTCGATTGACTCAATTTTGCTGGCAGCGAGCAGTATGGTCCCGTTCACCGTGTCAAAAGTAAACACAACCGGTGCTTGACGCCTCATCCAGCTCCTTATCTCTTCGATGTCGGTTTCCGCGTGAGCTCCAGTCAGCTCCAAAGATCTTCCATCGCGGAGGTGGACAACTATAGCCATAATCTCACCTCCTTAATCGGTACGAGAAAACGGCTAATTGCTAGCTTTTACTCTGAATAACTCCGAGCAAAAGCTGATATATATCATACAAGCCACAAAATGTCAATACTTTTTGTCAAATAGACACGCTCCACCTCTGGAAAAATCTCCAACTTTCTCTTGCAAAAATCGCCGAAACCGCTTATACTAAAATCATGAAAATCTATCTCGGTTCAGATCATCGTGGCTTTTTATTGAAAGAAAAAGTGTTCGCATATTTAGCGAAGAATGGTTATGATGTCGAGGATGTCGGCGGGGTGGAATTAAATCCGGATGATGATTTTCCGCAATTTGCTCAAGCGGCGGTGTTGAAAGTTATTGGCGATGACAGCAAAGACCCGCGGGCGATTTTGATTTGCGGCGGCGGCCAGGGGATGTGCATGGCGGCTAATCGTTTTAAGGGAATCCGCGCCAGCGTGATTTGGGATGCCTTTGAAGCAAAAATGACGCGTAATGATAACGATTCGAATGTGTTATGTCTGCCCGCGCGAATTTTGGAAGATGACGAGGCAGCTTGGAAAGGTATAATTGAGACGTGGTTAAATACGCCGTATGCTAATGCTCCGCGGTTTAATCGGCGCAATGCGCAGTTGGATGAGCTATCATGAGCGCCGTGATTACGCCAGCGATTTTAGCAGAAAACGCTGCTCAGTATAAAGAGCAAGTCGATAGAATTACCGGTTTCGCTGAGCGCGTGCATATTGATATTTCTGACGGCGAATTTGCGCCGACGCTGACGGTTAGTATTCCGGAATTGTGGGCGCCAGAAGGTTGGACAATTGATATTCATGCCATGATAAACAACGTGGAAGAATATGTACCAAAGTTGATTGCTCTAAGGCCGCATATGATTATTATTCACGCAGAGGCGACTGGCGATGTAAAGACGGCTCTCATGCAGATACGTCAGGCAGGAATCATGGCGGGTCTGGCGTTATTAAAGCCGACAGTGCCTCGGACGGTTGAGGAGTTGATAAAATTAGCTGATCACGTGATGATTTTTAGCGGTGAATTAGGCCATTTTGGCGGTACAGCTAGCTTAATGCAATTGGAGAAAATCCGACTAATTAAATCTATCAACTCAAACGTAGAAATCGGCTGGGATGGCGGAGTGCTGGTGGATAATGCATACAGCTTAGTGCAGGGTGGTGTTGATGTTTTGAACGTTGGTGGTGTTATCCAAAAATCATCAGATCCACACGCAATTTTTTCCAAACTCCAGCAGGAAATTAATAAAACGAGTGTACTTTAATGTCTGATATCCAGCTGGATAAATTAAAGAAAACGTCGCAGCATCTTCGGCAATTAGTTATTCGTGAACTAGCGGCGGCCGGTTCTGGGCATGCGGCTGGATGTCTGGGTTTTGCGGATGTTATGGCGGTTCTTTATTTTCACGTCATGCGTATAGATCCTAAAAATCCTGATTGGCAAGATCGAGATATTTTTGTGATGAGTAACGGCCATTATGCGCCGCTTCTGTACGCCACTTTGGCGGAGCGAGGGCTTTTTGATAAAAAAGAATTAGCTAATTTAAGGAAATTTGGCTCTAAGCTTCAGGGACACCCAGAGCGCGGTAGTTTACCTGGCGTTGAAACGACAAGCGGTCCTTTGGGTTGCGGTCTAAGCCAAGCGGCCGGCATGGCGTATTCATTGAAATATTTAGGCGGCAATCCCCAGCGGTTCGTTTATTGTAGTCTGGGTGATGGCGAACTTGATGAGGGAAATATTTGGGAAGCGGTGATGTTCGCTACGAAATACAATTTGTCAAATATAATTGCGATTATTGATAGGAACAATATTCAGATTAGTGGTGATACGGAAAAAGTTATGCCGCTAGGGGATTTGGCAGGCAAGTGGCGGAGTTTTGGCTGGTTCACGCAGGAAGTTGACGGACATAATCACGAGGCAATTGTAAAAGCAATTGACGCGGCAAAAACTTCCCATCAGCCGAATGTGATTATTGCACATACGATCCCTGGACGCGGCGTTGATTTCATGGAGTATGATTATCGCTGGCACGGAAAAGCCCCGAATGCCGAGGAAGCCAGGCGTGCGCTTATTCAGCTGGGTGAAAAAGGAGATGTCAAGTGAGTTTTCTGAGAGAAGATTGGCGGCAGGCAGAGTCTGTGGCGATTCGCATTGGTTTTGGCGAAGGGCTAGCGGATGTCGCTAAGAAAAATAATTTGGTAGTAGCACTGAGTGCGGATTTGATGGAGAGCGTTGGCTTTGGCGAGTTTGCTAAGCAAATTGGCAAGCCAAGGGCAATTGAAGTTGGCGTGGCAGAGCAGAATTTGGTGACGGTGGCGTCTGGGCTGGCGGCCATGGGTAATATTCCATTTGCGGCTAGTTACGCAGCGTTTAGTCCAGGGCGGAATTGGGAACAGATTCGCACGACGATTTGCTTGAATAATCAGCCGGTCAAGTTGGTTGGCTCACATGCTGGGTTGAATGTTGGTGCGGACGGTGCGACGCATCAGATGTTGGAAGATATTGCATTGATGCGCAGTTTACCAAATATGGTGGTGCTGGCTCCGGGCGATGCCAATGAAGCTAAGCTGATGGCTGCGGCAATGGCTGGCGACAAACGACCGAATTACGTACGTCTGCCGCGCGAAAAAACGCCGTTATTTTTGAACCAGACGACATTTGAAATTGGTAAGAGCTACTCTCTGCGTCAAGGTAAAAACGTGGCGCTACTGGGAACGGGCGTGATGACATATCAACTACTAAAGACGGCAGAAAAATTGGCGAAAGAATACGATATCCAGGCGGAGGTGATCCATTTTCCGACGGTTAAGCCGCTAGATGGAGAAGCGGTGCTTGACGTGGCTCAAAAATGCCAAGCGGTCATTACAGCGGAAGAAGGGCAAATTGCTGGTGGATTCGGCTCGAGGGTGGCAGAATTACTCAGCGAAAAGCTGCCAGTGAAGATGAAGCGAATTGGCGTTAATGATATGTTTGGCGAGTCGGGTAAAATGTCTGAATTGTGGCAAAAGCATGGTTTGGATGTCAATTCAATTGTGCGTAGCGTCGTAAATTTTCTCCAATGAAAATAGCCCGCCGAGTGAGCTCAAGCCGAGACGTGAAGTCTACAAGGCTAGCTATTTTCTGCGGGCAATTAGCCCTTGCTTTCTTCGCCATCAATGTCATCGCTGACCACGATGGCTGCGGTGGCGGCGACTGCCGCCACGATGTAAGGGGGTAGGGGTTCCCGCCCCACAGTCAATGATATTGCTACCATAATTGGGTAGCAAATAACGGTCAGGGCCATAGCCCTGACCGTCAATCTTCTGAACAGCTTCATCTTTCCCTCCTCTCGAGAAAAAAAGATGACGCTCGAAGCCAAAGGGCACTTTCGCCCTTAGACAAACTTCGAGCAAAAGTTGATATATATCATATATGAGTCATAAAGTCAATGCGTTGAGTTATTCTTCTCATTAAAATCTCTTGGCACAGTACGCGGTAACTGATATAATTAGCATAAGTATTTTAGGGGGCAGTATGGGACTATCGATTTCAGAGATTCGGCAAAACACGACGCATGCGCGTCATTTGATGCAGCGGACACGGGCGCAACATTTTGCGGTCGGGGCGTTTAATATTGATAATCAAGAAACGCTGATCGCGGTGGCGCGGGCGGCACAGAAGCTCCAATCGCCGGTGCTGGTGGAAGTATCGGACGCCGAGGTGAAGGCTATGGGGCTGGAGAACGTACGTGATTTGGTGGATAATTATAAGGCTGAATATGGCATTGAGATGTACTTAAACCTTGATCACGGACCAACGGTTGAGGGCTGTAAACGGGCCATTGACGCGGGCTATGAGTTTGTGCATATCGACATTTCCCAGGCAAATCACGACGCTTCGGACGAGGAAATTATCGCCAAAACTCGTGAAGTGGTGGAGTATGCCAAGTTTACTGGCGCATTGGTGGAATCGGAGCCGCACTATTTTGGTGGTAGCTCCAACGTCCACACTGAAGCCATTGACTATGAAGAAATCAAGAAAACTTTTTCTACACCAGACGGTGCGCGGGCATTTGTCGAGGCGACAGGGATTGATACCTTTGCGGCAGCAGTCGGCAACCTGCACGGTAAATATCCAGTGCCGAAAGTGTTGGATTTGGAATTATTAGCACGCATCCGCCAGGCGCTGCACTGCCAGATTTCGCTCCATGGTGGATCAGGCACGCCGCTGCACTACTTTGAAGATGCGGCAAGAATTGGTGTTTCCAAAATAAACATCAATTCCGACATGCGCTACGCTTTCCGCACCACATTGGAAAAAACCTTGCGTGAAAATCCAAATGAATATGCTATTGTTAAGTTGATGCCCCCAGTCTACGCAGCTGTCCAGGAGGTAGTAGAGTCAAAGATAAAGGCATTCAATTCTGCAGGAAAGGCAGTTATTTAATGGCAAAAATTATTACTGTTGGCGCCGCTATTCAAGACGTTTTTTTAAGCCAATCCGACGCATTAACTCCAGTATGCGAAAGTCCGGAGCATTGTTTTGCGCGGCTGGATTTGGGTGCGAAGGCTGACGTTAATCAGATTCATTTTTCAACGGGTGGTGGTGCTACAAATGCGGCAGTTACCTTCGCCAGACAGGGTCACTATGCCAGTTTTATGGGTGCGATCGGTCATGATCCAGCTGGTCAGGCTGTCTTGGCGGATTTGGATAAGGAAAATATTGATACACATTTGGTTCGATATTCACCAAAGTACAGCACCGGCTATTCAGTATTATTATTAGCGCCAAATGGTGAGCGAACGATTCTAACCTACCGTGGAGCTTCAACGCATTATCATGAGGCAGATTTTGATTTGTCTGATGAAGATGCTGATTGGTTATATGTTTCGACTTTATCAGGTAATATGCCGATGCTTCATAAACTATTCCAGCAAGCCAAGCGTCGTGATATGAAGATTTGTTTTAATCCTGGGAAAAAAGAATTGGCACAGAAAGAAAAATTATTAGGACTATTACCTGACGTTGACGTGTTGACTCTGAATAAAGAAGAGATGCAACAGTTGGTGTCGGGCGACGGGCTGGAGGTCTTGGTGCGACGGGGGTTAAGGCTGGTCCCAGTAGTGTTGGTGACGGACGGAGTTAATGGTTCAATGGCCAGTGATGGTAAAACTATTGTGCGCGCATTGATGTATGATGATAGTCCTTCAATTGACAGAACGGGTGCAGGCGATGCTTTTGCTTCTGGCTTTTTGAGCGAGTGGGCGAAAAGCGGCAATTTGAAGAATTCTGTACTGGTGGCCAGTGCTAATGCTAGTTCGGTTGTTATGAAAATTGGCGCAAAAGCTGGTATTTTATACGCTGGCACACCACTTCACGCTATGCCAATTCAAGAAAGGAAGTTATAATGGCGCAAAACTTGGGAAAACTATTAGGAAATGATAATAAAAAACGTCTCGCTCTGAATGAACTAAGACGAATGACTAGGGATGATAGCGACGTACGGTTGATTGCGGAAATATTAGCTAGAGCGCATTCGATTATCCGTTCTTTGGGTTTGGATCCGACAAACGCAACAGCTGAGGAAATTTATCAGTCGCTCATGGCCATTGCTCCAAAGGTAGACAAATGGGCGCCATTTAAGGCCTCCGACTGGGTATTATTGGATATTGACGGGCAGGTGATATCATTTAACCCGATTGATGTTGTGAATAATTATCATTGTCAATTACCGCTTGGCAAACAACAGACAACTCATGGCAAGCGAGGATTAGGCTTTGAAATTACGCGTCGCTATAAAAACCACCCGCGCACGCATAATCCTGCGGTTGAGCGAGTGGTCTGCCAGGGCGGAATCTGTTGGATTGAGCCAAAATCTAAGAAATAGTTCAGCGGTCGCAACAAGTTCGCCGATTTTTAATGACGCTGATTATTTCTGGGATATTTTCAGTGATGGTGTAGATTTTTTCATCACCGTCAGAAATCAACTTACTAGGAAGCATATTGCTGCGAACAAAATCGTCCCATTTACCCCAAAATTTTTTATCAAATAGAATAATTGGTGCTGAATTCATTTTCTTTGTCTGTGTCAAGGTGATGATTTCACAGATCTCATCCATTGTCCCAAAACCGCCCGGAAAACAAACATAGGCATCGGCTAGCAGTGTCATGACAATTTTACGCGGCGCGAAGTGAGTAAAGGCAAAAGAGTCGGTGGTGTATTTGTTGAGCGATTGTTCATGCGGTAAGCGGATATTAAAGCCAATTGATTGCCCACCAGCTTCTATGGCGCCACGATTTGCCGCTTCCATGATTCCGCCGCCGCCACCGGTAATAATTGTGTAACCATCTTTTGCTAATTGAAAAGCTAATTCTTTGGCTTTTTGGTAGTAATAATCATCCTCACCGATTCGTGCTGAGCCAAAGAACGTTACGGTTTTATGATATTTTTGGAGAATTTCATAGCCAGCATGGATTTCTTCATCGACATTACCCAGACGAAACATGGCTGCCTGGAGTTGTAGCTCGCGCGGAATACAAACATTTTTCGGAGTCATTATTATCCTTTTTATTCTAATTTTTAACTTTATTACTATATCATAAAATGGTTATGGCTGCAATAAATTGACAGCAGGCAAATGGTGGTATAAAATCAAAACCACAATCTAAATGGAGAGTTAGGTATGGAGAATAAACCAACGGCTAATAAATGGTTGATAGCGACAGTGATTGTTATAGGGCTAGTTATTATTGGTCTGGTGGCTTGGATTATTGTGGGGGCGCTAAATAAGGATAAAAGTGTTGAGTCTTCAAAAAATAACGAGACGAAGAAAGATTCTTCTAGACTATCAGATAAAGCTCGTGAAGAAGAGGTAAATCCGTCGAGTGAAACTAAGAAAAAATATAAAGATTTTCGCACTGGCGGAGACGGTAGGGGCACTCAATTAACTTCAGTAAGTGATGTTGATAAGTTGGATATCGACGATTCTCTAAAGGAGTTCTTGAAATCTAAAGTTGGTCAGCCAATTCCGGAGCGTGAAGGTTATACTTATAAACCGGTTATTGACCGTGCGTATGGAAAATATGCAGCAGTTTACGGCTTGACTAACGCCTATACAATAATTGGCCCAAAAAAAGGCACGGGTGAAATTGGCATAGTCGCAGGCACACAACAGAGTTATATACCATGCTCAGATCTAAAAGCCGCTTCGGTTCCGAGCCGGCTGGTTGATGGCAAGTGTGAAATTTCTGGCACACCTCAAACTTACGAACAAGACTAGTTTTTGTAAATATAGTAGAATAGAGAGGTGAATAAATTTCGCCTCTCTTCTTCATATCAGCCGACCGGCGACCAGCCGACGGCGATTGCTCAGTTGGTGGACGGTTTGGAGCGGGGCGAGCGCGAGCAGACTCTATTGGGCGTAACCGGTTCGGGTAAGACCTTTACTATGGCAAATATTATCGCCCGGCGGAACGTGCCGACGCTGGTGCTGGCGCATAACAAGACCTTGGCAGCGCAGCTATTTTCTGAGTTTAAGGAGTTTTTTCCGGAGAATGAGGTGCATTATTTTGTTAGCTATTTTGATTATTATCAGCCGGAAGCCTACATTGCTTCGAGCGACACCTACATTGAGAAAGACTCAAAAATTAATGATGAAATCGATCGGCTCAGGCATGCTGCGACGTCGGCACTGTTAACGCGGCGCGACGTTATCATCGTGGCCAGCGTGTCTTGTATTTACGGTATCGGTTCGCCGGAAACGTACGCCGATATGGCCATTCAATTGACGGTTGGTGAGCGGCGGGTTCAGGATAAGTTTATTCGCCTGCTGACTGACATTCAGTATAAGCGCAACGACGTTGACTTTGCGCGGGGGAACTTCAGGGTGCGCGGCGACGTGGTGGATATTTTCCCGGCTGGGCAGGACACGGCCGTGCGGGTGGAGTTTTTTGGCGATGAAATTGAGAGACTCACGCGAATCGATCCGCTGACTGGCGAGATTTTGGATCAGCCAAAGCAACTGACGATTTTCCCATCCAGCCACTATTCAACGCCGCGTGAACGAATTGAAAAAGCCATTATCGGCATCGAAAAGGAGTTTGACGAGCGACTGAAGTGGCTTGAGTCGCACGATAAGTTGCTCGAGGCACAGCGCCTAGCTCAGCGCACCAAATATGACCTGGAGATGCTCAAGGAAACCGGCTTTGTTAAAGGCATTGAGAATTATTCGCGCTATCTGACCGACCGCGAGCCGGGTGAACAGCCAGCGACGTTGATTGATTATTTTCCAGACGATTGGCTGCTGCTGGTCGACGAGTCGCACATGACCTTGCCCCAAGTCCGCGGCATGTATAACGGCGACCGGGCGCGCAAGGAAGTGTTGGTGGAGCACGGGTTTCGCCTACCGAGTGCGCTGGATAACCGCCCGCTCAGGTTTGATGAGTTTGATCAGCATATTCATCAGGCGATTTATGTGTCCGCTACACCGGGCGACTATGAATTGGCTCATTCGCCAAAGCCGGCTGAGCAGTTGATTCGGCCGACAGGACTGCTCGATCCGCCGATTGAAGTACGGCCGACTGAGGGGCAGGTTGATGATTTGATGGAGGAGATTCGCCAGGCCATCTCCAACGGTCACCGCGTATTGGTAACTACCTTGACCAAGCGCATGGCCGAGGATTTGAGTGCCTACCTGACCGACAATGGCGTGAAAACGGCGTATCTACACAGTGAAATTGACACGCTGGAGCGTGGCGATATCTTGAAAGATCTGCGGTTGGGTACGTATGATGTCTTGGTTGGTATCAATTTGCTGCGCGAGGGGCTGGATTTGCCGGAAGTCAGCCTAGTGGCGATTATGGATGCTGATAAAGAAGGTTTCCTCCGTAGTGAGCAGGCACTGATCCAGACGATTGGCCGGGCGGCGCGGCATGTGGATGGGCGGGTGCTGATGTATGGTGATAATGTGACTGACAGCATGCGGCGAGCAATTGATGAGACGAATCGTCGGCGTGCTATACAGCAGCAATATAACGAAGAGCATGGCATCACGCCACAAACCATCCAGAAGAAGATTGACGATGGCCTGCGTTCCATCATACCGCAAAAAGAATCAGACAAAAAGCCAAAACTTGATTTGAAGAAGATTCCAAAGGACGAATATCCAACGCTGATCAAGGAGTTGACTGGTCAAATGGAGCTGCATAGCGCCAATCTAGAATTTGAAAAAGCGGCTGAACTGCGCGATTTGATTGCAGAAATTCGCCAGACCATGTAGAATAGAATTATTATTAGATTAGGAGGTATTATGGCAACTAAACAACAACCACAGCCATCAACCGTTGCGCAACCAGAAATGCCAGCGCAGCCAGCCGGTTATCAAGCATACCCGCAACAGTATACGTATGCTGATCCAAATAAAGGTAAGGCAAAGTTATTGACATTGGAATATGCTTTAGCGATGTCTTCAGCAGTTATATCGGCGTTTTTGTTGATCAATGTTATTTCTAGTGTGTTTGGCTTGTGGGCAGACACAACTTCAATATTAGTGAAAACTGCCGGCGGCTTCTTTGCCCCATTGATGGAAACCCCAGGAACTGGTATTGTCGCAGGCGCAGTCTTTGCGCTTCTTTTGGCGGTATTGTCATTTATTCTGTTTTCGCGTGTATCAAAAGCTGTTCCAGATCGTGAAGGCTATACACAGCGCACAGCTTATAAGCTAGTAACTTACGGTGGCGTAGCAGCTTTGGCGATTCCAGCTCTTGAGTTGGTTGCCCGTCTGGTTAGTATTCTAATCAATTCATTGCTATTTATTGGTACAACTGGCGCAGAAAAAATCTACAAGAGTTTGTACTTGAGTGAATTCTTGCCGTACCTATTGGCTTTCGCAGTTGTGGCGGTAAGTATTTACTTTATCTATCAAATTGTTCAGGGACGCAACACTTCAAAGGCTTTGACGCTGACACTGGTCGCTGCTTCTTCAGTCGTTCTATTGGCTAGTGCGATTACGATTGCAGTGAAAGTTCACAATGCCAGCAGTTCGGTTCCGTCAACTACGACGACAGATTACAAATATAATAGTAATAGTCAATATAAAAGCTATCGCAGCTACTCAACCCAATAAAAATTGTAAAATGGATAAGTCGCTCACTTTGGTGGGCGACTTTTATTTTAGTGTTATAATATTGATATGACAAATATTTCTATAAGTGATATTCAGCACTTGGCGAGTTTGAGTAGTCTGGCATTAGCTGATGATGAAGTTGATGGACTGCGCCAGGATTTGGAAAATATAATTGGCTACATTGAGCAGCTTGGTGAGCTTGATACGGCGGGTGTGGAGCCAACTTATCAAGTGACGGGACTAGAGAATGTCTGGCGCGAAGATGAGATTCAGCTGGGGATTTCGGCAGAAAAGCTGCTTGAGCTAGCGCCTGAGAAACAGAATAATCAAGTGAAAGTGCCGCAGGTATTGTAATGAGTCGGATTAGTGATTTTACCGGAAAAAGTGCAGTCGAAAATGTTAAAGAAGCGTTGCGACGAGCGCGCGATATTGAGGAATATCATGCACTATTGAGCTTGACGGAAGAACGGGCGTTGGAGCGAGCAGCCAAGGTTGATCAGGGTGAAATTTCTGGCCGGCTGGCTGGCGTGCCTTTTGTAGTAAAAGATAATTTCCTGGCGTTTGGGGCGCCGACGACTGCTGCTTCAAAAATGCTCGAGAATTTTGAGGCGCCGCTCCAGGCAACAGCCGTTGAAAAATTAGAAGCTGAAGGCGCAATTTGCATCGGTAAGACGAACTTGGATGCCTTTGCTCACGGCGGTTCAACAGAAAACTCAGCCTTTGGTCCGACCAAAAATGCTGTAGATAAAGCGCGCGTAGCCGGCGGCTCGTCGGGCGGCTCGGCGGTAGTGACGGCGCTTGACGTGGTGCCATTTGCGCTGGGAACAGACACTGGCGGCTCGATTCGCCAGCCAGCCAGCTTTAACGGCGTGGTCGGTATCAAGCCAACCTACGGCGCGGTCAGCCGCTACGGCGTGGTAGCCATGGCCTCGAGCACCGACACGATTGGCTGTTTCGCGACAAACGCTGAGGATGCCAATCTAGTGATGGAAATTATGGCGGGCCGCGACGACAAGGATATGACAACACTGCCGGACTTTTGGCAGAACCAGCCAGGCTTTACTAAGAAGAAAATCGGTTTGGTTAAGCAATGTATGACTGACGATGTGGACGCGGCAGTTCGCCAGAAAACTCTTGATTATGCCGAAAAATTGAAGCGGCTGGGCTATGAAATTGAAGAAGTAAATCTGGACATGATGCAGTATTCGCTTGCGATGTACTATATTATTGTGCCGGCAGAATTATCGTCAAATCTGGCACGCTATGATGGTGTGCGTTATGGTCACCGAGCGGCTGAGGTAAAAACGCTGGCGGAATTGTACGGCCGCAGCCGTAACGAAGGTTTTATGACGGAGAATAAGCGGCGGATTATGATCGGTAGCTTTGTATTGTCGAGCGGCTTTTTTGATGCCTATTATATGCAGGCACAAAAAGCGCGCACGCTGCTCATTAACGAGTTCAAAAAGTTGTTCACTGAGTACGACGCGCTGTTAATGCCGACGGCGCCGACACCAGCATTCAAACTTGGTGAAAATACCAATGATCCAATCAAAATGTACTTGGCAGATATCATGACCGTTCCGGCCAGTCTGGCTGGACTACCGGCAATTTCCGTGCCAGCTGGAACTAGTGACGAAGGTTTGCCGATTGGTGTGCAGTTGATTGGTGATTATCAGTCGGACGGCAACTTGCTGAAGTTAGCGGCGGAAGTGGAGGCTGCCTGATGGACGGCTTGTTGATTGCGCTGGTAGTGGCGGCATTGTTAATCGGCGGCTTGTTGATTGTTTTTATCCAATTGACATCGCGCGGACACAAGCAGCTTGACAGAGAAATGTATCAAAAAGTTTGGCGGGTAATTCAGCGCGGCGCTAAGGCGGGTAACTCGGACAGCTTGCAGATGGCAATTGTCAAAGCTGATAAACTACTCGACAAAGCCATGCGCGACTGCGGCGTGGCTGGCGCGACAATGGGCGACAGGTTGAAAACCCGCAAGGGTGATTGGACGGATGAAAATGGTTTGTGGGCGGCGCACAAATTGCGCAATCAAATTGCTCACGAGACTAAAGTGAAACTAACCGCGCAAAGTTTTCGGCGAGCCATGACAAGCTTTGAGCAAGCACTAAAAGATTTGGGAGCGTTATGATGAGTGTATATGATGAATATGAAATGACTATTGGCATCGAATGCCACGTCCAGCTGGCGACCAAAACCAAACTGTTTAGTCCGGCTGATAACGACGCTCGCGACGCCGAGCCGAATAGTAAAACGCATGAGATTGACTTTGGTCTGCCAGGCATGCTGCCAGTGCTGAATAAGCACGCTGTCGAGCTGGCGGTGCGCGCCGGTAAAGCGTTGAACGCGCCGATTGCTCGCGTTAGCCGGTTTGATCGCAAGCATTATTTCTACCCTGACTTACCAAAGGGCTATCAGACCTCGCAGATGTATCAGCCGATTATTTTGGCTGGCTATGTCGACGCGCCGCTGGAAGACGGTTCGCTCAAACGGGTGCGGATTCACCACGCGCACATGGAAGAGGATGCCGGTAAGCTGACGCACCACGATGGCTATTCGCTGGTTGACCTCAACCGCGCTGGTACGCCGCTGATTGAAATTGTTTCTGAGCCGGACATGCATTCTGCCGAGGAGGCCAAAGCGTACGCTTCGGAGCTGCACAAATTGATGGTGTATGCTGGCGTTACGCACGGTGATTTGTACCACGGCAATATGCGCTTTGACGTCAATATTTCGGTGGCCAAGAAAGGCGCGACCGAGCTTGGCAAACGCGCGGAAGTAAAGAATCTCAATTCGTTCCGCAGTGTCGAGCGTGCCGCTGAATACGAGTTCAAACGCCAAGTTGACTTGCTGGAGAGCGGCGAAAAGGTCGTGCAGGAAACTCGCGGCTGGAGCGATGACAAACAAGTTACTACCTCGCAGCGTTCGAAAGAGGACACTCAGGATTATCGCTACATGCCTGATGCCGACATTCCGCCAGTGGTGCTGAGTGATGAGGAGATTGCTCGGATCCAGGCTGAAGTGCCAACGTTGCCGGGTGAATATCGTGAAAAATTAAGCGTGCTGAATGTTGATAAATCTGTTGTCTATACTATTATGAACTTTAAGCCATATGCTGATGCAGTTCTTAGTGCGCTTGACAGTAGAGGTGTTTCTGCTGCTAGGCGAATAGCGAATTGGTTTGCGTCAGTCAATACCACAGAAACCGTAGAGTGGGGTGATTATGACGCGATTGATGTGTCTGATATGATGCCTAATGTAGAAGGTCTTATTAAGTTGTCTGATTTGGTTGATCATGGAGAACTCTCAAGTACGGCTGCAAAGGAGGTGTTTGGTGCGGTGATTTTGAATAGGACTGACGATCCGCGTGAATTTGCTGAAAAAGAACACTTGCTACAGGTATCCGACGAATCAGCCATCGCCGCCATCGTTGACGAAGTATTGAACGACCCGGCCTCGGCAGCTTCCATTGCCGACATTAAAGCCGGTAAGGACAAAGCCATTGGCTACTTGGTTGGTCAAGTCATGAAGCGTTCCAAAGGCCAAGCCAACCCGAGCCTGGCGCAGAAATTAATCCGCGAAAAATTATAAGGTTCGACACTTCAGAAATAGGAGAGAATAGGAGTTAAATTATGAAAAAACCAACCAAAGCTATCATTGCTGCCGCTGGTTTTGGCACCCGGTTTTTGCCGCAGACCAAAGCTATGCCTAAAGAGATGTTGCCGCTAATTGACAAGCCGATTATTCAATATGTCGTCGAGGAATTGGTCGAGGCTGGCATTAAGGATATAATTATCATCGGTAGTGCCAACAAGCGGGCGATCGAAGACCATTTTGACGCGCCAAACGAAGAGCTGCTAGCTAATTTGCGCGCTGGCGGCGTCAAAAAGCAGCCGCTAATTGACATCGTTCAGCGTCTGTCCGAGATGGCTAACTTCGTCTACATTCGTCAGAAAGGCCCTTATGGTAACGCGACGCCGCTGGCTTGCGCTTCGCATTTAATTCGCCACGATGAACCAGTGATTTACACGTTTGCGGACGATTTCATTGCCGCTAGCCCAAGCCGTTTTCGGCAAATGATTGAGGCGTCAGAAAATTTGCACGGTGCGGTGCTGTCGTGTAAGAAAATTACCGATGATTTGGAATTTGATCGTTACGGTGTCATCAATGGCCAGCAGGTCAAAGACGGCGTCATTAAAATGACCAATATTGTCGAAAAACCTGGTAAAACCAATGCGCCATCCGATCTGGCGAGTGTCAGTAGTTATCTACTACCGGGCGAGATTTTTGGCTACTTGGAGAAGGCTAAGGAAAAATTTGACGGTCATGGCGAATTCACCATCCAGCCGATTATGCAAGAAATGATCGACGACGAATTTGATTTTTACGGCGTGGAAATTACCAACGGTACGTATTATGATACCGGCGATAAATTGGAATATTTGAAGACGGTGATTGACTTTGGTCTGCGCGACCCGAATTTTGGCGAAGATTTGCGCGTTCATCTGACAAGCCGTTTGAAATAGTGTATAGTAAAAAGCATGAATGGTTTGTTGATAGTACTAGTAGCGTTGATGGCGGTATTTGTCGTCATGCTGATCGTCATGACAATTTCCATTATTAAGCTGACGCGGCAGATTCGCCAAACCCAGCAAAAAGTAGAGGCGATAACTCAGCGAATTTCTGGATTTAGCGGAATTGTCAGTGCTGTTTCAATTGGCGCAGAGCTGGCGAAAAAATTGACTTCAAAGCATGGATTTTTAGCGAAGTATTTTACTAAAAAGAGGGCGGGAAATGGCAGAAAAACCAACCAAAAAACAACCAAATAAATTGGCGCGGAAAATTATAAGCGACAATGAAAACGGTGCGCGGCAGGCGATTTTAGAAGATTTGTTTTTTGATTTTCATCGTTCGCGCCGTCAAGTCTATTGGATGAATTTTATTCGCGGTATCTTCTTTGGTATTGGTAGTGCGCTGGGAGCGACGCTGTTGATTACCTTGCTGGCTTGGCTATTAGGCCAGTTCGCTGATATTTTCC
This sequence comes from uncultured Candidatus Saccharibacteria bacterium, assembly GCA_963528615.1. Classification (GTDB taxonomy): domain Bacteria; phylum Patescibacteriota; class Saccharimonadia; order Saccharimonadales; family Saccharimonadaceae; genus Nanosynbacter. The sequence goes on along the minus strand of CAURVB010000008.1, from coordinate 1,177 downwards.
CGCCGCTAGCTGATTTTATCAATCATCTAATCGAGACGATGCAGCACCGTCAATAACATGCTATAATTATTAGCAATGACTGGGGGAAATAGCGGACAATCTTCGCCGGCGGCTTTGAAGCCGTCAGATTTCGTGCACCTGCATAATCATACCTTTCATTCGGTGCTAGACGGCTTGACTAAAATCAATGATTTGGTTGATAAGGTCAAGGAGTTCGGCATGGAGGCGGCGGCAGTAACCGACCATGGTACGATGAGCGGCATCCTTGACTATTATAAAACTGCCAAAAAGGCTGGTATCAAGCCGATTCTCGGTATCGAGACGTACGTAGCGGCGCGTTCGCGCTTTGATCGCGACCCGGCCAAGGATAAGCAGCGCTTCCACTTGACGGTGCTAGCGATGAACAACACCGGCTTTCATAATCTGATGAAGCTATCGACGCAGGCTAATCTGGAGGGTATGTATTACAAACCGCGGATTGATCACGACTTGCTAGAGGAGTTGAATGAAGGTTTAATTGTGATGAGCGGCTGTGCTAGCGGTGAAATTGGCGTAGCTCTCAAAGAAGATGACTACGATCGCGCCCGCGATATCGCCAAATGGTACAAATCGATTCTGGGCGACCGTTACTATCTGGAACTACAAGATCACGGCCATCCAAAATCAAACACGCACTGGGACGTCCAGGCAAAAATCAACGAAGGCTTGATTAAGCTATCGAAGGAGCTGGACATCGAGATGGTGGTGACTTGCGACGGCCACTACTTGACGCACGATCACCAGGACGCGCACGAAATTTTGCTATGTGTCGGTACTGGTTCGTACTTGAGTGATGAAAAGCGTATGAGTCTGAAAGACTTTGAGCTGCACTTGACCGACCCGCGCGATATCATCGCTCATTGGGGAGAGGAATATCCCGAGGTAATTCGTAACACTAAAAAGGTGGCTGACCGCTGTAACGTTGAAATCGAGCTGGGCCGCATTCTTATTCCCAAATATCCGCTGCCTGAAGGCGAGAACGAACACTCGTATCTATTGAGGTTGACTTATCAGGGTTTGCTGCAGCGTTATAATGGCGCTTCGAAAGAGGAAGCCGAGAAATTAGATCCTGACGATATCATCCCGCAATTGTCTGACGAAGTTCGCCAGCGCGCCGAGATGGAGCTGGGCGTGATGG
>CAURVB010000007.1:0-27314 GCA_963528615.1 uncultured Candidatus Saccharibacteria bacterium | reverse complement strand
GAGATGCGCTATGCGGAAATGATGGATATTTTACAGAAATCGCATAAAGAACTGAAGATGTAAGGAGGAAATATGATCACCAAAGCTATCATTCCAGTCGCTGGTTGGGGCACGCGGATGCTGCCGATTACCAAATCAATCGAAAAGTGTATGCTGCCGGTAGGGACGCGTCCGGTGGTCGACTACATCGTGCAGGATATTATTCGGGCGGGTGTCAAAGATATTTATTTCGTGGTGGGCGAGCAAAGCACTCAGGTGCAAAGCTACTATCGGTCAAATATCCAGTTGAACGATTATTTGCGGCGTGCTGGCAGGCAAGATAAATTACCTCTAGTAGCGCCGCTGCGAAATGTGCGAATACATTTTTTAACCCAGCCAGGTACGGGCGGTTACGGCACGAGCATCCCAGTGGGGTTGGCTAGCGAATTTATTGAGCCAGGCGAGTCGGCGTTTGTGGTTATGGGTGACCAATTCTTTTGGCGCAGCGATGGCGGTTCAAATGCGGCCGATTTGGCGGAGTTGGTGGAGGCGCGCGGCCTGTCAGCTGGGCTATTGGGTAATCCTGTCGAGGAAGAATTCATCCCGCAGACGGGTATCATTGAGACTGACCAGCAAGGTAATTTTGTGCGCATTATTGAAAAGCCGAAGCTTGAGGACGCGCCGAGTAACCTCAGTAATTCAAGTTTTTACATTCTTAACAAAGAGATTTTCGAGCTGGCACGGACATTCCCCGCCAATCCGCAGCGCGGCGAGTTTGAACTGACTGACGCTATCAACGCGTACATTGCCAGTGGCGGTATCGTCGCGGTGGGCGAGGCCAAGGGCGACTACATGGAATGCGGTTCGCCCAGCGGCTGGCTACGCGCTAATAACGCCATGGCCGAGTTGCAGGCAAATTAGTTGCACGTATTATCCATCTCTGTTATAATTGGTCACTGATAGTAAATATATTTTAAGGAACGAAATGAAAGCAGTCGTAAAAATCTCTGGCAAGCAATACATTGTCAGCGAAAAAGAGTCCCTCTTGGTGGATCTCCTCCCTGAAGGTACAAAAGAACTCACTCTCGACGCACTTTTAGTGATTGATGGTGATAAAACAAAAGTTGGCACGCCAACCGTAAAAGGCGCGGTGGTAAAAGCGAAAGTCGTTGAGACGGAAGTTAAAGGCGACAAAATCCGCGTCATTCGCTACAAGAGCAAGAAACGTGTACACAAAGAAACTGGTCATCGCCAGAAATACACTAAGATTCAGATTACGTCAATCAAATAATTGAAAGAGCCGCTTCCATCAAAGAAGCGGTTCTTTGATGTCTGTTATTTCTGTTACGCTCATGCTATAATTAATGTAGGTAAAAGGGGAACGAATGACAAAAATCATTGCGGTGACAAATCAAAAAGGTGGCGTCGGCAAAACAACGACTTCAATTAACGTGGCATATTTTTTAGCAAAGGCTGGCAAGAAGACCTTGTTGGTTGACTTTGATCCGCAAGGGAATGCCACTAGTGGACTTGGTATTGATAAACAGAGCTTAGGCGCGACAATGTCTGAAGTGGTTATGCGGCAAATTGATCTTGCTAACATTGTACTACCGACAGAATATAAAAATCTATCAATTGCACCGGCGACTCCACATTTGGCTAATACAGAAGTCGAGTTGGCTCAGGCAGAAGGGCGTTTTATTCGGTTGCGCGAGGCTCTACAGAAAGCGACAGAGTATGACTATATTATCGTTGATAGCCCACCGAGTCTGAGCTTGTTGACGGTTAATGGTATGGTTGCAGCTAATTATGTATTGCTGCCAGTCCAGGCAGAGTTTTACGCTCTAGAAGGACTGGGCCAGCTACTCGAAAGCATGAAGTTGATTAAAAAAGGCCTTAATCCACCGCTGGAGTTACTGGGGGTTCTAGCGACGATGATGGATTCTAGGACAACTTTATCTGGGCAGGTCCACGCTGAAATTAAAAAATATTTCCCAGATAAAATATTTAAGAGCAGCATCCCGCGGAATATTCGTTTGGCTGAGGCGCCAAGTCACGGTGCGCCAGTGGGGGCGTATGATCGGTTTTCAAAAGGTTCTCGGGCCTATAAAGCATTAGCAAAGGAAATTATAGAGAGGGTCGAGCGGTGAAAAAGGGTTTAGGCAGGGGTTTTGAGTCGTTAATTCCAACTAATTTGATTGATGAGACGTTCGACCCGACAGCGCAGCAGGACGTGAAAGTATCTCGTCTGAGGGATATTGTAATTGATAAAATTATTCCAGATCCAAATCAGCCGCGGCGGTTTTTTGACGAGACAGCTTTAAGCGAGCTGGCAGAGTCGGTGCGTGAGCATGGTGTAGTGCAGCCAATTGTGGTGACACCAAAGGACGGCAAGTACTTGATTGTGGCGGGTGAGCGGCGATGGCGCGCGGCAAAGAGGGCTGATTTAGCAGAGGTGCCGTGTATAGTCAGAAGTATGAGCAATCAGAATCGGTTGGAAATCTCGTTGATTGAGAATTTGCAGCGACACGATTTGAATGCATTAGAAACAGCCACGGCTTACCAGAAACTGCGAGATCAATTTAATATGACGCTAGAGGAGATTGGTAAGCGTTTGGGGGGCAAATCTATTAGCGCAGTCAGTAACACATTGAGGCTGTTGAAGCTCCCAAAAACCGTACAGCAGGCATTATTTGAGGGGCGACTGAATGAGGGTCAGGCTAGGCCGTTGATTGGCTTACCTGAAGATGCGGCAGAGGATATTATGGAGCGGGCGATTCGCGAGGAGTGGTCGGCGCGGCGAATTGAGCAGGTGGTGACGCTATGGAAACAGGCAAAGGCTAGTCCAATTGAAAATAAACGTCGTCCAGCGGATATGCCGCATGCAGATGTCGTGGAGAGCCTCTCTAAGAGGTTTGGTACCGGTGTGAAGATTCGCACCAATGGTCGCGGAGCTGGTCAAATTAGCATCAAATTCAAGAATAATCTTGAGTTTGAGCGAATTCGTGATTTGCTAGAGAAATAAAATCTGCTAAAACGAGCGAATTTTATTGAATGGAAATAGACGTAGGCTGACTGGACCAACAATATCGTACAGGGGGATTGAACCCATGCAATTTCTTGAGTCGCAGGAATAGCTACCCTGGCGGTGATCGCCCATAACAAATATAGTACCAGTAGGTACGGTTGTGTCAACATCACCGGAGGTCGGTTGTCCTGGTTCGTTTTTATTTACAGAACTATCGGGATTAAAGCCGTTTGGATTCTCTTTATTGTAAACTGTTACGGTACCATCCTTTACGATAACGCGTTCGCCAGCAAAGGCGATAACTCGCTTAACGATATATTCATCCTTACCGAGCGAGGCGTTGAAATTGGGATTTTTAAAAACAATAATTTGACCACGGCTTGGGACATAGTTTTTGTTCTGTAATTTTGAGGCAGTAACCGGTAGACGATTAACAATTAGGCGATCTCCGGTGTACATTGTTGTTTCCATGCTGGCACCTTCGACGTTGAAAGTTTGGAATACAAATGTGTTCAATAAAATTGTACCAACCACTACGCCGACAACGAAAATGACCATTCCCAGGCCATCATGTAACTTCGGATGACGATCCATAAAAGTCGCGTCCATTGCTTCAATTATAAGCGTTTTGTGTGCTATAATCAATAGATATGAAATCACGCAAACAGTCGATGGACGGTTTTGTCGCCAGACGACCGCAGCGAACTTCGTTGGGGGAAATTTCTAGCAAAAAAACGACGACGATCGGGCATCTTTGCAGTATTGAAAATAGGCCAGAAATCCTGAGCAATACTCGTCAGAGTACTCGGCCATTGACGTCTGCTAATAATGCGAACAAATTGAAGCAGAATATTAGCGAATCATTAGCCGCGATTGATAAAAATGCTAAGCCGTCACACCGGCAAGAGCGCAAGCAAAAGCGTAAGAAGAAGTTGATTGTGAGGATTGCGCTGGCGGTTGTTGGGATTATTGTGGCTATTGTGGTGGGATGGTTACTTCTGAAGCTGTGGCAAACTATGAATAGTGTGTTCGGTAACGGTAATATTTTAGACCTTTTCTCACAACAAAAATTAAAAGAGGATGCTCATGGGCGAAGTAATGTTTTAATCTTAGGGACAACTGACGATGATCCAGCCCATCCGGGCGCAACACTGACTGATTCGATGATGGTCCTTAGTGTCAATCAGACAAAAAAGGACGCATACATGTTCAGTATTCCTCGTGATCTGTACGTTAAATTTGGTATGGCTTGTAATTCTGGCTACGCTGGTAAGATTAATGAGTATTTTGGTTGCGTTAACAATGGCGATAACCAGGAGGCGGAGTCTGAGCGGATGGAAAAAACGAAGAAGTTCATCGGCGATATCTTTGGCATGGATATTCAATATGTGGCACATATCAACACGGCGGTAATCCGTGATGCAGTGAATGCAGTCGGTGGCGTCACGGTTAATGTCCAGAGTCGTGATCCGCGCGGAATCCTTGATCCAAGTATGGACTGGATGTGCCGGGCTAAGGAGTTAAATGCGAAGCAGCGTCGCGAACGTTGTCCGACTGGCCATTATATGCAGTTGACTAATGGTAATCATGATATGGATGGTGAAAAGGCGATGTGGTTCTCTCGGGCACGCGGTCTGGTGGCGCCAACCTATGGATTGGAACAATCGAACTTTGACCGCGAAAAAAACCAGCAATTGGTACTAATGGCGCTGAAAAGTAAGGCGACTTCCACTGGCACGTTGACAGATTTTGGTAAGGTGACTTCACTGATGGACGCTATGGGTAAGAATCTGCGGACAAATATTGATACGAAAGAAATTCGCACAATTATGAACTTGGCGTCAGAGATTAAAGAGTCTGATATTCATCGATTGAGCTTTGTGGAAGAGGGCAATAAGTTGATGACGACCGGTTCAGCTGGTGGCGCAAGCATAGTTCAGCCGTCGGCGGGATTACATAACTATAGTGAGATTCGCTCATATATTAAGGATGAAATTTACGCAACGCCACTATCGAAGGAAAAAGCAACGATTGCCGTCTTAAATGGCAGCGGTGTAAGTGGTGCTGCTCAGAAAGAGGCGGATAAATTGATGGAGATGGGCTTAAAAGTTGTTCATGTTGGTAATGCTCCAGGTAATGAAAAAGTAACAAAAACTAGTGTTTATCAATTGCCGGCTGGTAAAGAAAAATCTGCCACAAAGGCAAAGTTTGAGGAGTTATATGGTTCGGTTTCATCAGATTCATCAAAGTATAATTTAAATGTTGATGCACAATTTATCGTCGTGGTGGGATCTGGTTCGTAGTTTGGTATAATAGAGGAAGCTATGGAGTTGCTGAAAACAGTTAAACGAAGAACGTTTTGGAGTGAGCTGGTGTATTACAGCTTGAATATTGGTCTGGCGGCGGTATTGTTGGCTATTGCTCAAACGATTCAATCTCCGTATCCAGCATTGGCACTGGTTGTTTTAAGCAAATGGCGCATTATCGCTGTAAGGCCGCGTTTTTGGTGGGCAAATATTCAAGCGAACTTGGTAGACCTTACTGTTGGCATTGGTGTTGTCGGATTGATGTATTTATCGGTTTCAAGTCTATATTTCCGGATAGGATTGGCGGTGTTTTACGCCATCTGGCTAACGGTTATTAAGCCAATGTCTAAGCGCTGGCAAGTTGCTTTGCAATCGGCTGTGGCTATTTTTATAGGGGTAACTGCGTTGATGGCAGTGTCGTATGATTGGCCTGTCTTGGCTGTCGTTCCTTTAATGTTCTTGATGGGCTATAGCGTCGCTCGTCATTTTTTGCATAGTTATGACGAAGAGCAAACGGTGTTGTTTGCCGCAATTTGGGGAATTATTTTTGCAGAAATGGGGTGGTTGGCGTATTATTGGACGTTTAGTTATGGTCGATTATTGTTTGGCGGTATTCCGCAGATTACCATTATTTTGCTCTTACTGTCTCTAAGCGCTAGTAAGGCGTACCAATCATATAAAAAGCATGATTCTATTCGCTTCTCGGACATATCTGGCCCAGTGGCTCTGACAATTGCAATAACTGCGGCGATGCTTGTATTTCTCAATTCGGTAGTGATTTAATCTTTAGATAGGAGGTTTTATGGGTGTTTCTGGCCAGCAGAAGAGAGTGGGGTGTTGGCTAATCAGCGGATTTGTTGGGGTTGTGACGCTTTTGGGGGTGATTTTCTTAACGAGCTGGGTGACGCTTCAATTGTCTGGTCATTCCTCGCAAGTCCCAAGGTCTGATGGTAATTTAATAGCAGCCGGCGAAGGTGATGTTTCGAAGGTTGTTTCTAGGGTCTCGCCTAGTGTTGTCTCTATATTGACTATTAAGGAGGGGGCTTACTCTGATAAGATGGGTGCTGGAACAGGGGTAATTGTTAGTTCTGACGGTTACATTTTAACAAATAAGCATGTGGTGAGAGACGCGCGAAAGGTCAGGGTTGTTACGAGTAACGGAGACCAATTTACGAATATCACATTTGTTGGTGCTGACCCGCTTAATGACATTGCGTTTCTGAAAATTAATGGGGCTTCGAATCTGCCAGTGGCGGAGCTGGGTAACTCCGGGACGGTGAAGGTTGGGCAGCGGGTTGTTGCTATTGGTAATTCATTGGGCCAATATCAAAACACAGCTTCCAGTGGAATTGTCTCCGGTAAAGGCAGACCGGTCGCTGCTACATCTGATAGAAGCGGTCTGAAAACCGAAAGTCTAACTGATTTATTGCAAACTGATGCGCCAATTAACCTCGGTAATTCTGGCGGTCCGCTGATTAATATGGCGGGACAAGTTATTGGCATAAATACTGCTATCGCTTCCGATGCTCAGAGTATTGGCTTTGCAATTCCGGTTAATGCTGTGAAAGGTATGACCAGAAGTGTCATGGCAGGTAAAGGCGTCCAAAAGGCCTATCTGGGAGTACGCTATGTAGCTATTACGCCGGATATTCAAGCTGAGTATGACTTACCGGTAAAATCTGGTGCTTATGTTGACAGAAAATCTGACTCTGCCATAGAGAAGGGTGGACCAGCGGATGTGGCCGGTGTGAAAAAGGGCGATATCATCACGAAGGTAAATGACAAGAAAGTTGGCGAAGATGGTGGATTATCGACATTAGTGTCGGAGTTTCTGCCGGGAGAAACGGTCCGTATATCGGTGTTGCGAGATAATAAAGAGCTGACTTTAGAACTAACTCTTAGCGCGTATCAGGCGCAAAACTAGGATGTAATTAAGGGATTTTTCTTTTTGGAGACCGCTTTTTCGGGCTTCGTTAAGAATTCTGTTGTGCTGTTGGGGGTCGGCTTCAATGAACAATAGTCCTCCTGCGGTAAGACAGCGCGGTGTCTGCGAGATTAATTCTAATATGACTCTCAACCCCTCATTTTCGGCAAAAAGCGCAATTTCTGGCTCATATTGGAGTTCTGGCGATACATCCCAATCTCTGTCAACATAGGGCAAGTTGGCAAAAATATAATCAATAGGCTCCAGCTGTCCATTTAACAAAGATTGATGTTGAGTGGTGACATCTGCATTTAATATGTCAGCATTTTTTTCAGCAATTTTCAGGGCTGGCCTGCTGATGTCCGATAGAATTACCGACAGGTTATCTCGCTCTAATTTGGCGGTAATTCCCAGGCAGCCAGAGCCAGTCCCAATGTCGATGAGTGTTTTTTTGGTGATTTCACCGGCAGTCATCTCAAGAAATAATGAAATCATGTCTTCTGATTCTGGGCGGGGAATTAGGACAGATGGTGATACAGCGAACCTACGGCCGTAAAACTCCTTATAGCCCAGAATATAGGCAATTGGTACGCGATCTAACCGTAAGTCCAGCCTGGCATTTGCGATATCAAGCCGTCTGGGATCAATCTCCTCGTCCAGATGAGCATGCAGGTAGGTGCGGTTTTTTCGTAAAGTATTGGCTAAGATCAGCTCCGCGTCCAGTCGTGGCGAGGGAATGTTGGCTACTTTCAGGGATTTAGTGGCGGTTTTTAGCCAATCAGATATGGTCATGTTGTTAATTATACCACATATTTGAGGCTATATAGTGTATTAGTCCGTACTAGCTACCGGCTTTCTTTGCCTTCAGCTCCCGCTCATACCGCTGTAATTGCTCAATCAAATCGTCAATATCCCCGTTCATTGCCGCGGGGATATTGCTGCGGCTGTAGTGAATACGGTGGTCGGTGATGCGATCTTGTGGAAAATTGTAGGTACGGATCTTTTCGGAGCGGTCGCCAGTACCAACGAGTGATCGCCGCTCAGCACTTAATTTGGCATTTTCTTCATCGATTTTCATCTGCAGCAAGCGCGAACGTAGTACGCTCATGGCTTTTTCGCGGTTCTTGATTTGCGATTTTTCGTCTTGGTTGGTCACGACGATGCCGGTTGGTAGGTGAGTGATGCGCACCGCTGAGTCGGTGGTGTTGACGCTCTGGCCGCCATGACCGCTGGAGCGGTAAATATCGACACGCAGGTCGTTCGGGTTGATTTCGATGTCAGTTTCCTCGGCTTCTGGAAGTACCGCCACGGTGACGGTAGAGGTGTGGACGCGACCTTGGCTTTCGGTGACCGGCACGCGCTGGACGCGGTGGACACCGCCTTCAAATTTCAATTTGGCATATGGCGCGTCGCCCTTGACCATGAAAATAACTTCTTTGTAACCGCCTGAGTCGTTGGCGGATTCGCTGATGAGCTCGGTTTTATAGCCATTGGCTTCGCACCAGCGTAAATACATGCGGTACAACTCCGCCGCAAACAGAGAGGCTTCGTCACCGCCGGCACCAGCACGGATTTCTATGATGATGTTTTTCTCGTCGTTTGGATCTTTGGGTGTTAGTAATATGAATAACTTATCGTCGAGTTCGGCAATTTTAGCTTCGTCCTCGGGAATCTCTGCTTTGGCTAGTTCGGCCAATTCATCGTTGCTCTGGGCTAGATTTTTTGCCTCCGCTAGCTGTTTCTCGATAGTATCGCGTTCGCTAGCGGTAGCGATAATGGTTTCTAGCTCGGCGAAACGTTTGCTGTTGGCAGTAAAATCTGGCGAGCTGTATGCGTCAGGACGCGCCAAAAAATCGCCCAGGTGAGCGTGCTCGGCTTTCAAAGCGTCCAAATCAAGAGAAATCTTTGCCATATCTGTAATAGTATAGCACATATTGACAAATAATAATTTTTAGTGTATCGTATAGAGATATGAGTGAACTACATTCTCCTTCGGGCAAGCTTCCAGAAATAGGCAGAGGGACTAGCACGATAGAGGATCTATCGGATATACCGTTAGTACCTATATCTCCTCTTGTGATGACTGGCAAGTTTCCTGATGGTTTGTCTCTGGATCCAGGTGAGAGGATTGTAGTGGGTGTTCTTGAGGTTTATGGTAAGAATGAATCTGGTAAATTTACAACAGGGATCTGTCAGCCTGACCCAGAAATTACTACAGAGGACGAAGGTTCACGTCCAGAGGTGTGTTATATAAAAGAACTAATGGATGACGTAAAATTCATGGGGCCGCTCGCTTACAACTATATTGCTCGACAGCGTCACCTAGAAACAATAGACCCTCTCAATGCACAGCCTAGGCATATTGAGGACATACAGAATATTATGGGTATGTGCTTAGGTGTGGGGGGATCTTTTGATAGTATAGATAGTAAATTTGGCAGTGTATTATCAAAAGGCAACGAGCTGGAAGATATGGGTTCCGTCGTTGGACGCATATCAGAGATCGGTTACTATTCTGTAGTAACTATTTCTGGTGGTTATGAGTTAATAATATTAACTGATGCTGCTGGAAATCGAGTAGGTATACAATATTCTCCAGAAAAAGAACGTGTATTGAGTGAACTATTTAATTATGAAGAATCCAAAAAGCCACTTTTCAATGTAGAAGAATATATTAAAGAAAATGAATAAATCAAAACCGCCTCGTCAAAGAGACAGTTTTGATTTAAGACATAGGATACTACTGTTTACTAGCTACTTTTTAGCCTTTTTGTCTGATTGTGGAGTATCAGTCTTTGCGGTCTTGTTGGCATTAGCTTTCTTAGCTTTATTTGCCAAGGCTGCTTTGCGAGCTTCAGCTGCTGCCTGGCGCGCCTTAAAGCGGTCAACACGACCTTCGGTGTCGATAATCTTTTCTTCACCAGTAAAGAATGGGTGTGAAGCCGACGAGATGTGAACTTTCACGAGAGGGTAAGTATTACCGTCTTTCCATTTGATGGTATCTGTTGTCTGCGCTGTTGACTGAGTCAAGAACGCGAAGCCCGCTTGATCGTCGCTAAATACGACAGGGCGATAGTTCTGTGGGTGAATACTGCTTTTCATAACCGTTCAATTGTACACAATTTACCCTAGAATGTCAAAAGGAGTTGTCTCGAGAGTCGAATAGTGGTATAATCGTTGGGTAACTAATTTAATGACACAATCCGTTTCACACTCCACATCGTGAGCGGATGAGGCAAAAGGAGAAAGAAATGTCTGTAGCAGTAGACATTAAGGCTTTGCTGGAGTCAGGTGTTCACTTTGGACACAAAACCAGCCGTTGGCACCCAAAAATGGCGCCATATATTCACAGCAAACGTCAGGACAGTCACATCATTGACTTGGTCAAGACGGTTGAGGCGTTGGATAAGGCATTGCCAGAACTAACAAAAATTGCAGCATCAGGCCGCAAAGTACTGTTTGTTGGTACGAAAAAGCAGGCTAAGGATGTTGTGCGCCAAGCAGCTGAAAAGATTAATCAACCATATGTGGTTGAACGCTGGATTGGTGGTATGCTGACCAACGGTTCAACGATTACTCAGCAGATCAAGAAGCTGAAGAACTTGGAAAAGCGCATGGCGTCAGGTGACCTGGAAAAGCGTTACAACAAGTTGGAAGTGCAGCGCTTCCAAGAGGAAATTGACAGTTTGAACATTAAGTACGGCGGTATCAAAGACTTGATGGGCAAGCCAGGCGCAGTGGTCGTGGTTGATGCTTTGACTGACGCAAATGCAGTGCGTGAGGCTCAGACATTGGGTGTGCCAGTATTTGCTATTGTTGATACTAATGTCAATCCAACTGGTATCGACTACGTCATCCCTGGTAACGACGACGCTATCAAGGGTATTCAATTGCTACTAGACTACTTCACCGAAGCTGTTGCCGAAGGTGCGGGTAGCGTGAAACCTGAAGAAAAACCAGTGAAAAAAGAGGAGAAATAGGATGGGCGTTTCTGTTGACGACATTAAAAAACTGCGCGAATTGACAGGTGTAGGTTTGACTGATGCCAAAAAAGCGTTGGTTGAAGCTGATGGCGACTTTGATAAGGCACTGGAAGAGATGCGCAAAAAAGGTTTGACCAAGGCTGAGAAAAAGGGTGACCGCGAAGCGCGCGAAGGTTTGATTGAGAGCTATGTTCACTCTGGTCGAATTGGCGTGATTGTCGAAGTTAACTGTGAGACTGACTTTGTGGCACGTTTGGATGATTTTAAGACATTGGCGCACGAAATCGCTATGCAGATTGCAGCTATGAACCCGAAGTATGCTTCTACGGAGGATATTCCAGCTGAAGAGATGGAGCGGGTGAAGGCTGAGTTGATGGCGAGCGAGGCACTAGCAAGCAAGCCTGAAGAGATGCGCGAGAAGATCGTGACTGGTCAACTGAACAAGCACTTTGCTGAGCAAGTGCTGATGAGCCAAACGTATATTTTGGACGATTCTAAGACTGTTGAGCAGCACATCAAGGAAGCAATTGCTAAATTGGGTGAGAACATTGTGGTTCGCCAGTTTAAACGAATTGAGCTGGGTGTAAGCGGATAATCTTTTACGCACACAGAAATAAATCGGTTGTAGTAATGCGGCCGATTTTTTGTTTTGTCAATATTTACCACAAGCATATTGACAATATCGCAAATATGTGCTAATATGGTCACATATCAGATAGTAAAACAACAGACAATTGTAAAAATAAAAAGGAAAAGTATGAGCGAAAAATTAGGATCTACCACGCCATCGCCTAATACAGGTGAAGTAGTAAATACTGCCGAGGACGCGGCGGCTAAGGCGAACAAAAAACCAATGACACGCGAACAGCGTGTTACTGATGGTAGGGAAAAGCTGAACGCACTAAAGGACAAGGTGAAGGAAGGTCTTCGTAAGACGTGGAAAAAAATGTCTGAGGGCTTTTATGTTGGCGCGAGCTATGGGTTTGAATGGTCTGGGAAGGCTAAGGAAAAAGTCGGCAACACCTATACTGCGGCAAAAGCCAAGGCTGCGGAATTATTTGCGGGTGGTCGTGAGCTTATTTCTCAAAAAGCGGCAGAAGCTCGTACACGCAAGAGGGTGAGGCAGTGGCAGCGTGAAATGCGTGCAGGAGATCGAGACGTATCTCGAAGTGAGCGTGAGGCCGAAAGACAACAATACCGCCAAGCCCGAGAGCAGTATAAGGCAGATAATGAGGCTGACAAGTCGACAATTGATAGCAATAAAGAGGCTGTAAAAAATTCTAAGCAAGAGCAAAAAGAAGCGGCTGCCAAGTTGGAGAAAGCAGAGAAGGAGCGACGAGAAGCGGAAGAAAGGGCTAAGAAGGCGGCCGCTGAGGCTGATAAGGCCAAGCAAGCTTCAGATGCTGATCCGTTCAATGACAAACTACGCCTAAAAGCTGCTGAAATGGCTCATTTAAGTGCGGCAGCTAATGCGGCTCTGGAGAATGCTAAGATTGACGTAAATAATCTCAAGAGCACAATTGATTCTACTGAGGAAAAAATTCACAATACTGAAGTAGCAATAAATGAAATCAAGGAGAAAATAAGAGATCGTGCTGCAGCTGCCAAGGAGCGTAAGACTAAACGAAGAGAGGCTCGTAGGGAATACCTTGGCGATAAGTGGGAATCTGCTAAAGAGAAAATTGCGCGAGTTGCTGGCAAGGGTGCTGACTGGATGAAGCAGCTCGGTAAGAAGATCTCTTCAGGAGTTGGCAAGGTTGCTAGGAAAGTCGCCAATAGGCTTGATCCAGTAGAGTCAGATAGTAACAAATAAGCATAATTGATAATAAAAAATAAAAAGGATATCATAAAATCATGAATAACGACCAACCTCAATTAAGTATTCAAGCAACAATAGTTACCAAGGCGCAGCTGAATTCAATTGGCATTAGTCTGCCAGACAATCAGATGCAGGCACTGATCCAGCACGTAGAGGAGACAATTAACAAGCGGATCAGCGAGGAAGTTGTTGAATCACTAAGCGATGATCAGCTAAAAGAACTGGTGGAATTACAGACCGGTAGTGCATCGGCTGAGGAAATTGATGAGTGGATTCGCGAGCACGTTCCAGAATATGATCAAATTATCGAGGATAATGTGGCGATTGTTCTGGGCGAATTAGTGGAAAATTCCGACGCTATTCAAAAGTAAGTAATATAAGAATAACAATGATCCGCCTTCTTTCTGGGAGGGCGGATTTTACTGAGTGGAAATAATTAGGCAGCCGTCTTTTTGGTGTCGGGCGTCTGTGGTAGTGACAATGAATTGATGGTTTTGAATGGTTTCCTGGAGGAGTTTTTCGCGAGTGGCGTCTAGCTCCGAGAAGACGTCATCTAGTAGGATTAGCGGTCTTGATTGGTTAATTTTTGTTTGCAATTCCAGTTCTAACAGCTTGAAGGCCAGCATAATGGTGCGCATCTCGCCGCGGGAGGCGATTTTAATGGCGGGCTGATCGTGAAGAAAAATGGTAAAATCTTCGCGGTGCGGGCCGGTCGAGGTAAATCCGGCAGCAATTTCGTATTCACGAGATTTTGACAAGCGGTCAAATAGGAGTTGATCATAGTTTTCTAGCGCTGCTGTCGCGTTATATTCAATTGACAATTGCGTATTTTTTCCGGCCAAAGATTCGTATAAATTTTTTATACACTGTTGGTTGGTCTGGAGGAATTCGGCTCTTCTTTGAGCAATACTGGCGGCATATTGAGCAAATTTTATGTCCCAAGCAAACAGGTTGTCGCACCAGATTGAATAATTTTCTTGGTGGTTTTTTAAGAGTTCATTGCGCTGTAATAATGTGCGATTGAATGCCCGCAAATTTGTGTCATATTTAGTGTCAAGTCGGGCAATTAGTCCATCAAGGAAATCGCGTCGTCTGGATGGCGATGAGGAAATCAGGCGTAGTTCGCTTGGCTCAAATAGGACTACAGGAAGACGATTTTTTCTGGTTAGGATTTTCGATTTGTTATTGTTGATGATGAATTCTTTACTAATTTTTCCTGATGCAGTGCCTAGTTTAATTCGTCTTTCACCAAAATCTCCCTCCAGATGAATAATTGTTTGAGGGGTGTTGAATGTCATGCAATCACTAAGACTGCCACGAAAACTATTGCCACGTAGTGCTACATAGACCGCTTCAAGCAAGTTTGTTTTACCAGTACCGTTTGGTCCAATGATGACGGTGCCAGAGCTGCCGAATGCAGTTTCGTGTAGGGAATAAGAGCGGAAATTATATAGCTTAATCTTAGAAATCACTCTGTTATTATAGCATGGGACAGGGCGTGAAAATAAACAGACAAGTTGGCGGAAGTCTGTTATAATAGCGATAGATAATCGGAGGAATATATGTTTGACACAAACCCTTATGAAGAGAAAATGAACGCGGCTTTTAGCTTTTTTCAGGACGAGTTAAAAAAGGTGCGAACAGGCCGAGCGCACTCTGGAATGCTGGACGGTGTTATGGTAGAGGCTTATGGTACCAAAATGCCGCTTAATCAAGTGGCGAACGTTACTGCTCCAGAGGCGCAAATGTTGTTGGTGACACCATTTGATCCAGGAAATATTACCGCAATTACTTCAGCCATTCGTGATAATCAAAGTCTAGGATTTAACCCATCTGATGATGGGCGAGTAGTACGCGTGCCGGTGCCTTCTCTGACTGAGGAGCGTCGCCGTCAGCTGGTAAAGCAGGTTGGCGAGAAAGTTGAAGAAGCTCGAATTGCGATGCGAAATATTCGTCAGGACGCCCTGAAGGATGCTAAACGGATGAAGGATTCTAAAGAGCTGAGCGAGGATGATTTGAAACTGGTAGAGAAGGAGATTGACGGATTGATGAGTAAAATGCAGGTGCAAATTGACGAAGCATTTAAGGCAAAAGAAAAGGATGTCTTGACAGTCTAATGAGTCAAACTTTTACCGAGCGCGTTAAAGAATTAGGACTGTCGCTAGATCAGATTATTGTCATTGGCAGCGGTATTTTGGATCAATTAGGAGTTCGTAAAGCTGCGGATGTTGATTTGGCAGCTGACGGTGAAGTATTAGAAGAAATTGCTAGCAATCCAGACTGGATTGAGCAATACGATAAAAACCAGCGCCGATACTTTGTAAAGCATGATGGATCTGCAGAAATTTGGGATGGTTGGGAATTTGACGGGCAAGTGCTTAATTATGAGGAGCTGTTGAATCTGTCAGTGGAATATGATGGTGTGAAGTTTGTTAGTTTAGATTTCTTGCGACAATGGAAGGATTGGCGCGGGCGCGAAAAAGATATGCGGGACATTAGGTTAATTGATGAGTGGAGGACAAATAATGAGTGAAAAAGCAGAATTGCCGCGACATATTGGGTTTATTGTTGATGGAAATCGTCGTTGGGCAAAGCAACATGGCCTGCCGGCATATGAGGGGCATTTGGCTGGGTACAATGCTCTAAAAGATGTAGCTTTAGAGACGCTTCACCAAGGCGTAAAATGTGTGAGTGCTTACGTTTTTAGTACGGAAAACTGGAAGCGATCAGAAGAAGAAGTCGGGCATTTGATGGGATTATTATTAAAGATGTTGAAGGCTGACGTGCCGATTTTTATCGAGAATAATGTACGATTGCGCGTGATTGGCTCCAAAGAACGATTATCTGATGCGCTGGTCGAGGCGATTAATAATGCGGAGGCAAAAACAGCAGATTTAAGGGGCGGTGATTTGGTATTATGTTTAAATTATGGCGGACATTTGGAGATTGCTGATGCGGTTAAAAAAATTGTTCAATCTGGAATTTCTTCTGAAGATGTAACACCGGAGTTGGTAGCGCAGAATATATATGTGCCAGATGTACCGCCGTGTGATTTGATAGTGCGAACTAGCGGCGAGCAGCGTCTGAGTAATTTTATGCTATGGAGGGCGGCGTACAGCGAGCTGATGTTTATTGATAAGCATTGGCCAGATATGACGACTGATGATGTTACGGTGATTTTGGATGAGTATGCACATCGGAACCGGCGGTTCGGGGGGTGATGATGCTGATTCTGGGGATTATTCTAGGACTATTTGTACTTATTTTACTGGTTGTTTTACATGAGCTGGGGCATGCTATGGTCGCTAAACGAAACGGTGTTAAGGTTGAAGAGTTTGGGGTTGGTTTTCCGCCAGCCGCAAAGAAGTGGAAAGTAAAACGAAGTTTTTTGGGTGAAAATGTAACGTTTAGTCTAAATTGGCTACCGTTGGGCGGTTTTGTACGTTTGAAAGGGGAATATGATTCCGCAAAAGGTAAAGGCACTTATGGTGGTTCGACGTTTTGGGTAAAAACTAAGATTTTGTTCGCTGGTGTATTCATGAATTGGCTTATGGCAATCGTTTTATTTACGATTTTAGCTGTAATTGGCTTACCAAAAGTATTATCCCACCAAGTTCAATTACCGTTCGATACGGAAGTGCAACGTTCGCCGGTGACAGTGGTGCGGATTACGCCAGGATCGCCAGCAGATAAGTCAGGATTGAAAGTCGATGATCAGCTTCTAAAGATAAATAATCAGCCGCTGAATAAAGCAGAAAAATTGCCAGACTTAACCAAGAAAAATGCTGGTGAAAAAATAGCTATTCAGTATCGGCGCGGCGGTAAAGAATCATCAATTGAAGTGCAATTAAATTCTGAACAGGCGGCAAAATCTGGTGGTTATTTGGGTGTGGTGCCAGGTCAGACGGAAAAAACGTATAGTACGTGGTCGGCACCTATTATGGGAGTGGCAATTACGGGACAGTTGTCGTATGAAACGGCTAAGGGCGTTGGCGTGCTGTTGGTAAAGACGGTTGGTGGATTCTTTGGGCAATTTTTCGGTTCGACAGAGTCAAGGGAGGCTGCGCGTGCTGATTTGGCGTCGGTTGGTGAGAATGTAGCGGGTCCAATTGGTATATTAGGTATATTATTCCCGTCGGTCATTCACTCTGGGGTAACACAGGTTATTTTCGTAGCAGCAATCATCTCACTTACTTTGGCGGTTATGAATGTTTTGCCGATTCCAGCGCTTGATGGCGGTCGATGGTTCACGATGGCAGGGTTTCGTTTGTTTAAAAAGGATCTAACAAAAGAGCGCGAAGAAAACATTCAAGCTACGGGCATGTTGATTTTATTAGTATTAACAATTTTAGTGACGGTAAGCGATGTTGGGAAGTTTTTCTAAGAAAATAATAGGTCGCAAGTGGTGGCTGCTGTTGGCTCTTCCGGTATGGGTTTACGGTGTATTTTTAGTGGTAGAGCTAGCTCTTTCGCTTTTGGTTGGAGAATTGTCTCGAATTGGTGCGCCATTAGGTTCCGTAAATCCAGTCATTTTTAGTACAATTTTTTCAATTGTTACGTATGTCGTATCTTTGGCTGTGGTAATTTACGTTCCAGTGTATATCAAAAATCGCCAAACGTCTCTTCGTGATTTGGGGGTAAATGATTGGCCGACTTTTTTGGAAATATTTATCTCGCCGCTGGCGTTCGTGGCATATTTTCTGCTAACGATGGTTACGATGAGTATTGCTAGTGGTGTTTTCTCGGTCAATATACAGCAGCAACAATCACTGCCGTTCAGCCAAAGCATGCTGTCGACACATTGGCAATTTTTCTTAGCATTTATCGTAATGGTAGTTTTGGCGCCAATTGCCGAGGAACTTTTATATCGTGGATACCTTTATGGGAAGCTGCGCAATTCCTTTTCAATTTGGCTATCGATTTTAATAACGAGTGTGGCGTTTGGTTTGGCTCATCTGTGGGCTGGTCCAAATTTACCATTGCAATGGGCGGTGGTAGTTGATACATTTACGTTAAGCCTAGTTATGTGCGCAGCGCGGGAATATACCGGTGCTATTTGGGTGCCAGTCCTGATGCATATGATGAAAAACGGGATAGCCTTCTATTTTCTATTTGTTAACACGAATCTAATAAATCAAGTCAACGCTTTATTGCCATTCATGTAAGGAGGAAAAATATGCGAATGACACAACTTTTTACCAGAACCTTAAAACAAGCACCAGCAGGTGAAGTGGCGCGTAATGCCCAGCTGCTGATTCGCGCTGGTTACGTGCATAAAACGATGGCAGGTGTTTATTCATACTTGCCACTGGGACTAAAAGTGGTTGAGAATATTAAGCAAATTGTCCGCGAAGAGATGAATAAAATTGACAGTCAAGAGCTAGTCATGAGCACACTGCAGCGTAAAGAAACATGGCAGGAGACTGGGCGCTGGAGCGACGAGTTGGTCGATGTTTGGTTTAAGTCTAAATTGCAAGACGGTACTGAGGTTGGTTTCGGCTGGACGCACGAAGAGCCGATTGTTGATTTACTGCGTAATTATTTGAAGAGCTATAAGGATTTGCCAATTAGCGTTTACCAGTTCCAGAACAAGCTGCGCAACGAGCTGCGCGCCAAAAGCGGTATTATGCGCGGCCGCGAGTTCGTTATGAAAGATATGTACTCGGTGCATGCCAGCAAAGAAGACTTGGATAACTATTACAACGCCGCGATTGAGGCTTACAAGCGCTGTTACGACCGCTTTGGTATTGGCGATGAGACGTATGTGACGTTTGCCTCGGGCGGAGCTTTTACCAAATTTAGCCACGAATTCCAGACGATTTGTGACGCTGGCGAGGATTATATTTATCTGCACCGCGGCAAAAATATTGCTGTGAACGAAGAGGTTTTGGATGAAGCCGTCAAGGAGCTGGGCATTGATCGCAGCGAACTAGAACGGGTCAAAACTGCCGAGGTTGGCAACATCTTTAACTTCGGTACGCAAAAGTCCGAGGAAATGCGCCTGGTCTTTACTGACGCTGAGGGTGTAGAGCAGTACGCTTATATGGGCAGCTACGGTATCGGTATCACCCGGGTGATGGGCGTAATTGTTGAGAAATTTGCTGATGATAAAGGACTGGTTTGGTCAGAAAATATTGCGCCGTTTAAGGTTCATGTAGTGTCAATCGGCGAAAAGGGCCGGGAATTGACGGATAAAATGTATGCTGAGCTGGTTGGCAAAGGCGTGGAAGTGTTGCTGGATGATCGGGACGAGCGGCCGGGCGTGAAATTTGCTGACGCCGAGCTGATGGGGCTGCCGTGGCGGGTTACGATTAGTGATCGGGCAATTGATGGCGACGGACTGTTTGAACTAACCGAGCGGGTGACTGGCGAGACAAAGAAATTGGATTACCAACAGTTGGTCGAGTTTTGCTCGGAACGGTAGACCTATTGTATTGACATAAGTAGGGTTGATTGCTATACTCAGATAGACTTACTTGAGACTAGCTAAAACACTATATCTGGTGTATAACATTAAACTAAAACCGCTATATGTAGTAGAGGAGGATGTATTTATGAAGAAAAGTTATCAGATTACTGAGACTGGAAAGGCTGACTTAGAGGCTGAGCTGTCGGAACTAAAGGGTCGGCGCGGGGAAATTGCTGAGAAAATTGCAACAGCCCGGGACTTTGGTGATTTAAGCGAGAATGCAGAGTATGATGCCGCTCGTGAGGAGCAGGGCTTGGTTGAGACACGAATTTTGGAAATTGAAGATATATTGCAGAGCGCTGAGATAATTCAGTCTAGTGATGGCTCGGCGGTGGTTTTGGGAAGCACAGTAGAGTTGCAGTCTGTTGCTAAGACGGTTACTTACACGGTGGTCGGGCCGGTGGAAGCTGATCCTTTGGCGGGTAAGATTTCTAACGAATCGCCAATTGGCAAGGAGTTGATGGGCAAGAAAGTTGGCGACGAGGTGAAGATTAAGACGCCGAAGGCAGAGATGGTTTATATTATTAAGTCGATATCGTAAAGACGGCTTTTAGGTCTCGTTGGCTTATGGCCCAAGTGAGTGTGATATAATTATCTCTGTTATGGCGACACTGCAAGATTATCGAAATGAACGTTTGCGAAAATTAGAAACCCTGCGAGAATTGGGCGTTGATCCGTATCCGGCGCGGTCGGAACGGACGCATGGTTGCGGCGAGGTTTTAGCGCATTACGATGAGCTGGCGGGCCAGGAAGTGGTTGTGGCAGGTCGCATCACTTCAATCCGCAGTTTTGGTAAGCTGGCGTTCATCAAACTGCGCGATCGGTCTGGTGAGGTGCAGCTATATTTGCAGCGCGATGATGTGGCAGAATTGGACGCTAGCCGCGGTGTATTGGGTATGAAACAGCTGAAGCTTCTTGATACGGGCGACTTTGTCGAGGCGCGTGGAGTGATGACAACAACGCAGACTAGCGAAAAGTCGGTTGGCGTGTATGAACTACGGTTATTAACTAAGTCATTGCGGCCGATGCCAGAGAAATTGGAAAACAAAGAAGAGCGTTTCCGCCGCCGCTATGTCGATATGAATGTTAATCCGGAGGTGCGCCAGCGGTTTGTTCGTCGCAGTAAGTTCTGGCAGGCGACGCGCGATTATCTGAATCAGCACGGCTTTACCGAGGTTAACGTGCCAGTATTGGAGCATACGACTGGCGGTGCTGATGCTAACCCGTTTGTGACGCATATGGATGCGCTGGATAATCAGCAATTCTACTTGCGTATTTCTCACGAGCTGCCGCTCAAGCGCCTGATTGGTGCTGGGTTTGAGAAGGTTTATGATCTCGGGCCGCGTTTTCGCAATGAGAATTATTCCGATGAGCACTTGCCAGAGCACATTGCCATGGAGTGGTACGCCGCGTATTGGGATTGGCGAGCTGGCATGCGTTTCATGGAGGATATGTATAAATATGTTCTGCAGGAAACGTTTGGTACGCTGCAGTTTCAGCTGGGCCGGTTCACGGTGGATATGAGCGGCGAATGGGAAGTTTGGGATTATGCCGAGGTGATCGACAAGCACTATGGAATTGATGTGTACAATACGACAATTGACGAGGTGGCCGCCAAGTTGAAAGAGCATGGCTTGGAAGTGGAAAAGACCGATTCCATTCCGCGCAGTATTGATAAATTATGGAAGAATATTCGTAAAGATGTGGCTGGGCCGGTGTGGTTAGTGAATACGCCAAAGTTCATTAGTCCACTGTCTAAGACCAACCCTGAAAATCCACAGACGGTGGAGCGTTTCCAGCCGATTATTGCCGGGTCAGAGCTGGGCAATGGCTTTTCGGAGCTGAATGACCCAATTGACCAGTTGAATCGTTTTGTTGAGCAGCAACAGATGCGCGATGCTGGAGACGATGAAGCGATGATGCTGGATATTGACTTCGTGGAAATGTTGGAGTACGGTATGCCGCCAGCTTGCGGCTGGGGTTATTCTGAACGGGTATTTTGGATTTTTGAAGGCGTAACTGCCCGCGAGGGCGTGCCGTTCCCGCAGCTGCGTCATGAGATTGACGAGACGACACGGGCGATTTATCCAGAAGTGAAGCTGTAACTATTTTTCTGTTATCAAACAGCTTAGTCCAAGTACTTTGTTGGCTAGCATTCTTTTGGTGACTTTTCTGGCGGCTTCGTCCGCTTCTGTGTAATCTATTCCGCTGCGCCGCTTGTCTAGGAGATACAATGCTGTTGCCTCTGGATCAAGCTCTGCTCTTGAGTTTGAACTTCGATCTGATGACATTGTATATTTCGATTCGTGTGAAAAAGTCCGGTATGGTACCTCATTTATGCCTGGTGGCAGCGATGACATCTCCTGGTAAGTACGCCGCGCAGACACCTCTATGCCAACCTGGCCCCGCCTATCGTCGTCAAGATACTTCATATTTCCTATCTGTCCAGCTCGTTTAAGGAGCCAGTGACTTTCATTGATTGGGTCTTTTGTATTAAGCCCACCAGCTAAAATAAATCCATATAAAGAAAAACTCAAACCAGGTTCATCTGGGTAGCATCGGTCGAGAATACGTAAGCCTTTCTCTACGGCAACTCGCTTATGCTCACGCTGAGCCATCTCGTCGATGAATAATAATTTGCTATTGACGTCCCACTCTTCGGGCCGTTTTCCTTCCAGCCATTCAAGAGAATAATTAATGTCCGGATGATAGAACTTGCATGGGTCTTTTTTAATGTGTCTTTGTATTGCAGACAGGGTATTTGGTCTTATTCTGGTTGTGTCGGCGTCAAGCCAAACTATTGGATGGGTCTCATCAATCTCGCCGTCGATAAGGCGGCCAGTAATTGCTTCCATGTAATTGTTGCGAATCTGACTCATTGAAAATTCGCTGCTTGGCACAACCTCTAAGGCGGTGCTGATGGTTATATTGGCTGATTCTGGTTTATTTTCTAGGTCTAATAATTTTTGCCGTAATTCTTAATACAGTGCTTCGGATTGTTGTTTGACGTCTATGGAATTTTCATTTTCATTATATTTGGCGTTTGCCCAAATTAGAATATTGACACCATTCTCGACATTGCTGCTAGCATTGATGATTTGCTGCATGAACCTTTCAATAGTTTCTGGCGTTTCATGGCGGATAGCCAAGGGAACGCATACGGTCATGCCAGTGTTGGTTACTTTTTCGCTGACTGGCTTGACACGCTCTTTGTTGGACTGTATGCTGTTTTCGATAAGTTCTCTGATTAATTTTATTTTTTCCGCTGTTTCTCTCCCTCCATTGGCAATGATATTTTGTTGTTCAGGGGTGCACGGAATGTCTCCATGAAGTATTTTATCGGTACGTCCCTCTATGTAAAATTCGGCAGGATGATTTCCAAAAAGCATCTTTATATTATAACATAATTATGTATAATATGCAAATTAAGACATTCCGTGATTCTATTTATGTCTCAGTCTATGATTTTATTGATATAATAGGCGTATGAAGCGATTTATATTGGGGATAATAATCGCTGGATCTTTGTTAGTTGGATCTGGCCAAGCGGCGTTTGCGGCGCAGACGGACAATTTTACCATTACTGAATTTGATGCGGAGTATTTATTGGGCCGCGACGGCGAGAATCGTTCAACTTTGGCGGCGACGTGGCGAATTACTGCTAATTTTCCGCCGAATCAAAATCACGGTATTGCGCCGATATTTGTGAGAAATTACGACGGGCATTCAACGAGTTTTTCTATAAAGTCGGTGACTGATGAGCATGGTGCGTCGCTGAAGCATTCTTGGAATGGCAATGAGCTGCGGATTGGTGATAAGGACACCTACGTCAGAGGCGAAAAAACCTATATCATCAAATTTACCCAACGCGACGTGACTAAGCATTATAAAGATACGGGCCGCGATGAGTTTTACTGGGATGTTATTGGTAATGAATGGCGCGTACCAATGGAAAATGTGCGAGTATCAATGAAACTTGACCAGTCGCTTCAAGCAGCGCAGCGCGGCGAGCTATTCTGTTATGTCGGCAGGTACGGCTCAACTAAACGGTGCAATGTCAGTGGTGATAAGGGTGAGACTGTTACGAATGTGAGCCGGCTGAATCGCCGGGAAGGCGTGACGATGGCGGTTGGTTTTAATAGCGGTACGTTTGCTGGATATCAGGAGTCATTGGTTGAGAGGCTGATAAAAATTTGGGCAATGGTACAGATACCAGCAAGTATTTTGGCAGTTATTTTGATGATTTGGTGCGGTTGGCGATACCGACGATTGTTTGGTAGGAAAAATGAATTAAAGCCAATTCCACCAGAGTACCTGCCGCCGAATCAAGCGAGCGTGCTGGCTTCAGCGTATATCCTGAAGAAATATGACGCCTTGATGGTTAAGGGTTCGGAAAAGGTAGCTCAGATGTTGGATTTGGCGGTGCGTCACTATATCAAGTTATATGAAGTGAAAAAGGCGTCATTTTTGCGGTCAGCGCAGTACGAAATTGAAATCGTTAAAGATTTGAAAGAGTTGAGACCTGAAGAGTCTGAGGTTGTCCGAGATATGTTTGGCTCGTCGATGCCAAATCCAGGCCAGCGACTGAATCTGAAAAAGTTGCAGAATAGTATGTCATATGCGGCGCGGACACGCGATGATGATAAAAATTTGAAGAATTTGGTCCGTGGTAAATATGGCTTGTGCGAGCAAAAATCAGTGAATAAACGGATAGTACAGAGGTGGGCGATGGGAGTTGGTGTTATTGGCGTGTTGCTGCTGTCGCCGCTTTTACTGGCAGTGGCAGCAATGTTATTTTCATTATCGTTTGGTTGGTCGCTGACTGATGAGGGCTTAGTGCTCAGACGATATTTGTCAGGGTTAAAGATGTATATAGGCGCGGCTGAGGCCGAGCGTTTACGGATGCTTCAGAGTCCTGAGGGCGCGGAAAAAGTGAAGATTGATATGGCTGATGAGAAACAATTGGTGAAATTGTATGAGAGAGTATTGCCGTATGCGGTGTTGTTTGGCCAGGAGAAAGAGTGGAGTGCGCAGCTGGGTAAGTACTATGAGCAGGTTGGTGAGCAGCCGGATTGGTATAGCGGCCAGGGCGCGTTTAATGCGGCGGCATTTGCGGCTGGGATGAACAGTCTGTCAAGCGTGGCTAGTAGCGCCAGCGATTACTCTTCGACCTCTGGCGGTTCAACTGGCGGCGGCTTCGTTGGCGGCGGAGGCGGCGGAGGCGGAGGTGGCGGCTGGTAACCGTGTCTGATATTTTATTATTGGCGATGGCGGCGGTGCTGCTGGTGCTGTCGGGCTCGTTTTCGGGACTTAATATTGGGTTGATGATGGCACGGCCGGATGATTTGCGGCGTAAGGCTCGGCAGGGCGACGCAATCGCTGCACGAGTCTACCGCTACCGCAAAGATGGATATTATCTGATCTTTTGTATTTTGCTGGGTAATGTTGGCGTCAATACGGCAATGTCAATTCTACTGGGCAATAAGACGAACGGTGTGATTGGCGGGTTGATTGCCACATTACTGATCACCATGTTTGGCGAGATTTTGCCGCAGGCGATTTTTACTCAACGCGGCTACCGTTTTGTGCGGCATTTCTTTTGGCTGCTGGATGTGATTTATGTGTTATTTTGGCCGCTAGCCCGGCCGATGTCGAAATTGCTAAATCATTGGCTAGGTAAAGAGGCGCCTCAGCTTTATTCTCATCAGGAGCTGGAGGAAATTATTCATGAACATGCTGAGCGTTCGGATAGCCCAGTCGATTATGATGAAAGCCGGATCGCGGCGGGAGCGTTGCAGTTTAGTAAAAAGACGGCTGGTGATTTGGTAACGCCGATGAGTGAGGTGTTTACGGTGGAGTTGGATGATGAACTGGATGCGACACTGCTAGCGCAGATCAAACACGCTGGGCATTCGCGAATTCCGGTGCGTGACGATGAGCGGTTGGTAGGGGTTTTGTATGTCAAAGATGTGGTGGGGCGTGATCTGCCGCTGCCGATTAGTCAATTGTACCGAGACAAGATTTACGACATCGATGCACGGTCGCGGCTGGACACGGTGCTGAGTCGATTTATCCAAACCCGCAACCACTTATTTGTGGTGATGGATGATGAAAATGAACTGGGTATTATCACGCTGGAGGACGTGATTGAAGAGATTTTGGATCAGGAAATTGAGGATGAATACGACGAGGAATGAGACGAGAGATTATGCCTTATGCTGTAAAAGCAAAATAAAAAATCAAAGAAATCTAAGAGGTAGGCAGCTATTTAGGTAGCAAATCAGTCAAAATTACTTGACTTTTTATAGTACCTTGTATAACATAGTACTATACATAACAAAACTATAAGGAGTATAGTATGAGAAGAATCAATATCATTAAGCGGGCGGGGCGGAATCTTCGCCAGTCAAAAGGCCGGACGATTTTGACGTCGCTGGCGATTTCTGTCGGGGCGTTTACGATTGGCTTGGCGCTGATGGCTGGCGAGGGCGGTCGACTGTATACTAATAGTATCGTTGACGCGGCTGGCGATAAAAAAGTTATTATGGTCGGTAAAAAGGTGGAATCGGAAAAGAAAGAGGAATTGCCAGAATACGGTAGTTCAGCAGAAGAGGCTGACAAGAATAAAGCATCGGCGGCGCGCAGCAAATATTCGCTCAATGACAAGGATCTGGAGAAGATCCGACGAACACCGCACGTAAAAACGGTAACGCCGGCGTATTCAACTGACGGCGTGGCGTATGCTAAAAGCTCAGCCAGTGATAAAAAATTTGCATTGACGGTGGCTGTTAAGATGGATAGGACTCGGGCGGAATTGGCAGCTGGTAAGTTGGAAGATTTTATGCCAAAGCCAGGTGAGATTATCATTCCGAATGATTATGTGAAGCAGTTAGGTTTTAAGGATGCGCAGTCGGCGATTGGTCAGATGATTACCTTGGGTGTGCGCAGCGCAGCGCAGGGTGGAGATGCCGCCAAAGAGGCGTCGTTCAAGATTGCGGCAGTGGACAAAAAATCAGATACCATTTTGTTTTATGAACCAATGCTGAGGATTTCGACGGCTGATGCTAAGGCTATCTATGAATTTAGCCATGATAAGAGCCAACCGCATCAGTATTCAACGGCGATTGCTATGGTGGATGATGAGAAAAATGTTGATGCTGCTAAAGATGCGATTGGTAAAGATTATAACGCATATTCGATTCAGGATATCCGGAAGGCGTTGCTAACGATGGTCAATGTGGCGCAGGTGGCGCTGGCAGGATTCGGCGGCTTGGCATTGCTGGCGAGTGTGTTCGGGATTATTAACACTATGTATATTTCGGTGTTGGAGCGTACCAGCCAAATTGGTTTAATGAAGGCGCTGGGGATGCGCGGCCGCGATATTGGTAAATTATTCCGCTATGAAGCAGCATGGGTTGGTTTGCTGGGCGGCTTGATTGGTGTCGGGTTGGCGAGTTTGGTGACGTTGCTGAACCCGGTAATTGCCAGTGCCTTAAAATTAGGCGCCGGGACGAATTTGCTAGTAATTAATCCGCTGCAAATCGGACTGTTGGTAATCGGACTGGTGGTGATGGCAATAATTTCTGGCTGGTTACCAAGCCGCAAAGCAACAAAATTAGACCCAATCGAGGCATTAAGGACGGAATAGGAGAAATATCATGATCGAACTAAAGAATGTGACGAAAATTTATGGCAAAAAGAAAAACCAATTTACGGCACTGAAAAATGTCAGCTTGAACATTCCGACGGGCGCGAGCGTGGCGATCCTCGGCAAATCTGGTTCTGGAAAATCGACGCTGATGCACG
>CAURVB010000006.1:0-27555 GCA_963528615.1 uncultured Candidatus Saccharibacteria bacterium | reverse complement strand
TGCCATGGAAGAGGCCAGGAGTTAGAGTCTCCTAACCCGCACCACAAACGAAATTATTCGATTCAATGGACCCTCTCCAGGGTTCATTTAGTTTATAAGACATTAAAATGGGTTCAATTATAAAGTTAGAGAAGAGTTTTAGTAGTTGTATTCACGGCTAATATCTAAACTGATGTGATCTGCTGACAATGTTTTTTAAATCAGGATCAGGAATTTTTATTATTTTTAGGATTAGTAATTTTATGAGTTTTACCATTGCTAGGTTTGATCTTATAAGCCTCCATCCTGATAGCACTTTTTGCTTGCCGTTTTCATCCCTATGTGCATAATAATTTCTAGTATTGACCATGGCATGTATATCAGAATTATCAAACGTTTGTAGTCCATAATCTTTTCCTATACGGACTATGTCTCTCAATCTTCTTCCGAGGCTATCTTCTATTGGGCCAGCTAAACGTTTCTTTACTATGTCTCTGTAAGCTTCGTCTACTATACCGTCTAATATATTTTGACGAATTTTAGACCATTCATTACCAGGATCTTTCTTCTTTTCAAAAAAATGTCTGTGCAACGATTCAAGCGCTCCAATAAGTGAAATAAACTTCATATCTTCACTAATATTATTATCTAAATGCAGCAAAATAGACTCGACTGAATTTTGAATTTTTGCATAATTTATTATCCACTCTTTTAATATATTGTTAGCGATACTTTTATCGCTTAGATCGTTAATTGTAAATAATGGACCTCGGTAGAATTTATCTTTGCTTTTTCTTTTTCCGAGAACTTTTGCATAGATGAATTCGGCATTATCACTGCCGTCGGGGCTGTGAGTGAATATATTATTTTGATAAGAAGCTGAAAATAAGAAATTTGAAAAACTCTCTAACATAGAAAATGCAGAGATTCCAAATGTAAAATCTTGAGGACTACCTAAAAATCTCACTGTTGCTCGAGGATCATTATATATTCTGAACTGCTCAGTGTGTGCTATATTATTTGTATAATCAGGCACTAGTTCGCTATGAATATACACTACGACATATCCCTCTATTAAATCTAACTGACGCACCCTCTTTGTATTGTCAAAGCTAAATGTACTATAGTTAAAATCTGTTAATTTTATACCAAGCCATTCGTCAAATCCCGGTAGATATCCTGTTATACTCTGTACTTTTCTGAATTGTGGATTATTGCTTTTGGCAATTACTACATAGCTGGGAGTTATGACTGATTCTCTCTTTCTTGTTGCTGGTTTTAGTATATTTTTAAAAACATTAGCCTCCTGGCATATACAGTCAATTAATCTAATTATGGTATTGCTACTGTTTGATTTTAATTCTGGGATAGGTGTTTGAGAAAAAATATCGCTACTTATGAAACAGCTTAATCTAAATTTATCGTTCAGAACACCTGTTATATACTTTCGCCCATCGTAGAGCCATCTCTTTGCAGATTTAAAATCGTCATAGTATAGGTCTTTATATTCTCGGGGAAATCTAGTCGGTAAATATCGTGTCATATTTTGAATTTAAAATCATTTCTTACCGCCGCGAATGGCGTCAATCAGCTCAATCGGGAAGAGCATCATTGTCTTTTGTGATGGTTCGGTAGAGATACGCTCCAATGTATTTAGCGTACGCAGGTTAATTGCGCCTTGGGTTTTCGCTAGAATCTCCGCCGCCTGCGCCAACGTTTCGGCGGCAGCTTTTTCACCATCGGCGTTGATGATGTTGGCGCGGCGCTCACGCTCGGCTTCGGCTTGCTTGGCCATGGCACGCTTCATGTCGCCAGGCAGTTCAATGTTCTGAATCTTAACATTCTCGACATCAATACCCCATTTGTCAGTCTCGGCGTCAACAATTTCTTTAATTTGCTGTGAAATCTCCTCCCGTTTGGCAAGCAGGTCGTCCATATCGACGTTACCAGTGACATCGCGCAGGGCAGCCTGGGCAAATTGGCTGGTGGCGTAAATATAATTGGTCGTCTCCAGCACCGCTTTTGGTGCGTTAATCACCCGGAAATAAACTACCGCGTCAACGCCGACAGTGACGTTGTCTTTGGTGATGACTTCTTGTTTCGGCACATCAATTGGCGTGGAGCGCACATCCACCATTATCATCGTCTGAAAAATCGGCACCACCACCCTTAGGCCCGGCTCGCGCACGCCAGTAAATTTACCGAGCGTCAGCACCACGCCCCGCTGGTATTGGTTAACCACCTTAATGCCGCTCAGCACATAAATAGCCACGATGACTAAAATTACTATTGCTATTTCCATAAAGTCCTCCTGTTTATATAATGATTTTACCACACTCCGTGTCGCCGGTGTAAGATTAGCGACAGGTACCCACAAAAGGTGTATATTTGAAGTATCATGAAGAAATCTATCATGAAGAGGTTGCTTCCGCTGTATGTTGGCAAGTTCTTCTTAAGCTTTGTGCTTTGGTACTCAATCGAAAAATTATTTATAAGAAGCATCGGTATTGACAATTTTGGCATTAGCTTGATTACGATAGTCATATTGATATCGTGCACGCTGGCTGAGATTCCGTCGGGGATTATTGCTGATCGCTGGAGCCGTAAAGGCTCGATGGTACTTTCTGGCTTATTTCTTGGGATTAGTAGCTTGGTGGCTGGTGCTAGTGACAGTATTTTCATGTACTCTGCGGCCGTTGTAATTTGGGGCTTTCATGATGCGTTTTCGAGTGGTACTGGTACGGCTATGATCTATGATGCTTTGCTAGAGGAGCAGGGGCATGCTAGAAACTTTAATCGAGCGTTAGGGATATACGAGACTTTGGGCGGGGCGGCTTTAATATTTAGTAATTTGCTGGGCGGTTGGATTGGTAGCCACTCGCTTCAAATGACATTTTATCTAACAGTTATCCCAGTTGCTATATCTATGGTCTGCCATCTGATATATAAGGATGCAAAAATTAGCCGGGAGGTCGCTGATGAAAAACTTATTCAACACACTAAAAATACATTCAAATGTGTTTTTAAAAGTAAGAATCTAATTTGGCTGATGATTGTGACCATGCTGATATTCTGTGTCCAAAAAATAAATCGTGAATATTATCAGTTATGGTATATTGCGCTATTGGCTCCAACGATAATATTTGGTATTGCTGGGTCGTTTATAGAAGGCCTAAGCGGGTTGGGCGGATTATTTGTTAAATACATAAATTCTAGGCTGATCAGTATAGCCTTATTAGTTCTTTTGGGTGTAGCTTCGCTTGGACTTTCTCTGGGCAGCAATTTAATAATAGTAATTGTGTCTCAGGTTGTGGTGGCGGCTGTTTCTGGCGCATTATTTCTTCATTTTACTGCGCAAATACAACATCGACTACCGTCACGATATCGTACAGGGTCCGGGTCTGTCGTTAGTGCTGTTGGTCGCATCGCTCTATTGCCACTGAATTTCATTTTTGGCATATTATCAAATCAAAGTGTTTTCGCGGCTGGCTGGATGTTGGTGATTTTGTCTGGAATGGCTGTTTTTGTTCAATTGCAGCTTGATGAGTGATTTAATTTACGCGTATAATAGAAACATGGGACGAATACCACTGGCCGAACAGATGCGGCCGCAAACATTGGACGAGGTGATTGGGCAGAGCCATTTACTGGGCGAGGGCGAGCTGCTACGGCAAATTGTGGGGCGCGGCGAGCCGGTCAGCTTGATCTTGTGGGGGCCGCCGGGAACCGGCAAGACGACGCTAGCGCGAATCATCGCTCGCGAGGTGAAGGCAGAGTTTGTTGAACTGTCGGCAGTTACCAGCGGCAAAAAGGACGTCGAGCGAGTGATTGAACACGCCCGGCAAAATTGGAATCTGGGCCTCAGGACGATTTTGTTTGTCGATGAAATCCACCGTTTCAACAAGGCGCAGCAAGACGCCTTCCTGCCGCATGTCGAGAGCGGGCTGATTACGCTGATTGGCGCTACCACGGAAAATCCCAGCTTTGAGGTGATTACGCCGCTGCTCAGCCGGACGCGGGTACTGGTGCTGCAGCAACTCACCAAAGATGAAATTATATTGGTGCTGAAGCGAACGCTGAAAGTTTTGAAACAGACCAAGCGGGTGTCGCCTAAAGCTTTGGATTATCTGGCAGAATTGGCGGACGGTGACGCGCGGGTAGCATTAGGCAATTTGGAATTGGCGCTGAGCTTTGGCGAGAAGGTCACGCCAGAGGTCGTCAAGGCAGCGGCTCAGCGGCGACTGCCTGGCTATGACAAAAAGGGCGATGCGCATTATGACGTCATCTCAGCGTTCATCAAGTCACTGCGCGGCAGCGATGCGGTGGCTGCGGCATACTATTTGGCGCGCATGATTGACGCCGGTGAAGATCCGAAGTTCATTGCTCGGCGGATGGTGGTCTTTGCGTCGGAGGATATCGGATTAGCAGGCAACGGTGCGCTGAGCTTGGCAGTCGCCACTTTTGAGGCGGTGGAGCGCGTTGGGCTACCTGAAGCCAAATATAATTTATTTCACTGCGCCATCGCTTTGGCCCGCAGTCAGAAGTCGCGCGAGATTACTGATTTGATGAATGAGGCTTTTTCTCTGGCGCACAAGTACCCGAATTCGCCGGTGCCGCTCCATCTTCGAAATGCGCCAACCAAGCTGATGAAAGATTTGGGCTACAGTAAAGATTACAAATGGCAGGCCAGTTTTCAGCATGAAAAAGGATTTTTGCCGGAAGACATTAAGGATATGCTATAATTGGCGTATTAATATTTCTTTAATAGGAGAAAATAATATGGCAAAACAAGAAACACAACAACCGCAGTACGCACCGCAGCCAGATCCGAATGCACAATATGGTCCTGCGCCGCAACCCCAAGATACGCCATATCAGCAGCAGCCAGTTAACCAGCAATATTTCGCGCAGCCGCAAGCAGCGCCAGTTCAGTATGTAGTAATGGCTGAGTCTCTGAAGGGTATTAAGGGCTGGCTAGCGTTCTTAACCATACTTATGGGACTCGGTGGCATCTTATTTACATTGGTATTCTTTGGGTCTTTGTTGGATATAAGTACTGCCGCTGGTGTAGTTTCGGTTATTTTTGCGCCAGTCGTTGCAATTTTATCCATTGCTGCAGTCATACTGATTAACCTACAGAAAAAAATTGCTC
The DNA here is from genome assembly GCA_963528615.1 of uncultured Candidatus Saccharibacteria bacterium. Taxonomy (GTDB): domain Bacteria; phylum Patescibacteriota; class Saccharimonadia; order Saccharimonadales; family Saccharimonadaceae; genus Nanosynbacter. Next base: position 22,424 of record CAURVB010000006.1, on the reverse strand, counting down.
GCTATTTCTCAATCGCCTCTTACATGACGGGTGCGGCATACCTTTCGGTGCTGCAAATTGTTCTTTCCGCAAGCGAGCCCAGCTCTGATTCCAACAACGTCACCACTTGTATAGCTGTAGTCGCACTTTTTCTGTTGACTGGCGCCCTTATGTCGCTCTATTTCATTTTGTCCAGGCGTGTCAAAGAAACATTGGTGGATTAACTTCGGTTCACTCCATCCACGAAAAATCGCCCTCAGCTTGGGGCGATTTTCATATGTGCTATGTCGTCAAGGGCAGGAGACTACTTCTTGGCGGCGCGCTTCCGCTCATTAGCGTCAAGGTAGCGTTTACGCAGGCGCAAAGATTTTGGCGTCACCTCCAACAGCTCGTCGTCCTCGATGAAGTCGATGCATTGCTCCAAGCTGAACTGCGTAAATGGCGTCAATTGCACTGTGCCGTCCGATGACTTGGAGCGCATGTTGGTCAGGTGCTTAGCTTTACAGACGTTGATTTCAATGTCTTCTTGGCGGTTATAAATACCGACGATCATCCCGGCGTAAACCTCAGTGCCAGGTCCGACTAAGAGTTCGCCGCGCGCTTCGGCCGCCTGCAGAGCATACGGTGTGGTGGTGCCAGCCTCAAAAGCAATGAGTACACCGCCGCGGGTCTTTGGCAATTTGCCGCCTAGCGGTTGATAGCCATGCGGCAGGGAATTCATAATCACCGTGCCTTTGGTGGCGGTCAATAGCACGTTGCGCAGGCCGATCAGCGCCCTGGTCGGCAGTACATAGGTGATGCGGGTAGCGCCGCTGGCGGTGATTTCTTGCGACTTCATTTCGGCGTGGCGCGCACCCAATTCTTGGCTGATTGCGCCGATGAACTCGCTGCTAATTTCGATTTGTAATTCTTCAATCGGCTCTTTTTCGACGCCGTCCTCGGTGATAGTGACCACTTGCGGGCGGCCGACTTCAAATTCAAAGCCTTCGCGCCGCATAGTCTCGATCAAGACGCTCAGGTGCAGTTCGCCGCGGCCAGACACCGTAAAGCCGATGCCGTTTTCTTCGACGCGCAGCGCCACGTTGGTCTCTAGCTCTCGTCGCAATCGGTCGCCAATTTGCCGCGAGGTGGTAAATTCACCCTCGCGCCCTTTCATCGGGCTGGTGTTTGGGCCGAGGTACATGCTCAACGTCGGCGCTTCAATGGCGATCGCCGGCAAGGCCTCAGGCTGTTCTTTGTCAGCAATCGTATCGCCAATGTGCGCTTCACTGACGCCAACCAGCGCCACGATGTCACCAGCAAACGCCTCGTCAAGCTCTTCGCGGTTCAGTCCGCGGTAACCAAAAACTTTCTCAATTCGCGCTGAACCTGACACTTCGCCCTGTTTCAGTAAACTAACCGCCAGGCCGCGCTTGACTGACCCGCGAGTAATCCGCCCAATAGCGTATTTGCCCTGGAAGGTGTCATACTGCAGGCTGGTCACCAGCATCTGAAAACCGCCGTCAGCCGTGACGCTCGGCGCCGGGATATCGTTGATAATTGCTTCAAAAATTGGTGTGAGATCGGCGTCTTCACTCGGGTCAGCAGGAATCTCTCGCCACGCCTTGCCATCACGTCCAACGGCATAATAAATCGGATATTGCAGTTGGCTATCATCAGTCGCTAGCTCCAAAAATAGATCGCTTAGCTCATCTTCAACCTCGGCAATTCGCCGGGCAGGTTTGTCAATTTTATTGATCACCACCACTGGCTTCAAGCCCAGTTCCAGCGCCTTGCTCAGCACAAACTTGGTCTGCGGCATCGGCCCTTCCTGGGCATCGACGATCAGCAGCACGCCGTCCGCCATCTGCAGCGTCCGCTCGACTTCGCCCGAGAAATCGGCGTGCCCTGGCGTGTCGATGATGTTGATTTTATAATCGCCGTAAAAAATTGAGGTCTGTTTGGCGGTGATGGTGATACCGCGTTCGTGCTCCTGATCGCCCGAATCCATGATCAATTCTTGGCTCATCTCGGCCTGATTGTCGCGAAATGTGCGCGACTGTTTGAGTAGCCCATCAACCATGGTCGTCTTGCCGTGATCGACGTGGGCAATAATGGCAATATTTCGAATCTTGCTAGCGTCCTTCATAAAAATATGGTCTGATGTTAACGCAGACCTCCTTATTCTCGTTAATTATACCACATATTAAGTCAAGGTCTGAAAAACTGCCTTTTCTAGCTGGTTACGTCTAATCCGCAGAGAGCGTAATGAATTGTCAGCCGGTATATAAAGGTGGGACTGGGTCATGAAGGCTGTATATAGCGCTTGGGCTGCTATTTTTCGATAACTATCGCCTCTGTCTATATAATTTACTGTCGGTAGTTTATCTGTGTTATTCAAAAATCCGTAAGCGTCCACTCCATTAAAATACAGTCCAGGCATTCTCTCTTTGTTGGTTATCTCTTCTAGTAGTTGCGAATATAGGTCGCTGTGATGCCCGTGGTTGGCAAGAGCAATAGTAACCCTAGCTATGTCCTCCGTGCCGCCACAGATTGCCAGGCCTATGGGCTGGTTATAGTTTTCTTCTTCGGATCGCGGAATATCAAAAACACCGATTTCTGCAGTAATTTTCTCTGGAATAATAAAAAGTGTAGATTATTAAATACTACGCTTTTTATTATATCATATATTTTACAAAAATGCAATGATGGTGGGAAATACAGGGCTCGAACCTGTGACCTCACGAATGTGAATCGTGCGCTCTAGCCAACTGAGCTAATCTCCCGTAAAAATAAAACCCTGGTGCGGATGAAAGGACTTGAACCTTCACGCCGTGAGGCACATGCTCCTAAGGCATGCGTGTCTACCAATTCCACCACATCCGCATATTCAATTATTAAAGATATTCCCGCGTGTTTACTAATGACTTACGTTACCCACGCAGTCACCACTCCGCGTATCCTTAATTATAGCAAAGCAAATTCCACTTATCAACTACACATGCTTATGCTAAAATTAAAGTAATAGACCAAGGAGGATTAATGAATAAGGTTGCAAAATATCTGAATGAACATTTGAGTGGCGAGGTTGTGTCTCAAGATTTTGCTTTGAATCAGGTGGAGATTGACAATGGACTAGTGGCGCGCCGGCCAGAGATGATTGTTCGTGCGGCTAGTATGAACGATATTCGTAAAGTAATGCGGTTTTGCTCGCAATTGGCTGAAAAAGGTCATATTCTGCCAGTGTTTGTTCGAGGTAACGGTACCGACGGTACGGGTGCGGCAGTAAATAAAGGCATTGCAATTGATGAAAGGTCTTACATGAATCACGTGGTTGGTATCGATCCTCGCCAGCAACTGATTCACGTGCAGGCAGGAATTTCACTCTCGGCAATTAACGCGGCGTTATCAACCCATAAAGGATTGGGGCTGCCTCGTACGGGATATGTGGCGGAAGATGGCACGATTGGCGGCGCAATCAGCACGGCTCCGGCCGGAATTTTATCGGGAACGCATGGATCTCTCGCCAAATCCATCCAGCAGCTGGAGGTCGTTTTAAGTAATGGTGATGTGATTCAGACTGGGCGCGTATCGCGGCGTGAACTGAGTAAGAAAAAGGGTTTATCTACGTTTGAGGGTGAGATTTATCGAGAGATTGATAATTTAATCTCAGATAATGCCGATTTGATTTCGCAAATGGATCCAAACCTGCCAGATACAGTGGGATACAGTGGTATTTCTCGGGTTAAGCAAAAGGATGGTTCGTTTGACTTGACGCCGCTTTTTGTTGGCAGTCAGGGAAGTCTGGGGGTGATTTGCGAGGTTATTATGAAGGCTCAATTTGTTCATCCGGAATATTCGGTTGTGGCAGCATCGTATAAGCGATTAGCGGACGCCCAGATGGCAATAGAATTGGCGACAAGGAGCAAGGCCTCGTCAGTCGAGTTGATTGATGGGAGGCTCTTCCGTCAAGCGGCCATCGCAGGGAAAATTGTTGAGTGGGCGCCAAAGGAGTGCTTTAAGGGCGTAGTGGTTTTGGCTATTTTTGATGAGTTTTCTGATCGGGCGCGCAATAAGGCGATGAAAAAGCTAATGAGAAAATTAGAATCCTCAGAGGCGGTGGACATAAAAAATATAAATCTGGAAGAACAAGACGTCTTTAGCTTGCATTCTGTATTGGCGCTGGCGGAAATGCCAAGCGAACCTCACATGATTACACCGCGGGCCTTTTCTGGGATTTTAATGGCGCCAGACCAAATGTCTGGTTTTATTGAAAGCCTGAAGTCGTTAGAGACGAAGTATGGTGTGGCTTTACCAATTTTTATCGATTTTTCAAGCGATTATATTGCCCTATATCCTACATTTGACAGTAAAAAGGTGAGCGAGCGCCAGAAGATTCTACAGCTACTTAGCGAATTGGCGCAAATTATCGATAAGCATAATGGTTCGTTTGCGGGCTTTGGTGGCGATGGACGATTGAAAGCCAACTTTATTTATAAAAATTTGCCCGATGATGAAAAGCAGCTATACGCCAAAGTTAAGAGTATTTTTGACCCGTCTGGCGTTTTCAATCCTGGAGTGAAGGCAGAAGTGCAGCCGAAGGAATTAGCGGCAGAGCTAAATATGTGGTGTAAGCTACATAATCAAGCTTGATGTTGGGCGGAAATTGGGCTATAATAACGCGTAGTCCACATGCGGATGTGGCGGAATTGGTAGACGCGCTAGCTTCAGGTGCTAGTGTACGCAAGTACGTGAAGGTTCAAGTCCTTTCATCCGCACCAAGGTTCGATAATTATTTTACTATGAGAAAATCACCCTGAGTACGGGTGGTTTTTAATAATCTAAAATCCAGGGTCTACACGACAGGCAATCGCAAAAGAACAAATTACTTGTCGTGCAGAGAGCGGAGTCAGTCACCGTAGTAGTTATCTTCGTCCGCAGCTTCGTAGCCGAAGGAGTCCTCTTTGAGCCTGTAGAAATAGCACGTTTCTATTTCATCTCTCAGATTTTCTGAGTTATATCCAATCTCTTCGATACAACTCTCAAATGTTGCCATGAGTTCTTCGATCCTCTTGATGGACTCGGGGCGAATGAAAGCTTCTTCCTGCAAGAAATTCTGCAGTCTGTCGAGACTTACGGCGGTATTATCTATTCCCCGAGACAGTCTCTTTTGGATATAGCTCATCGGAGTGGATACCTCTTGGCTATCCAGGTCTTTAGCGACGCCGTGGAGGTGTCTGAGGCACTCTCTGACAGATCGCTCTTTCGAGCTAAGAATCTTCTTTGCTCTTGAAGTCTGAACTTGCACGCGAGACTTGTCATAAATGATCCCTCTAATCTCGCTCCAGCAGGAGTCAAGCTTCTCTGTGCACGTGACGATGCTCCGAATAGTGTATTCAGACAGCATGATAATCCTTCTCTTCGATCCTCATCTCTGCGGGTTGCAGTGAAGTATTGTTCTTTACAGTACAAGATGAGATTTTACCCCTCTTATGGTGCTTAAAAAAGAAATAAAATCTCACCTTGTAGCGATTGCCTGTCAATGTTCACTTTCGGACAAGGATTTGCTCAACTCGTCAACAAAAGCTGATATATATATATCACATATATGAAAAAATGTCAATGCTTTTTGTCAACTTCTTGTTTCCTCCTCGTAACGTTTGCTAAAATAACAGAGATGCAAGATACGCGAAATGTAATTGATAAGTTCAAAGGCCGGAGCGAGGCAGAGATTGTGAAAGAACTGGACGCTGTAGATCATGGCTTGGTGATTGCTCTGGAGAACACCGAGCGGGACTTTAATATGGGGACGATCGTCAGGAGTGCCAATGCGTTTGGTGTGCGGCAGATTTACGTCATCGGTCGGCGGCAATGGAACAAGCGCGGCGCCATGATGACGGATAAATATTTGCACGTGCATTATGTTGGCTCGGCGGCGGAGTTTGTCGAGCTGATGCGGGCTGAGAACAGAGAAGTTATTGCTATTGATAACATCCCGGGTAGCGTCAATATGTCAGAGACGACCTTACCAAAGCGCGCGGTACTAGTGTTTGGTCAGGAAGGGCCGGGAATCTCCGAGGAGATGGCGCAAGTGGCAGACAAAATCGTCGCCATTGAGCAATTTGGCTCAACTCGCTCCATCAACGTCGGCGCAGCAGCCACTGTAGCGATGTATTGCTGGCTGCAGCAAAATGTGCTATAATAGTCCCATGATTTCATTCAAATTCCATCATCCACACGTGTTGCCGAGGTAGAGCTCTGATTTTTTATTGTATGCGCCGAGTTCTACCTCGGCGTTTTTGATTGCTATAAATAAGAAATAATGACATAATGGAGTTAGCATGAGCAGTTTATCGACACAGAATTACAAAGGTTCACGGGACTATTTTCCAGAGGAAAAGCGTCTGCAGAATTACATCTTCAACGTTTGGCATAAGACGGCGGAGAGTTTTGGTTACGAAGAATACGGCGCGCCGCTATTGGAGCCGCTTGATATTTATCTAGCAAAGTCAGGTCAAGAACTGGCGGGCGAGCAAACCTATGCTTTTGAGGATCGTGGCGGTCGAATGGTGGCGATTCGTCCAGAGATGACGCCGTCGATTTCTCGCATGGTGGCTGCCAAGCGCCAAGAACTAGCCATGCCGGCCAGGCTATATTCCATCGCTAATTTTATGCGTTATGAAAGGCCGCAGCGCGGGCGTGAACGTGAGTTTTGGCAATTGAACGCAGATTTGTTTGGCGTGGATGGCGCCGCGGCGGATGCGGAGATTATTGAGCTAAGTCACGCTAGCGTGATGAACTTTGGTGCCAAACAAGACATGTTTACGGTCAGAGTGAATAATCGTCAATTGATAAATCGGTTGATGAGCCAGTTCTTGAAGCTGGACATTGTCGGCTCGACTATGATGATGAAACTGTTGGATAAGAAAAATAAGATTTCTGCCGATGAATTTAAGAGACAAGCTATTGAGATTTTTGGTAGCCAAGCAGCCGAGGGTCTGCCGAAATTGGCAAAGATGATTAGCATGAAATCGGTTGATGATTTGCCAGGCGAACTAGCGGATGATGATAGCGTGCGACAACTTCGTGAGGTTATGCAGCTGCTACGCCAAAAAGGTATTGAAAATGCGGTGTTTGACGTAACACTTATGCGCGGTTTGGACTATTATACGGGCATGGTGTTTGAGCTGTTTGACAATTCACCGGAGAATAATCGGGCGCTGTTCGGAGGTGGACGATATGATGGTTTGGTTGGATTGTTTGGTGTTGAGCCAATTGCGACGGTAGGTGTTGGTATGGGTGCCACAACCATGCAGCAGTTTTTGGAGGTGCATGATTTGTTACCAAAGCTACCTTCTCGAACCGATGTATATATCATCCCGGTATCAAAAGAATCGCTGGCAGGTGCGGACGATTTGGCACGACAATTACGTGATGAAGGTGTGCGAGCGGAATTGGATATTACTGGACGAAAAATCGACAAGCAAATAAAAGCGGCATTGAAAAAGCGAATTCCGTTCGCGGTGTTTGTAGGTGAGGACGAAATTGCTAGCGGCGCGTACACGGTTCGGAACTTAGTGGAGTCTGATGAGCAAAAGGTTGGTGCTGAGCGAATTGTGACTATTGTCAAAGATCGTCGGTATGATGGCGACGACGATGCGGCGTTTGAGCTCTAATCTGATATCTGTTATAATTAGTCTTTATGAAGACGACTGTAAAAAAATTATCAGATACTAAAGTTCAATTGACGATTTCTCTGGGTACGAGTGAATTAGCTGATGCTGAGCAGGTTGCTTTAACAAAGTTAGCTCGCGATATTAAGGTTCCAGGGTTCCGTAAAGGTAAAGTTCCGGCAAGCGTGGCCGCTAAGCATGTCAACCCGAACGCGTTGCAGGAGCAAATTTTAGAAAATGCTTTATCAAAGGCAGTGGCCGAGGCGTTTTTGCAGGAAAAATTGCAGGCGTTGGAACGACCAAGTGTTGAAGTCAAGAAATTTGTGCCAGGGGCGGAATTGGAATTTACGGCTGAAGTTGAAATTATTCCGCCAGTTAAGCTGGGCGATTATAAGAAATTAAAGGCGAAAAAAGAAGCTGTTAAAGTCGAAGCAAAAGAAATCGATGAAGTAATTGAGCGAATTCGGAAGAACTCTGCGGAAAAATCAGAAGTCAAGCGTGCCGCTAAGGCTGGCGATGAAGCAGTGATTGACTTTACTGGTAAAAAAGACGGCGTGGCGTTCGAAGGTGGCTCGGCGAAGGAATATAGCTTAAAGCTCGGTGATGGTCAGTTTATTCCGGGATTTGAAGAGGGTGTAATTGGCCATAAAGCTGGTGAGGAGTTTGATCTTGAATTGACATTCCCTAAGGATTATCACGCAGAGAGTTTGGCTGGCCAAAAGGTAATTTTTACCGTAAAACTCCATAAAGTTAATGAGCTGAAATTGCCGGAATTGAATGATGAATTTGCTGCGAAGTGCGGTCCTTTTTCAGAGATGAAAGAGGTAAAAGAAGATATCAAGCGTGAGTTGACGGCACAAAAAGAGCGTGAAGCTGGAGAAAAATTTAAGGACGCGTTGGTCAGTGAATTAGCAGAAAAGAGTAAGGTGGCGCTACCGGAGTTGCTGATCGAAGATCAGTTGCGGTCGATTGAGCGTGATTTGACACAGAATTTGATGTATAGCGGGCTAAGTTTGGATAGCTACTTGAAGACTCAAGGCTTTAAGGATAAAGATGAATGGATGAAGAAAGAGGCTCGCCCAGCGGCAGAGAAACGAGTTAAGGCTGGTTTGGTGTTGGCAGAATTGTCAAAAGAATTGAAGGTTGATGCTTCCCGTGATGAAATTCAGGCGCAAATTGATGCCTTTAAGCAACAGTATGGCAACGACAAGAAGATGCTAGAGCAGTTTGACAATCCAAATGTCCACCGCGACATTGCCAATCGAATGATCACCGATAAAACGGTCGCTAAATTAGTAGAATTAAATACAAAGAAATAAGATGAGTTCGCCAAAATCGTACCTCATTCCCACCGTCATCGAAAAGTCAGCCGACGGCGAGCGGGCGTTTGATATTTATTCGCGGCTGCTCAATGAGCGGATTATTTTCCTCGGCGAGGAGGTTAACGAGCATACTGCTAACAGCGTGGTGGCGCAGTTACTGCACCTGGCGTACGTTGACCCGCAGGCAGACATCTCGCTCTATATCAATAGCCCGGGCGGCAGTGTGTATGATGGCATGGCGATTTACGACACCATGAATTTTATCAAGCCGGACGTGGCGACCTACGGCATTGGTCTGCAGGCTAGCATGGGCGCGTTTCTGCTTTCAAGCGGCGCCAAAGGCAAGCGGTTTTGCCTGCCGCACGCCAAGGTGATGATCCATCAGCCGTCAAGCGGCACGCGCGGCAAGGTGACCGACATGGAAATCGACCTGAAGGAAACGCTGGAAGTGAAAGAGATGCTGGCCAAAATCATGGCCAAAAACACCGGACAGAAGCTCAATAAAGTCAAGGCCGACATGGAGCGCGACTACTGGATGAGCCCTCAGGAAGCAGTACAGTACGGGCTGGTGGATAAGGTATTGAGCAAATTGTCATAAATTTGTTGGCGTTATTTTTAATAGTGACAGCCCTTAAATAATGGATAATAGTATAGGTAATTCTCTGCAGGCTACTAAAGCAGATGGCGTGTCTCAAGTTCATATTTCATAAATGCCGTCAAACCGATTACCGGCACCATATAATCCAGCTTGCCCCACAATTTCTCGCAAGTTATCTGAATTACGCGGCTGCCGGATAGCGCCTGGCCAGCCGTCATTAACGCGCTGATATAGTTCAAGTATCTTTTTGCCAAAATTTTTATTGACCATCAGCTCCGACCAATAGCCGCGCCGCATTACTTCAGTTTGTCCTGTCAAATAGTTTTCAAAGCTTGGATCAATCTTGCTCAGCCGTATAGTCTGCCCATCTATCAAAACAGCAGGATCAATTAGTCGTGGTTTCATTGGCGGTAGCCCGAGTGAAATACGACCCATTTCCCGAGAAGCTCCTTGTCTCGCTTCATCGTCTCTGGCGACTTCTACGTGTGGAGAAACGAGACCAAACTCTTCTGAGGGGTGGCAATATGATTTCAGCGGATCAGGGAAGTCGGGGAATGATGAGCTAACATTGGACAGCAAATAGCTTAAGTCGAGCTGTCTGGCTGTGATATATGCCTGGCGCTGATCGGAAGCGATAGTCTGCATCGTCCGAGATAGTGCGCCACCGTCACCAACCATAGACAGAGCAAACCGGAAGTCCGAATCAATACCATATATCCGATCGCGCGGATGTACTGGATATCTTAGATCAATGCCGTCGCTAAAATAACTTTCTAACAAGGCTCGCTTTACCGCTGTTTGTAGTAATTCTAGCTGTAGACGATGAACAGGTTGATTCCAGTGCTCGGTCGGTAAAATACTATACCCAGCTGCAAATCGCCGTGCAAAATCTTCATTTGTCACCTCCAGCATATATTGATCGTTAATTCTAAAAAGTGACTGTGGATTTTGCAGACTATGTTCATAAGGATAGATATTAGCAACCTTGCCAGACCAGCGCAGAATTTCGCGTAGACCATAATCAACTCGGTCAACACACAAATCAGGCGATGGGCACTCTACCCAGTCGTCAATCTCTGGGAATACCGTCTCGTCGAGCGTTAATCCATATTTTTCCAGTAGATTATCAACGCCAAATACTTCTAGTAGCTCCCGCAAATCCTGATCATGTAGATTCTCGCCTCCTTGAACACCCTGAAATATCCAGTCTCCCAAGTGTGAAAAAGCAGTCTGTCCGACATCAGAAAATAATGTCCTCAGCTCCAGAACAGTTCTTTGCCGGTCATCGAATCGGTCGTCACCCTCTGTCATCTTGCGAACAAATGCCAAACTTCCCCAGATATGCTGCCACCGGGAAAAGTACGTCGTGTTCGGTAAAGTTGCAAAGTGCGGCGGCAATGTTAACTGCTCGACCGCCTGAAGCCGGCGGAACAGCGGCGAGCGAGCCAGCTCCAGCAGGAGAGAGTCATACGGCTGCCTATCGCCAATTTTACAGTCTCCCCAAACAACATCGTGAATTAGCATACTGCTATCGTCAAGCTCGTACACTGGCAGCTGCAGATCATTCATGACGACATTATCCCGTCCTTCTGGACTTTTTGGGGATATGTATTCTCTTGCCGCAGTTCGCACGTACATACTACTCAGTATATAACTCCTGTAGTGCAAATTGAAGCACAAACACTATTCCTAGCACTATAAGTTATGAAATATTCCTAAATATAACTTAACGTTGTTAAAACTACCGCCATTTTCGCTTGTGGTTATGCTGAGATATTGCCATAATTGAGGAAAGGCAAGGAGGGATTATGAGACAATATTTAGACGCCCTACGGCATGTCCGTGACAGCGGCGTAAAAAAAGGCGACCGCACCGGCACCGGCACGACGGAAGTGTTTGGCGTGCAAACGCGGTATGATTTGGCGGACGGGTTTCCGGCGATGACTACCAAGAAATTGTATTTTACCAGCGTGGCGCACGAACTGCTGTGGTTTCTCAAGGGCACGGGCAACATCGAATATCTGGCGCAAAACGGCGTGCATATTTGGGACGAGTGGCCGTACAAGAATTATTTGGAAAAAACCGGACAGGACATTCCAGAGATCAACGGCGAGGAGTGGCGCGCTGGTATGAAGGTGTTTATTAAAAAAATTGCGACCGATCACGCGTTTGCTGAGAAGTGGGGTAACTTGGGACCAGTCTACGGCGTGCAGTGGCGGAAATGGCCGGACGGCAAGGGCAGGACGATTGACCAAATCCAAAACGCCATCGACATGATACAGAATAATCCAACGTCGCGGCGCAACATTGTCAGCGCCTGGAACGTGGCGGAAATCGATGACATTGTGCGGTCGGGTGGACTGCCGCCGTGCCACACTATGTTCCAGTTCAATGTTCGGCCAGGCGGGGACGGCGAGAAAGACAAGTTTGACTTAGCGCTGACCCAGCGTTCGGCGGACATGTTCCTCGGCGTGCCGTTTAATATCGCCAGCTACTCCCTGCTGCTGTCGATGATCGCTCAAGTGACGGATAAGCAGCCGGGCGAATTCATCCACACCCTGAATAGCGCGCATATTTATAATAATCACCACGCGCAGGTCGACGAGCAGCTATCACGTCAGCCGCTGCCGCTGCCGAAATTGTGGCTCAACCCTGACGTCAAACATATCGACGATTTCACCATTGACGATATTCGCCTGGAAGGTTATGAGTACCACCCGCCGATCAAAGCGCCGATTGCGGTGTAAGACACTGTCGTGCCACGGGTTTTCGCTGGTAGATCACAAAGTCAAAAGCATAGACATTAGCTTCGTCTGCCGGGCGATGAACACGGTCGGTCTCTTCCCAGATAGTCATGTCAATATCCGGGAAAAAGACGTCAGTGTCTGAAAATGCAGCGTCGATCTCAGTGGCGTAAATAGTGTCAATCTCTGGCGTTTTCAGCGCATCTCTATATACCCGGGCGCCGCCGATGATGAAAGTCGGGTAGCGTGATAAAGCCAAGGCGCTCGGCAAGTCCATGACCGTCAATACTTTTTTAACGCCAGTCGGCCGTGAGGAAATGACAATATTCTCGCGCTCTGGCAGCGGACGGCAGCCGATTGATTCAAAAGTTTTTCGACCCATAATGACATTGCCACCTTTAGTCAACTTCTTGAAATGCGCCAAATCCGCTGGTAAGCTTCGACCCCATGGCAAATCGCCATTTCGTCCAATAGCACGATTTTTATCATAGGCAACGATGATAGCTTTCTCCATAAGTTTAGTCTATCATGATGTAAAATTTACGAAAAGCTTGATGGAAACACGGAAACTTGCCATAATGGGATTTGGTAGAAAAATCACGCAACGGGAGGTAATTAGTGAGCGTGTATTCAAATAAAGAAATATTAGCGGCAATTGATAATGGAACAATTGTCTGTACGCCGTTCAACTCAAAGAATGTATCAGAAGCCAGCTTGGATTTCACGCTAGGCTTTAATTTTTATAAACAGGAATATGACGAGATATCTCGGGTATATAATCCGTTTGACGAGGCGGAAGTGGATCGATATTTTAAAGGGCCACTGACGGCAGTACCGCATGCCGAGTGGTGTAAGCGGCATGGCTTTCGGGAGTTTCAGAATATTCCGCCAGATCATCCGATAATCGTTTTGAAGCCTGGTGAAAGAATTTTAGCACATACGCATGAGTTCGTGGGAATTCGGGCGCATGGCGGCGCGGCTGAGGTAAAAAGCCGCAGTTCATGGGGCAGAAACGGTGTGGCGGTGTGCTTTGACGCGGGTTGGGTTGATCCTGGGTATATAAATCGGATTACGCTTGAGATTTACAATTTGAACAAGCATGAGAGCGTGGTGCTGCCAGTCGGCGAACGTGTTGGGCAGCTGATTTTTCATCATACTGGTCCGGTTGACGGTGGCTATGCAGGTGGGCGTGATGGTGTCAGTGGCAAATATCAGCACACTGACGATTTGGACGAATTGATAAAAACTTGGCGACCTGAAATGATGCTACCGCGAGCGTTTAAAGATAAGCGGAACAGACCAGCAGAAATTTCAGGACTTAGTGAGGGTGTGCGGTGATGCGGTCTGGATCAACGACTCGTTGGCGGGCAAAAGAAAAAAGCTATAGCGATTATCGAAAAAAGCATAGGACTAATGGTTGTGTTTTTTGTCGATTAGTACAACATCCAACGAGCCAAGTTATTGAAAAGACAAAGCATTGTTTGATTATAAAAAATCGGTTTGGCTATGACCTATGGGACGGTTGTGGTGTAAAGCAGCATTTGATGGTGATCCCTAGGCGACACGTGGCTTCACTGGGCGAATTGACTGATGAAGAGAAAATTGACTATATGGATCAGGTCGCGCGGTTTGAAGTTGATGGCTATTCTATCTATGCTCGGTCACCTGGAAATAAGACGAAGTCGGTGATTCATCAGCATGCTCATTTGATAAAAATTGATAATAAGCCTAAAAGATGGTTGATATTTTTGAAAAAGCCGCATATTTTAATTGGGAGGTAAGCGGTGAGTTGTGTGGGAAAGTATATCGTCATCGAGGGTAACGACGGTACGGGCAAGTCAACGCAAGTAGCGAAACTGGCGGAGTATTTTCGGGCGCGCGGACAGACGGTTTGTGTGGTTGAGGAGCCGGGCAGCGATGACCCGGAAAAATCAACGCCGATAGCTAACGAACTACGGAACGTCATTAAAAACGGCGATTTGGCGCGGTCGGCGGCTGTTAACGTGGCGTTATTTTCGGCGGCGCGGCGGGAACTGTGGCGCGAGAAAATCCAGCCAGCCTTGCAGCGCGGAGAGATTGTCCTGAGTGCGCGCAATTACATTTCAACGCTGGTTTATCAGGGTCAAGCCGAGGGATATGACGAGGCGGAAATCGTGCGGCTAACAAAATTATTTACCGATGAGAAGTATTTGCGCCCAGATGTTATGATCGTTCTGAGCCTGAGCCATGACAAGCGGGTAAAGCGAATCGCCATGCGCGGCGAGCTGAAAAATCCCGACACTTTTGAGTCGCGCGGGCAGGATTTTCAAGAGAAAATCACCAATGGCTATCTGGAAATTGCGAAGAAGTACGATATTCCAGTAATTTCGGCAGACGGGACAATTGAGGAAATCCATGATATGCTGGTGAATAAAATTAAAGTAACGGAAGGGGTAAGCAGGAATGAGGGTAGAGATAGGTAGACTGACTCCAGATCGTATAGACCGTGAGACTCAAATGGCCATCTGTGATATGTGGTCGGGAGCCGAAAGTCTTACTGATGGAAAGAAGACAGATCCTGGGTTGATGTGTATTATTTATGGCAACAATAGTCCAGATAATTTACGACGTGAGGTGAGTAGGCAGGATTCTGGAATTTATGTGGTACAGGGGTTAGGTAGTAGTGCTTTACTGGCTGCTGCGAGAGTGACTATTAAAAGGGGTAGAGCTGCTCCGCAATATGGTGATAGTCAAGCGGGTAGGCCTATGTATATGGAGATTTTTGGCGCGAGTGCTGATGCTGAGGAGGCTTGGCCAGGTTATCTCCAGAGTATGGTAGATCAGGCACGAAAGGACTTTGGTCGATCCATGGGAAGCAGAGTCACTAAGCTTTGCGCTTACGCCTCTCCTGGTGCTAATGAGAGATTTGCTGATGCTGTTAGGAGTATTAATCCTCGTACTTATGAAAAGCGTGGTGGAGAGGGAGGGTCGTTCGGTGTTGTAGGCGGAGTGTCTGGGCTTTACTTTCGGCATGATGTGGAGTTTGAGATCCCTCAGATTAGTTACATACGCAAAGCTCTAAGTAATGCTGCTCGTCCTCTTCTGGGTGCTTTTTTAGAAAGTCCGCTCGACCCCGTTCCAGCTCGCACTGGGTCTACTGAAGAAATTCCAGTTGCCGCTTAATAAATCCCCGTAAAACCCCTTGATTTTATTGACGATCTCCGTCATAATGAACACTCAGAGAAGTAGTGTATTCATGGCGGGTGAAAATTGCGAGCGGGCAAATCGTGGTTTTAGGCTATGGATTAGAGATCTTCACGGCCGTCTATTAACCACTAAACAAGCGAGGAGTGTTTACGCCTGTGGCAAAAAAACCATCCACAAGCAGCGATCGCGTCTATTTCACCTCTGGTGATAACGCCCTGCCGCTGCCAAACCTAATCGCTCACCAAAAAGATTCTTGGCGCTGGTTCGTCGAGGAAGGTTTGAGCGAAATATTTTCAGAAATTAATCCAATCGACGATTACACTGGTCAAAAATTGTCGCTAAGATTTGGCAAATATTATTTTGGCGAGCCAAAAAGCACCGACCAGTTTGCTAAAGAAAATAACTTGACATTTGAAGCGCCTCTACACGCGACGGTTGAATTGACCAACAAGACAACCGGTTTGGTTGAGGAGCAAGAGATTTACCTCGGTGAATATCCATGGATGACCGATCGTGGTACGTTTGTTATTAACGGCACGGAGCGAGTGGTTGTTAGTCAATTGATTCGTTCAGCGGGCGTATTCTTTACGGCTGATACAGTGGCTGGACGTAACTATTACGGTGCAAAGATTATCCCGGGTCGTGGTGCATGGATGGAGTTTGAAACGGCTTCTAACGGTGCGATTTACGTAAAGATTGATCGCCGTCGTAAGATCCCAGCAACGACATTGTTGCGGGCTTTGGGTTATCCAAAGACTAGCGAGATTAAAGAATTGTTTGCTGATATCGACACAGGTGACGTAAAGTATATTGAGGAAACTCTAGACAAGGACACGGCGCGTGGTGCGAATGAGGCGCTAATTGAGGTTTATCGTCGTTTGCGTCCAGGCGATTTGGCAACGGTTGATAATGCTCGTCAGATGATTGAGCGGATGTTCTTTGATTTCAAGCGGTTTGATTACTCCCGTGTTGGTCGTTATAAGATTAACCAGCGTTTGGGTCTAGATGTTGCTAATACGACCGAAAATCGCACGCTGCAGATGAGCGACTTGGTGGCAATTCTGCGTGAAGTGATTCGCCTAAACAACACCCAGGAGCCAGCTGATGATATTGACGCGTTGAATAATCGCCGCGTTCGTTTGGTTGGTGAGCTGATTGCCCGTCAGTTCCGTGTCGGTATGCTCAGAATGCAGCGTAACGCCATGGACCGCATGAGCGTAGCTGATCTGGAAAGCGTTACGCCAAGTCAATTAATTAATGCTCGTCCAGTGGTGGCTGCAGTGCGTGAATTCTTTACCTCGAGCCAGCTTTCTCAATTGCTCGACGAGGTTAACCCATTGTCAGAGCTGAGCCACAAGCGACGCCTAAGTTCGACTGGCCCTGGCGGTTTGAGTCGTGAGCGTGCTGGATTTGAAGTTCGCGACGCCCACCCGACACATTATGGTCGTATCTGTTCAGTGGAAACGCCAGAAGGCGCAAACGTCGGTTTGGTGCTGAACTTGGCGACCTATGCCCGGGTTAATGAGTATGGCTTCATTGAAACCCCGTATCTTCGCGTAAAAGATGGTCGGGTGACTGACGAACTTGTTTATCTGGATGCCTCGCAGGAGTTGGGCGAGGTTATTGCTGACGCTGGTGAGGTTTTGAATGAAGATGGTAGCTTCCGTGATGAGCGCGTTAATGCCCGCAACAATATGCAGCCGTCGCAAGTTGACGCCGATCAGGTTACTTTCATGGACGCGGCGCATCGCCAAATCTTAGGCTCAACTGCGGCGCTGGTGCCATTTATTGAGAAAACCCGCGTTGACCGTGCCTTGACCGGTTCAAACATGCAGCGCCAAGCAGTGCCACTTCTTACTCCAGAGCCAGCTACGGTTGGTACGGGGATTGAAAGAGCAGTGGCTGAAAATAGCGGTCATTTAATTCAAGCTGAGGCTGATGGTGAAGTTGTTCGTGCTGATGCTGACGAAATTCATGTTAAATACGCTGATGGCGTAAAGATTTACACCTTGAAACATTTTGTTAAGAATAATGACGATCGCTGCTACAACCAAAAAGTTCGTGTTGAGCGTGGAGATAAGGTGTCCAAGGGTGATATTCTTATTGAAGGGGCGTCAATTGCTGAAGGTGAAATCGCGTTAGGGCGCAACTTGTTGGTAGCCTTTATGCCATGGGGTGGTTACAACATGGAAGACGCTATTATCATGAGCCGTCGTTTGGTTGAAGATGATCGATTGACTAGTATCAATATTAAGGATTACACCGTTGAAGTCCGTGAGACCAAGCTTGGACCAGAGATTGTGACGCGTGATATTCCAAATGTTTCCGAGGAAAGCTTGCGTCACTTGGACGAGGATGGAATTGTTCAAATTGGTTCTGAGGTTAAGGCGGGCGATGTCTTAGTTGGCAAGATTACGCCAAAGGGTGAACAGGAGTTGAGCTCTGAGGAGCGTCTGCTTCGCGCTATCTTCGGCGAAAAGGCCAAGGACGTTCGCGATACTTCACAGCGTATGAATAATGCTGGTGGTGGTAAAGTTGTCGGAGTGAAGATTTTTAGCCGTGAAAATGGCCATGAATTGAAGGCTGGTGTCTTGATGCAAATCCAGATCTTCGTCGCACAACTACGAAAAATTGGTGTTGGTGATAAGATGGCTGGACGCTTTGGAAACAAGGGTGTCGTGGCGAAAGTTCTACCAGTTGAGGATATGCCGTTCCTGGAAGACGGTACGCCAGTTGATGTGATTTTGAACCCACTCGGTGTGCCGAGCCGTATGAATCTCGGTCAGCTGTTTGAAACTCACCTTGGTATGGCTGCTCGAGCATTGGGTTACCGCGTGGCAACGCCGTCATTTAATGGTGTGCCAAGTCAGAAAATCTCCGATGAACTAGAAAAAGCAGGACTAGCACGTGACGGTAAATCACAACTATTCGATGGTCGCACTGGTGAGGCTTTTGAAGAGCGCACCACAGTCGGTGTGATGCACATGATCAAACTGCACCACATGGTCTCTGATAAAATTCACGCTCGCTCAACTGGTCCATACACTATGGTCACTCAGCAGCCGCTTGGTGGTAAGGCTCAGAACGGTGGTCAGCGCTTCGGTGAGATGGAGGTTTGGGCATTGGAAGCTTACGGTGCCGCTGCAACCTTGCAGGAAATGTTGACAATTAAGTCCGATGACGTTTATGGTCGTGCCAAAGCCTACGAGTCAATCATCAAAGATGAGCCAATCGTCGGTCCAAAACTTCCAGAATCCTTCAACGTGTTGGTTAAGGAACTTCAAGGTCTGGGTCTTCGAGTTGACTTGGTTGATGACGAAGCAACAGTTGACGCTGAGCATGTCATCGCTTCAAGCGGTCCAGAAGATAAGACAGTAGCTGCTGCCAATGAAGAAAAAGAAGAAGTTTACTTGGACGAGTCAGACGACATCGGTGAAATTGATGGTGGTATGAGCGTGCAAGATATTGATGAAGTAGAAGAAATAAAGGAGGACGCGTAAGATGGCAAATTCTGCATTTAACGCAACGGGCATCAGCGATTTTGACGCGGTTCGTTTGGCGGTAGCTAGCCCAGAAGACATTCTGAAATGGAGCTACGGCGAGGTCTTGAAGCCAGAGACAATTAACTATCGCACCCAAAAGCCAGAGCGCGACGGCTTGTTCTGCGAGCGAATCTTTGGCCCAGTCAAGGATATCAATCCGCACGATTCCAAACTCAAGGGCGTACGTTCGCGCGAAGCTGCCGTCGATAAAAACGGCGAACTAGTCACCAAATCAATTGTCCGCCGCGAGCGCATGGGTCACATTCAGCTGGCCGCACCAGTGGCGCACATCTGGTTTATGCGCGGCACGCCGAGCGCTATGAGCCAGCTGCTGGGCATGACCGTCCGTAACATTGAAAAAATCGTTTACTTTGCCACGTACGTCATTCTGAACGTCGACGAAGAAACTCGCGATCAATACCTGGCGGATCTGGAGGCGGAAACTGATTTGGCGCGTAAAGCCATTAAAATTCGCTATGAGAAAATGGCGGAGGAAGATGGCGCTGATATCAAGCAGCTAGCCAAGGAACAAAGCCGCGAAGTTGAGGAGCTTGAAGAAAACTACATTGGTAAGAAATCTCAATTGGAGAGCTTGAATAAGGGCGCGCTGATTTCAGAGACTGAATATCGCAATTTGCCGGAAGAATACGACGAGCTGATTGAGGTTGGCATGGGCGCAAGCGCGGTGAAGGCGCTGCTCGATGAAATCGACCTGCCGAAGCTCATCGCTAAATTGACCGAAGAAGCCGAGGGCGCGAAAGGCCAGCGGCAAAAGAAATTGCTCAAACGCCTGAAAATGCTGGAAAGTATGGAAACTGCCGGCATTAAGCCGTCCAGCCTGTGTATGACCGTTCTGCCGGTGATTCCTCCGGATCTTCGCCCGATGGTGGCTCTAAGCGGCGGCCGGTTCGCGACATCAGACTTGAATGATCTGTACCGCCGGATTATCAACCGTAATAACCGCTTGAAGAAGTTGGTTGAACTGAACGCGCCGGAAGTGATTCAGCGTAATGAAAAGCGCATGCTGCAGGAAGCAGTTGACGCTTTGATTGACAATTCAGCATCGCGCGGCCGGGCGGTCAGCTCGACTGGCGGTCGCCGCAGCCTGAAGAGCTTGAGCGACATGTTAAAGGGCAAGCAAGGCCGCTTCCGCCAGAATCTTCTTGGTAAGCGCGTTGACTATTCTGGTCGTTCGGTGATTGTGGTTGGTCCAAAATTGAAGATTCATCAGTGTGGTCTGCCAAAACAAATGGCTCTGGAGCTATTTAAGCCGTTTGTCATTAGCTGGTTGATTAAGAACGAATTTGCGCACAATATTCGCTCAGCTTCACGCCTAATTGAGGCTGGCGAGGCAGTGGTTTGGGACGCGCTTGATTCAGCAATTGAAGGTAAGTACGTTCTGCTTAACCGCGCACCAAGTTTGCACCGTTTGTCAATTCAAGCTTTCCAGCCAGTTTTGGTTGAAGGTAAGGCGATTCAGCTTCACCCATTAGTCTGTGCAGGCTTTAACGCCGACTTTGACGGTGATCAGATGGCGGTCCACTTGCCGCTATCAAAGGAAGCGCAGGCTGAAGCTCGTGAATTGATGAGCGCAACCGCCAACTTGCTGAAGCCTGCTGATGGTGCGCCAGTTCTGCACATTTCACAGGACATCGTGCTTGGTAACTACTACCTGACTTACGACAAGCCTCAAGCTCAGACTGACGATATCAAAACCTACAGCTCTGTCTACGAGGCAGAGATGGCGTACGATAAGGGTACGATTCAGCTACAAACGCCAATTCGCATCTATGCCAAGGGCAAATTACGCCAGACAACCTTGGGTCGTGTCTTCTTCAACGAGATTCTGCCAGAGGACTTCCCATACGACAACAACGTTCAAACCAAGAAACAGCTAAAGAAAGTATTGGCACAGATCTTCAACAAGTACGGTGCTGAAGAGACCGCCAAAATCGCTGACCGCATGAAGGGTCAGGCCTTCCGCTTCGCGACGACTGCAGCGGTGTCAACTGGCATGACCGACTACGTGCACTTTGATGAGATTCCTGAGTTTGTGGCTGAGGGTGACGCCAAAGCGGCTTTGATTTCTGAACAGTTCGACCAAGGTTTGATCACTGAGGAAGAGCGCTACAACTTGACAGTGAATGCTTGGCGAAACGTTGACAATAAGATCACTGCTTTCTTAAAAGACCAGTTGGCGCACATGGACACCAGCATCTCCATGATGGTTAACTCTGGTGCTCGTGGTGACATCTCCAATGTGAAGCTGGCGAGCGCCATGATTGGTATCCAGATGGACGCGACCAACCACGAAATTGAGCTGCCAATCCGTAGCTCCTACACTGGCGGTCTGTCCAGCCTTGAGGCCTTTGTGGCGACTCGTGGTGCGCGTAAGGGTCTGATCGACACCGCGCTCAAGACTGCTGACTCAGGTTATTTGACTCGTCGTTTGGTCGACGTGGCACAGGACGTCTTCACAGTTGAGGATGTTGAAGGTGACGACGAAGGTTATGCAATCTACCGCTCAGAAACTGAGGAAACGATGATCGACTTCTCGAACCGCTTGGCTGGTCGGTATGCTGCTGAGACGATTCCAGGTCACGTCAACAAGGACGAATTGATCACCCGGGAAATTGCTGACTCAATTGATGACGATGAAAGCGTCCAGAGCGTCAAGATTCAATCAGTCTTGTCGACCAACAACCTCAATGGCATCCCGCAGCGCAGCTACGGTGTTGATATGTCAACTGGTAAATTGGTCGGTAATCATCAGCCAGTCGGTGTCATCGCTGCTCAGTCAGTCGGTGAGCCGGGTACTCAGCTGACCCTGCGTACCTTCCACAACTCCGGTGTGGCTGGTGGTGACATCACCCAGGGTCTGCCACGTGTTGAAGAATTGTTCGAGGCGCGCACACCAAAGGGTCAGGCGTTTGTTACAGAAATTGCCGGGTTAGTTGACGTTTGGGAAGATGGCAAAAAGTACATCGTCCAAGTTACTCCAGAATCTGGTAAAGTTGAGCGCTTACCGCTAGACGGCCGAACCATCGTGGTCAAGGCCGGTTCAAGCGTCAAGGCTGGCGACGTGCTAGCAGCTGGCGAGGGAGACACTCGTCCGCTGGTCGCACCATTTGACGGCGTGGTTGAAGCAGCCGAAGACACGCTAGTGGTCGCTGCTGAAGCTGGCGCCCCAGCTCGTTATGAAATCCCAGGCACCATGCAATTGGTCGTAAAAGCTAACGACGTCGTCGAGGCTGGTGACCGCTTGACAGCTGGTTCATTGAATCTGCACGACTTGATGCGTCTCAAGGGCGTCGAAGCCACGCAGCGTTACATCATTAACGAAGTCCTGCGCATTTACGCCGCTCAGGGTCAAGACGTTGCCGACAAGCACCTGGAGATCA
>CAURVB010000005.1:0-33914 GCA_963528615.1 uncultured Candidatus Saccharibacteria bacterium | reverse complement strand
TCAGTTCTTTATGCGATTTCTGTAAAATATCCATCATTTCCGCATAGCGCATCTCGCCCTCGGCAATCCTGGAATAGAGATAAACAACATTATCCACCACCTCAATATTAACCTTAATATTCTGGTCGTACAGCCACGCCATGAAGCTGGGATTAAGCAGTTCAAAGCTGGTTACTTGGTTTTCATCGGTGGCATACACCTGGTAACGCTTATTAAAATCACTCCACTCCATCTGGACTTTTTTATAACCCGACGGCGCTTTGAATCGTTTTAACAAACGCGAATCCGGGCGTTCCACTAAAATACCGCCGTAAGATTTTGGCAAGTTAACCTGCCCGACGATATAATATTCCATATTATCTTCGCCGATCGGCTTATTATACGTATACAGCTGCACCAGCAGATTACCCGTCCAAAAACCGATGATGTGATTGTTGATATCGGCAACCTGGAAGCCGCGCTTAAATAACTCGCCGCGAGTCGGCAATAACAAACGCCCCCAGTCGGGACTGAAGTACATATTATATTGCGCGGCAAATTGCCGCATTGAAGCGATGAACTGCGCCGAATCTTCCGTCGCCTGATCAATACCGTCCAGCAGCCAGCCATTGCCTGAACGTACGAAGTTCCACTGCTCGCCGAATTCCTCAGTGTCGCGATAAATCAGCAAACTATTTTCAATCAATTTATCATCCGCTGACGCCACGAACCCGACGCTCACCCGATCATTTTGATCGTCCTGATCATCGTAGGCTTGAGTAATTACCGCTTCGCTTATCGACACGTTGCTCATTTGGTTGATTCGTCCCATTTGTTGTAAAGCATACAACATTAGTCCGATGTGCCGCGCATAATTTGGCGTGGTATATTGCTGAATCGACGTCAGATCCAATCGCTCCCAATCATACTGGAATCGATTAAAAACTGTCGTGGCATAGGAAATAATCGCCTGCTCATTCCAGGTGCTATCCTGCATTGATGCCTGCTGAACGGCTTGCTGGGCGGCTTGACTGTTCCGACGAAAACGCCTTAATTTATCAGTAAGCGCCCCAGCTACCGCGCCGATAACTGCTGAAATAAGCGCAATAATAAACCATATCGCACCGCCTAATAAATATAGCAAGCTTACCAGCAAACCGGCAGCAAGACCGACAGCCGCGCCCGCTGCTTTCGATTGGGTTCGTTTTTTAACCGGTTCAGAGACTGACGCAGCAACAATACCCGGTAACGCAATAAGGACAACAGCACCGCCTCCGCCGCCAGAACTTGATCCACCACCACCAGCGCGCGCAAAAACCGTTAGGAACTCACATACCATGAGCTAATTATACACTACTCATCAATACTATCGTTGACGCTACTCCAAAAACGACGAATATCCTCCACCTCATCAGCATCTAGGCGAATCACTTGCGGCTCCCGGCGTTCCTTAGCAATCTCTTCAGCAAGTCCATCCGCCAGCGGATCAACTGGTAAAAATCCTACCTTATGACCGAATAATTTTTTGAATATATTTTGCATATTTTTATATTTATTAACAACTAATAACTATATTAACATAAAAATCATGTAAAGTCAATAAAATAGCCTCCTCGCGCCTAGGAGACCATTTTATTGTAGCTTCTTTATTACTAATCAGCCTTTCTCAGATAGATTTCTACTGGTTTACCGTCAACTTTAGCATCGTATTTTTCCATATCGTCCGCCGCAGGACCCAGTTTTATAGCCAGCGTCTCGGCCTTGATGGTATCGGCAAATGTATCGACAGCCTGAGCGATTTCTGAGTCTCTACTAGTGATGCCAAGCTCAATCCGGTCGTCCACCTGCAATCCCGCCTTTTTACGCGCACTCTGGACGTGGCGAATGATCTCGCGCATCAGGCCTTCGCGTTTGAGCTCGGGCGTCAATTGCTTGCTAATTTCGATCCAATTCTCTGGCTTGATCACGCCCTCGGTCACGTCATAATCAGCCAAGTGTTCGTCTAGATTCTCAATCCAGCGAATTTCCTTAACATTTAGCTCCTCAGCCATGATCTGCTCGTAGTACTCAGCCAATTTCGCACCCGCATATGCCGCACATTGCAGCGGCTGGCGAACCTTGATCGATGCTTGGTACTCATCCTGTTTCATCCGCAAACTAAGGCCGTTGTTGATCAATTCGCGTGTCCGAGCCATATCAGCCAGCACCTGCTTATTCGCCTCACCAGCTGCCAACCAATCCTTCAAATGAATTGATTCATTATCACTCGTCAAATTATGATACAATTCCTCAGCCAAGAACGGCGTAAATGGCGCCAGAATATAGCTCAGGCGCACCAGCACGTAATGTAGCGTGCGATAAGCATCGTTCTTGTCGCCATCATCCTCCGACTTCCAGAAGCGGCGGCGGCTGCGGCGGACGTACCAGTTGGACGCGTCGTCCAGGAATGGCAAAATCGGCTTGGTGGCATCTTGTAAATTGTAATCATCAAGACCCTTTTCAACATCGTTCACCAATTGATGTAAGCGGCTAACAATCCAAATGTCCAACGGATTGGTCAACTCACCGAGCGGATCTTTCAGCTCGCCGTCAAATTCCCAACCGTCAACCTCGGCATACATCGTGAAGAAATCATACATATTCCAAATCATGCTGAGCTTGCGCGCCACATCCATGACATCCTTATCCGCTAATGCAAAGTTCTCGCCATTTGTCAGCGGACTAGATAGCATGAGAAAACGGAAACTATCGGCCGACGTTTTATCCATCAGCTCCATCGGATCGGTGTAGTTTTTTAGCTTTTTACTCATCTTTTTGCCGTCCGCCGCATTGATGAACCCGGTGCAAATCAAATTTTTCCACGGAGACTTACCGAATAGCGCCACATTGACCGCTGTCAAACTATAGAACCAACCACGGGTCTGATCAATCGCTTCAATGATGAAATCGGCTGGAAAACTCGCTTCAAATTTTTCTTTATTCTCAAACGGATAATGAAACTGAGCAAACGGCATTGAACCAGACTCAAACCAGCAGTCGAGCACCTTACCGATATGCCGCATTTCCACTCCATCACACTCAAACGTCACATCCATCACTTGCGGCAAATGATAATCATCCAGCCTACTCCCCGTCAGCTCTTCAAACTCCGCAAAACTACCAATCACCTTGACAACTTCCGTGCCGTCATTCTTGACGCCTTTCCACACTGGAATCGGCGTTGCCCAATAGCGATCACGGCTCAAATTCCAATCTGGCGCCTGCTTAATAATATTATGAAACCGCCCCGTCCGCAGATTATCTGGTGTCCAATGAGTCTGCTCGTTCGCCTCCAGCATTTCTTTTTTCTGACTTTGAATATCCATAAACCAGCTCGGATGCGCTCTATACATCAGTTTTGTGCCACAGCGGTGACAATGCGGATACTCATGGCGAATATAGTCAATCTTTAGCGCTCGGCCTTCCTCCAACAATGTCTTGGCAATCTCTTTATTAACCTCCCAGATATTACGACCGAGCCATCTACCCTCAGTATAGTTACCATCACCATCTACCAACGACAACACCGGCACGTCATGCTTGCGGCATAGTTCATAATCGTCTTCGCCATAAGCCGGCGCGATGTGCACCAGTCCTGTACCGTCATCGGTCGTCACGAAATCAGCATGCAACACTTTATGAGCGTTCGGCCCGCGATTTTCAAACAGCGGCTCAAATCGCTTGCCCACCAATTCCGAGCCTTTTATCGTTTTGACAATCGAATATTCAAGCGGCTGATGTTTTTCATCGGTCATAACTCTTTCGATAGCATCACTTGCGATATAGAATTTCTTATCGCCGTACGCCACCAATGAATAGTCAACATCTCGGTTGATTGCCACCACCATATTCGCCGGCAAGGTCCACGGCGTCGTCGTCCAGGCAAGCAAATATTCATCTTCGTCTTCCAGCTTAAAATAGACAAACAAGCTTGGGTCGGTGTCCACCTGGTAGCTGTTTTCCATCGCCACCTCGCTTTTGGAAATTGGCGTGGCATCCTTCGTACAATAAATCAGAATCTTCTCGCCTTCGTAAATCTTGCCCTCTTCATAGAGTTTCTTGAACGCCCACCAAACTGATTCCATGTAATTATTATCCATGGTTTTATAAGCACCCTTAAACTCAACCCAGCGACCGATTCGCTCAATTGTGTCTTCCCACTCAGTGCCAGTTCGCACCATAGCCGCACGGCATTCCTTTACATAATCCGACACGCTAATTTTCGCGCCAATTTCTTTTTTATTAGAGATACCCAGCGTTTTCTCAACGTACACCTCAGCTGGCAACCCATGGCAATCCCAGCCCCAGCGGCGCTCAACTCGCTGGCCCTTCATAGTATGGAAGCGCCCCATCGTGTCCTTAACGGTACTCACCAACAAATGCCCATGATGCGGCGTACCAGTTAAAAACGGCGGGCCGTCATAAAACACCCAGGAATTATTAGCTGGCCGATTTTCAACCGATTTGTTGAATGTATCGTCAATCTTCCATCGCTGTACCCAGTCTTTTTCATATTCTGCCGCTCGGCGGCGTGTGCCGTGTTTGAATTTCATTGGCTATCCTTTCGTTATAGTTGCTATTGATGCTCGAAAAGTTTTTCCAAAATAAAAACTCCTCTTGTCCTCGAGAACCCGCCGATGTTCGCGCGGGCGGTACCATCTCGATTCCAAAAGAAGTGATTCTTTTAGCGCTCGTTTTGCTATTTACGCAAGCTCACGGCGGGGTCTAATCTCAGCTGATAAAACCGATTTCTTCCCGCAGGCTTCGCGGTTGATAGCCGCTCATTTCGCGCTAGCCCTGCCAGAGAATGCCTCATCAAGCACACGCGAAAACGCCCTACTCACATTCTACTACATAAAATTAAAATAAGCTATATCTAGCGTAAGCACACTAGATATAGCGTTATCTCGAGCCAAATCAAACTAAACTATTTTATCTCCAAACCGCCCAAAACACACTCGCCGCGCAAATAGATTGTCTTTTTAGCGGAAGATTTGGATACGGTTTTATCCTCGCTGCCGCTCAAAATGCCGCGAACTTCGTTTTTGACAATCACATCGTCTGGCAAGCTTATGCTAACGCCACCGCAAAACGTAAAGATATCAATGACCGCACCGTCCTTAATTTTCGCCTGGCGCAAATCCAAATCTACGCCGCCGAATACCGCCGTTGCTGAACCGCCAGCATAATCGCCCTTCACGCGTGACTCTTCGCCGTAGAAAATTGCAACTTTTTCGTTATCAATACTGTCACTGGCCGATTTTTCATATTTCTTGCGTCTTCCAGACCCAATACTAAACACCATCATCAGACCAACAGCTATCAGCACCACCGGCCAAAACAGCTTCCAAATACTAACATCAATTATGCCATACGCGTTCAGACCAATTGACACACCAGCAGCCATCAATAGCAACCCCCACGCCCGCGTCAGCAGCTTCCGAGAGCTGATTATCGTCGTTAGTCCCGCCAAAACCAGACCAGCCGCCCAAACCGTTCCCCAGAACACGTTCCAGCTATCAAACTTAATAATCTCGAGATTCCTTAGTAGCAGAACCCCGCCGAGCGCCGCAATGACAATGCCAAAAAACGCTCTGATGAGAAAGTTTTTCTTCATACAGTTAAGTATAATATATCGCTAACGATTACCAAAATTAACTGATTTTTTGCGACGCTTAATTGTGACGATAAGACCAATTAATAGTAGAATAGCCAACGACAAGACACCGCCAATTATCGCCAGAGCCATGGTCGACGGCCAGAAAAACAATTCTTTGGGTTCAATAGTCTTCGTTATTAACTCACCTTGATTCTGACTAACCCCCCATTCACCAGCTTTTTTCTTATAAGAAATCGAGAGCTCTGCTGTATATTTTCCGCCCCAGAACGGTACCAACTTACTTTCATAACGGAATTGTCGTGTCTCATTAGCGATTGTTGCATTTACGCCACCGTTCTTGTAAACAACATTTCCTGCTGCATCCTTGACCACCAACTTAATGTCAACATCAGCAGATACGTTACCAGAATTCTTTAGTGCAATTTCGTATAACTGACCACCATTTTCATGCTTAATATCAAATTTATCAATTGTCACATCACGATGAATATTTCCAGGAACAACTATCGCCATGCGAATCGCCTGACGGGTTTGTATCTGAACACCACCAGTTGCTACAGGTTGAGTATTTTTACGCTGTACGACAATACAGGCGTTATGCTCGCCAACATCCACTTTACTAGGAACATTAACGGTAAAATCGACTAGTTTATTTTCCTTTGCCTCAAGCGTTATCTCCTGCTTAGGAATATTAACCCATTTACCGGCGTCGACTTTGTCCTCCACTTTTTGCTTGCAGGTCATATCACCAGTTGCCGTTACCGTGCCATCAACCGCATAAACCTCAACCGTTGCTTTTTCATCTAGCCCATTCTGAAGATGTAGTTGGTCGGATTTTGAGGCGCCACCAGATAGATTGTAAATAAAAATTGATTGGGTCCTCGGGTTATTCGGATCAGGATTAGCTGGTCGACTACCAATTCCCGCAGCAGATACTGACATAGGTAAAATTAGCGCTGCAATGACAGTCGCTCCAACTATTTTACGCCACAATAAACTATTCATAACCCTCCTTGTCAAAACTATACTACCTATTATACCAAGAGAATATGCTTATGACTACTACTTAAGTAAATTAAAAACGGACATCCATAAAGGTGCCCGTTTTTATTAGTGACTTAGCTACTTAGATAGCGGCAACAGTCTGTGTCATTGGCAGGGTGTATGTACCTGCTTGCTGACCAGCTGGAATGTCCTGCTTCAAGCTAACACCTGTAATGTAGCCATTCCAGACAGCATCAGCGCCCGCCGAAGCACTCATTAACGTAACTGGGTTGCTACCAGAAAACGCCATTGAACTACCTTTAGTAATACCAGTAGCTGTACCAATCACTGGAGTAACTGTGCCAGTTGACGGATCAACAGTCAGACGACCGTCAGTGGCAGTGCCATTATATTTGTAGTTTTTACCACCGTCTGCCCACGTGCCAGTACCTGGGGTGGTTGCGTTTAGAGTCAGCGTCCAACCATTATTAGCACCGCCAGGATTATCAACAGAAATACGCTTGTCGTTTTCACCAAACGTACCTATTGAGGTCTGAGCTGACGTAGACAAAGTTACGGCACCCATCGCAAATGTCGGATTACTGACAACCGCATTGCTTGAATCACGGATATCAGTACTCAATGCACCGGCATTAATTGTTTGAGTTAGCGTAGAATTAGCAGTGGTTGCCGCATAAACAGCAGAACCAGCCAATCCAGCAAAGCTAACTGCTCCAAATCCGACAGCTGCCAATAATTTTAATTTCTTCATTTTCCCTCCTTGTTGTGTGGATTTAATTTGTTTATCGTAAATTATTACGCTTATTTCTTCATCCATCCCGCTCCTCTTCTTTTTTACGAATCAACAACAGAATGGATGCTACAAAAATTGCGGCGGTACTAACGACAATCATCAACCACATACTAACGCCCGTACTTGCTAAAACTCGGACAGCTCTCTTAAGCATGTGTGGAACGGCAAGAATCTCTTTAATGGCTTGCTTTGGAATAGTGACTGAAAAATCAGCAAACTGGGTTACTTCTGGAGATGAGGGACTGGCCTTCATTTTTGCTGTAACTCGCCCATTATAGGTGTGGCCTGGAGTTAGCGGCATAAAATTGTCCCCCGGATGGTCAATTTGCCAATTTGAGAAATCTAATGTCCACACATTACCATTCACCCGAAGCTCACTGTCCCGACCCAATACAAACGTCCGCCCGTTAAACTCCACCGCTAGATCATGTTGTCCTGTTATAGGGTTAGTGACTGTATGAACTGCATCATATACGCCATATAAAACTGGATGTTTCTTATCTACCAAATCAAGCTTCATAAATTTTGGCGCAAAAATTTGACAATCTGGATGGTTTAATTGATTACCATTTTCAAGCGTAGTATGCGTGCAATCAATATCCCTAATCACCTGCGACAACGTCGAATCTGCAGTCGCAAAAACCGGTGAAGAAATACTCGTTACAACAAGTAGTGTAATAGCGATAGATAATAGTTTTTTTGTTCTGCCCATCATATCTCCCTACTGCGCCGTCACCGTTAATGTCATTGGTAAATTATATACACCAGGACTTTGATATGCCGGAATGGTCTGATTTAGTCTGACGTCCCGCAACAAAAAGGCGCAACCCAGCTGACCACTTGAACTGCTACTGCTCATCAGCGTAATACTATTTGCAGTTGCACCTCCTGCCTGGAATTGCAAATCAGAACCTTTTTGTACGCCACTGGTATTACACGCCGATCCGCTTAATGAATTTCCCGACGTAGCAATGGAAGCAGCCGCAAACTTAACTGATAAGAAACCGTGGCTATCACTATTACCATTAAACATATAGGACTTAGTGCCGCCTGACTGCTGCCAGCGAGCAGTAGACCCATTGGAGGCTGATAGCACCACGCTCCATCCAGCATCGGTCTGCGTATTAACCACCTCAATCTGCTTTGAACTAGCATCAGATAAAGAAGCACTTGTAGTTACACTATTTCTGCTTGTGGTTGCATCAGCAAACCTTGCGGTCGGATTAATAACAGTCGATCCCGCACTATTTGCGAAACGAAGATCCAATGATCCAGGAGCGGTTTTAAACTCTGGGTACACCGCGTACACGTCGACACTGGTGCCTGGCGCAGCGGTAGTATCCGTCACTAAACGCACGCAATAATTTTCATTCCTATCAAGCCCCTTATCAACCAGCGCCAAATCCCAAAGACCCACTTCGCCAGCAGCTATGTCTTGGGTGTTTGCGAAAGTTGTTGAAGAGCCGCCATTCTTTCTGACAATCGTCTGCGGCCGCGTACCAATAGCATCTTCCGGCAATGACGGATCATCTGAGATCTTAGTTATAGCCGTGCCGTCTGCTGGGCCGCTCGTGGCGTAGCCAAGTTTTGTCGTTCCATCAATTGCCTGCCAGGCCGCACCATTAACCGCTGAGCATGTCACTGCGCTACCTTTTTTTGCATATTCAGTGCGTAATTTAATTGCTGAACCTCCGATGATTCGTCCTGGGGTCGACAAGGATGTAGGTGTTAAGGCGTTAGACGACGAACCATTGCCCAACTGATAATGCCAATTCTCGCCCCAACAATAAGCATATCCTCTAGTCGTTAAGGCACACGCGAAATTATTGCCACTATATATCTCGCGTATAGTATTATCAGCGGTTATAGATGGCATATTGACCTTGACTGGCGACATAGAATCTGAAGTCGAACCATTACCCAACTGACCCTTGTCACCAGCTCCCCAGCAATAAACATCCCCGTTACTAATGAGAACACATGTATGATCGTAGCTGGCCTTTACTTGCTTTATAGTCTTCCCACCGCCAAGAAGTCCACTGACTAAGACGGGCGAAGGAGAATAGCTATCCGAGGTTGATCCGTTGCCAATCTGCCCCCTATTGTTTTTCCCCCAACAATACAGCTCCTGGGAACCCGAAATTACAGCACAAGCGTGAGTGGCATGGCCAGAAATTGACTCAACCGTCTTACCGCCAAAGCTTATCTGAACTGGTCGCGTAGAATAACCACTGGTTTGACCCGTACCAATCCGACCATTCGCAGTAGTACCCCAACAAAACACGGAGCCATCAGTTGTTAATGCACAGGTATAATAAAACCCGGCAACAATTTGCTTAACCCTCTTTCCACCAAATTCAGTCATAGAGGTGGCTACCGGAACGTTAGAGATCGTAGTCGAATTATTACCAAGCTCACCATAATAATTCTCGCCCCAGCAGTATACTTTTCCATCAGAATCAAGAGCACAGTTATGATTAAATCCAGCGGCAATTTGCGTCATTTTTTTACCTGCCACAACTCCAGAATCAGTAATAGGTGTTGGCTCATTAACCTGAACATTGAAGCTATTTCCAAGCTCACCTTTTACACCATACCCCCAGCAATATATTTTATCGTCAGAAGCAATCGCACAGGTATGGTAGTCTCCTGTAGCAATTTGCTTGATTGTTTTTCCGCTTAGCCTGTGCCCTGTGTAGACGGGAGTCGGTACATTCGAATCAGAAGTTGAGTTAGTACCAAGTGCACCCCAAGCACCCTCTCCCCAACAATACGCATTATTATCCGATAGAATAGCACAACTGTGGTTATGCCCCTCACTACCTATCGGTAGACTTTTCGTATATAGACCCTTATTTTGCACACCAACTCGCAAGCGAAAATCAGCACCAGGTTTTGATAATGTAGTCCCAGTATTAGTATTGGCTAGTGGCGCCCCCGGATTAGCTGAATTCGACGGTTGATAAAAGCGATACGAGACTTGCCCAATCTCATTCTGTTTACCGCCAGCTGGAATTGTCGCATGGCTCTGTTGCGATGTCATGAAAATAAAGCCCATAACTACACCAATAGTAATAATACCGCCAGAAGCAAAATAATATCCTGTTCGGCGTCTTTTGGTAATTGCTAATGACTTTCTATTTCTTATCATGCTCTATTGTTCTTAATTGAGCACCGGCCCATGATTACTCATTCTTAATTATACCATGAGCTTTTTACTTAAAACAATAGCTTTTTAGAACAATTGCCCACCGAATTTGGCAATTATCGCCACAATCACCACAACAACGAGCGACGCTGTAACAAACATATCATATCCACCGTCAACAAATCGCCTCGCGCCTCGCCAAGATATATTTTTTAGTAAAATGTTATAGCGCGTTAACCCAAATATTATCAGCAACATACCCATATCCAACGTCAAACACCACGGACATAAAGCACCAATTTCAACATAGCTCATATAGAACATCCATCCAGCAAATAACAAACCAGCCACTGCACCCAACTGCGCCGCCTGCATAAACCATTTCGGAAACTTCGCGCCAGCTAGCAGCGCCACTGCAATTGTTGCCATTACTGGCAAAGTTATCATGCCGATGAAACTGTTAGGAAACCCAAAAATAGCCGCTGACCAGTGATGAGCCACTGCCGAACAACTTAAAGCTGAGTTTAAGTCACAACTTAGAACAGCTTGTGAATTTTTCGCCAGTACAAGTGATTCGACCGATAATACAAACGACGCCAAAAGCCCGAGCGCGCTACCAATAAGCAACACCACCCCTGCCAAATGTTGCTGCCTTAAATCCTTATGAAAAAATCGTGCTTTTATTTTACTGAGCATAAAAACTCACTTCGCCAATAGTTGGTAGAGGCAGTCCACGCCACATGTTTTGCATTTGACCGCCGTCGCTTAGGGCAACAATCGTCGGATATTCTACAATGTCGTACACCTCACAAAAACCATTTCCCGCCGCAGAGTCAGGATTCATCTCTTCCAGAACCCGACCAGTTTGTCGGCTGAAATCGCGCAAAAAATCCGTCACTGCACGTGCATGGTCGCTTTCTGGACGATAAACAACAACTACTCGCATCACATAGCCTCATCTTTGTTACGGCGTTTTGCTAAAATTCTCACAAAATCATCCAATGTCTTAAAATCATAAAAAACACTTGCAAATCGGATATAGGCGACTTCATTGCGCTTTGCAAGCTCGTCTAATACTTGGTCACCAATTTGCTTCGAGGTTACCTCAGACTCACCCAGGGCATACAGTGCGTCTTCAACCGCCGTAATGATATTATCGACTTCCTCGTCAGACTTGAAAAACTTACCGACTGAACGATGCGTTGAGTTTGACAATTTTACCCGATCAAATAATTCACGATCACCATTCTTTTTAATGACTGCAAGATTCGGCTTCTCGACTCGCTCATATGTTGTGAATCGCTTGCCATCTGGCGTTTCGCGGCGACGACGAATTGCCGCACCATCAGAAACTTCACGCGACTCAATAACGCGACTATTACCGATATTAAATACCATCTTTTCTACTCCTTATTCTTCTTTCGCCGTCGTAGAAAGGCTGGCGTATCATCCTCTTCATCGTCAGCTTCAACGGTTGGATTATCCCACATATTGGTTTCTGGCTCAGCTGCAAATTTCTCAGCTGCCTCTTCCTTGTCCAGCTCCAAATCGATATTCTTCACCATCTCATCATCAACTTCTGCCTCAACTGAAGATTGCGGCGCGCCTACGGTCAAGCTAACGTCCTGTTGATGAAAAGTATCACTATCAAATCCAGTTGCAATCACTGTAATCACCAGCTCATCTTCCATCTCTGGCTTCAATGTCGCACCAAAGATAATGTTGGCGTTCGGGCTGACAGCACTAGTGATAATTTCTGCCGCTTCCTGAATTTCTGCCATGCTCATATCGTAGCCGCCAGTGACATTAAACAGCACACCCTTCGCACCATCAATTGATACTTCAATTAGCGGGCTTTCAATTGCCTGTTGCGCCGCCTGAACTGCCCTATCATCACCGCTTGCTCGTCCGATACCCATTAAAGCCGAGCCGGCGTTGCTCATAATTGCTTTCACGTCAGCGAAGTCCAGATTAATTAAGCCGTGTTCAGTAATCAGCTCAGAAATACCTTGCACGCCCTGGCGCAGTACATCGTCGGCAATCTTAAATGTCTCCAGTAGTGGCGTCCGGCGATCAATCGTCTGCAATAACCTATCGTTTGGAATAGTAATCAAAGTATCGACTTCACGACCCAAATGAGAAATTGCCCAATCAGCATTGATTCGTCGCTTCTCACCCTCAAAACTAAACGGCCGCGTTGCTACGCCAACCACCAAAACTCCCATCTCACGGGCCACTTCCGCCACGACATAACCAGCTCCAGAACCAGTACCGCCACCGGCACCAATCGTCACGAATACCATATCAGCACCTTCTAGAGACTTCTTAATCTCTTCACGCGATTCATTAGCCGCTGCCTCACCAACTGTCGGATCTGCACCAGCCCCTAGACCATTGGTTGTATCGTGACCAAGGTGAATCTTGATGTCAGCCTTCGAGTTATGTAACGCCTGAGCATCGGTATTCATCGCGATAAATTGCACGCCAGTTAGGCCCGCATCTTTCATTCGATTGATAGCTGAACCACCAGCACCACCAACACCAACAACTTTTATACTGGCAAATGTTTGAACTTCACTTGGTTGTATTTGCGGCATATATTCCCTCTCTTAATCCTTACACTCAGTATAACATTTATTTGAACCTAGCAAAAATATTCTTCAAAAAACCACTCGCTTTTTTGGTGACATCACGCGCCGCCACGGATGACTTAATATGCTGAGGCGTACCCATAGCGTCAATCAGCATCAAACCAACTGCCGCTGAAAACTCCGCTCCTTTTATCTCGTCGCTGATACCGCTATACCCCGTTGGCTGACCTAGACGAGCCGCCACGTTTAGTTGGTCTTTAGTAAATTCTACTAGACCCTTGACCTTTGCCGCACCACCAACCAATACAACACCGCTTGGCAACTTACCTAATCTCCCCACCTTTTTAAGCTCCTTAGCAATGGCTTCAAAAATCTCTTCATAACGCGCCTGTACAATTTCATCAATCTCATCTTGCTTAAATTTGTAAGCCTGCTTCTCGACCTTCGTTTCAACTTCGCCTAGATCCTTTCCGCCAAATCGCGCATGCGCCAGCTTCACAACCTCCGCCACTTCTGGATCAGTTCTTAGCCCAATAGCCAAATCATTCGTTACATTTTGCCCACCAACTGGAATCACCGCTAAATGCTGTAAATCCCCCTCTTCGTACACCGCAATACCCGTTGTTGATGCCCCAAAGTCGATAACCGCCACGCCATTTTCGCGCTGGTTTTCTGTCAATACTGCTTGAGCCGCTGCCAATACCGATGGAACAACAGACGCCGAATCAACTTTTGCCATTTCCGCCGATTTCTGTAGATTAGTAATATGCGGCACCAGACCAGACACAACATTAGCCCTTATCTCCAATCGTGCGCCAGTCATACCAACCGGATCCTTAATATTATCCTGACCGTCCAACCGATAAGCATGTGCGACAATCTCCAAAATATCTCGATTCTGTGGCACCTTACCGGTTGTAGCCACTTCCTCTAAGCGCAATACATCGTCAGCTGTAACTTCATTATTAACCGTACCAACAGTTATCATACCATCGGCTTTAGTACTTAACAGATGAGAACCATTAATACTCAATGTAGCTACATTTACCTGATGTCCGCTCATTCGCTCAGCTGCGTCCAGAGCATTATCAATCGCTTCAGCTGGACCATTTAGGTTAGTTACAACACCCTTTCGCATGCCGCTATTTGGCGCTTCGCCCACACCAACCACTTTCGGCATACCGCTCGTGGGGTCGACATAGCCCACAATACAACGTACATTTTTCGTACCAACATCAATTCCTACCACATATCGAGATTGCTCCTGCATGAGCTTTATTATACAGGTTATGGCTATAGTTTGGCAAGCAAATTACAATGTTGCTCCTAAAAAATATTTTTGCTACAATGTCTTCAATGAAAAACACAAGCGGTTTCACTCTAGTCGAAATTATAATAGTTATCTGCGTTATTGGTATTATTTCAACGATTACCCTCGTTTCATATTCCAAACTGAGAGAGAATTCTTATGATGCCGCCGCTAAAGAAATTCTACATCAGGTTGAAACCGCCTTTAAGGCATATGTGGCTGGCGGCAATAAAGTACCGCTAAGACATTATAAGAATATTGGTTTTTATGACAGCCCAGGCGGCGGATCGATGGATCTGGGAATAAAAGTATTTAGCGGCGGCGGTATTGGACTAGCTATGCATAAAGCCAATTATCTTCCAGATGACCTATTAAACAC
Source organism: uncultured Candidatus Saccharibacteria bacterium (assembly GCA_963528615.1). Taxonomy (GTDB): domain Bacteria; phylum Patescibacteriota; class Saccharimonadia; order Saccharimonadales; family Saccharimonadaceae; genus Nanosynbacter. The sequence continues at coordinate 19,051 of CAURVB010000005.1, read as the reverse complement.
GCTTAAAAATGGCCCAACAAAAGATACTGACTTAAAAAATAATATTGGCTATAAAGAATGTGGTAAAAACAAAGTTTTCTTCTATATCGAGGTATATAACGGAGGTATTGAGCAGCGCGAGCTAAGAAGTAAAATGGACACTCTAAGATGTAGCCAGAAAACCGACACCGACTGGCTAGCTGAGCATGGTATAACTCGCCATGCTGGCGGTTGGGGTAGTGGTGACTTCACTGTTCAGCCACGCTATTTAGTTGCAGAAGTAGACTTCGATAATGAATCTCTGGATTCTGACTAATCACCTTAGAGTCTTGTCAAAATCTCCGCGCCCGTTTCAGTAATTAGCACGGTGTGTTCAAAATGCGCACCCAAACTGCCGTCTTTCATGCTAATCGTCCAGCCGTCGTCCTCGGTCACAATTTTCTCACTGCCGAGGCTGGCCATCGGCTCAATAGCAATCGTATCACCTGCGTGCAGCACCGGCCCGGTACCGCGTCGGCCATAATTTGGAATCTCCGGGCTCATGTGCATTTCTAGTCCCACACCATGACCAACCAACTCACGAATAATGCCCAATTTAGCCTTCTTCAATACTGCTTCCACGCCCGCCGAAATATCACCAACACGCGTTCCCTCGCCAGAAATCGTATCAATTCCGGCATACAAACTCTGCTCCGTCGCGTGCAATAAATGCTTTTTAGCACCGCGAGGTTCTTCATCAACCACCATAGTAAATGCGCTATCGGTTTTCATACCACGGTAGCCAATCACTAAGTCAAAACTGACCACGTCACCTTTCTCAAACACATAGTCTGTCGGAAACGAGTGTACCAACTGCTCATTGGTCGACACGCAAATCACCCCTGGAAATTTCACTTCATCCGTCAAATACGTCGCTTCCGCGCCGAAATCCTTGATACGCCCGGCCACGAAGTTATTGGCGTCCAGCTCGCTCATGCCAGCCGTTACCTGTTGGCGCAACTCGTCATAAATCGTCGCCAACATCCGCCCGCATTCGCGCATATCTTTCATTTGCTGCGGCGTTTTTTCGCCAGTGATCAATTGACTCATTTGGCACCCTCAACAATTCCGCGACTAACCAGTTCTTTTTCAATTTCATCATGCACTTGCCCAACTGTACCCACGCCGCTCATATGGATGATGGGGATATTATTATCATTCAAATAGTCCAAGATTGGATAAATTTCGCCTCGGTAAATACTGAGACGCTTATCAATAGCCTCTGGCGTGTCATCAACACGACCACGCACTCGCAAACGCTCCAAAATCTCATCTCGCGGCACTTCCAGCACAATCACCAGCTTCACATCCTGACCGTGATGCGACCGCGAGTCAATCAGCCACTTAGCCTGCTCCAATTGACGAGGATAGCCGTCCAAAATCACACCGTTAATATCCTTAGCTTTATTCAAAGCGTCTCCCATCAAACCATTGATAATCTCCACAGGCACCAATTCACCAGATTGCATACGATGAATCAGTTCGCCATCATGCGTATCACGCAGCAGCTGCCCCGCGCTCAGCCAACGCCAACCATGACGCGCTGCCAAAATCTGCCCTTGTACGCTCTTACCAGCACCAGCCGGCCCAAAAAAGATAATCACGTTCCCTCCTATTTTGTCAGTTTTTCTTTAACAATCTTTGCAACCAAAGCACCGGCAGCAGCATTACCAACCTTCTGTTTCACTGCGCCGATAACCTGTCCCATCTTTTGCATAGAAACGTCATCCATACTCGCCACAACATCTTCAACGATCGCCATAATTTCTGCTTCGCTCAACTGTTCCGGTAAAAATTCTCGCAAAATTGCTGCCTCTTTTTCTTCAGACTCTGCCAGCTCTATGCGACCATTGCTACGATACAGCTCAGCACTCTCGACGCGTTTTTTCACTTCACGAGCCAGAACTTTCTCAACTTCGGCGTCATTCAGGCCCTCGTCACGCTTACCCAGTAACACTTCTTCGTTCAAAATTGCTGCCTTTAGATTACGCAAAACATCACCACGAAAACGATGCCGCCCTAGAAGAGCGGCTTTCATTTCATCAGCAATGCGCGCTTTTAGCGCTGACATTAACGCACTCCCAGGCGCATTTTTGCAGCTTTGTCAGCTCGACGTTTGCGACGAACAATTGCATTTTTACGACGCTCGGCCTTTGAAATCGGTTTTTCAAAGCGCATAAAGCTTTTAGCTCGAGCTAAAACACCGCTCTGTAAAACCCTGCGGTTAAAACGACGAATAATATTTTCGTTCGCTTCCTTCTGATCTTTACGTGTTACTTGTACCATACTGCAAACATTATAACAGATAAGAAAGTATTTGCCAACTATATTAGCGCTCATAAGTTTCTACTTTAGCGTCCAGCACCTCACCGCCAGGATTAAACGTAATATTATATTCATATACCGTGATCCAGTACCCACTACAGTCAGAGTTGTATTTTTCTACAATCAACCTAGCACTATACGTACCATCGTCCTTCTTAGAAAGCTCCATATTTTCCAAAATAGAAGAAGTTTCTTCTAGCCACTTAGCTCCTTCGACAGACTCCTCGCCAGGAATGTAAGATACTATAGACAGCTTAATTCTCCGATCAAGCTCCTGCATCTCTTTTCTTGTTTCTCTTAGTTCATCGAACAAGTTCTTCGCAGACTCGGGATCGGAGAATCTAGACTGATATGCTTTAAATAAAGCTTCTATCTGCTCCCATTTATAGTAAGAAGCTATTCCAAATCTATTGCAGATTTCGTCATATTTTTTCCTAAGCCGATCATACTCTTCTTTATAATTTACGAGCGCTTCACCAGATAGCCCCATAGGCCCCGTCTCAACGCCATCATCTCCACGCTCATATACTAGAAGGGCTAATCTTCCCAAACCACGTTTTTCAGCATTGTCACCCGGAGTAAACTCGCCACCGACAACACTACCAAATTTCTCATGATTTGCCATATGATCACACCTCCTAAAATTGCATTTTATGCAAAATTATTATCATGGTATGATAATACTCTCTGTCTCTGGATTTTGCAAGTTTAAGCAGAACTCACATGCAGCAACTGCCCCTCAACCGTCCGCACTCCCTGCCATTCGTTGATGGTTGACTGAAACCACACTACTACTTCATCATCTGGCTCGCGAAAGAATTCCTCTGGCGCGTTGAACGCCAGCATCTGCAACACTTTACCGTTTTTATCACGCAGCGCTAATTTAACGTGCTGCCCGTCCGCGCCCATCCGTCGCGCGCTCAGCACGCTTGCGGCAGTGATTTTCAATATCGGCTCGGGATTACCATTGCCAAATGGCTCCATTTTCGCCAGATTCTCCACCAATTCCTCATCAACTTCCGAAAAATCATCAATTTCCACATCAGCTTTCGGCAATAAATATCGCTCTTGATTTTGTAGCTGCAGCGAATCATAAAATTCATTCACCCGCCGGCGAAAATCGTTAATTCTCTCAGTCGCCAGCGTCACGCCCGCCGCCGCTCCGTGCCCGCCGCCTTTGATGATAATGTCATCCGCCGCCCGCACTGCATCTGCTGCTGAAAAATCACCAAAACTGCGCGCCGAACCAGTCGCTTCCTCGCCGCGCTCGCCAATGATAAATACCGGCTTTTTATATTTCTCCACCAGCTTCGACGCCACAATACCAATAACGCCGTGATTCCAGCCATCACTACTGACCACCAGCACCCGGTCATCAGCCAACTCCTCAGCTTGCACGCATGCTTCCTCAAAAATCGCATCCTGTATACTGCGCCGCTTAACATTCAACTCCTCCAGCTTTTCACTCGCCTCCAACGCTGCCAGCCCGTCGCGCGCTGTCAGCATATCTAGCGCGTGCTGCGCCGTTTCCAACCGACCCGCCGCATTCATCCGCGGGCCCAGACCAAACCCCAAATGCCTAGCATTGACCTGCTCTGGCTCAATACCCGCCACCGCCATCAATGCTTTCAGTCCTGGACGTTGTTGTTTTTTCAACACTTCTAAGCCCCAATAGACATTTGCCCGATTTTCATCCGCCAACGTCACAATGTCACAAACCGTCCCCAACGCCACCAAATCGAGCAGCCATTTTTCATATCCGTCAGGCAACCCATCCAGCTCAGTCTGCAACGCTTGCACCAACTTAAACGCCACGCCCGCACCACACAAATCACGAAATGGATAAGTATGTCCCGGAAATTTCGGATTCACCGCCGCCACGCTCGGCGGCGGAGTCTCGGCAACATTGTGATGATCAGTTACCACAGTATCAATCCCCAAGCTGGTGGCATATGCAATCTCCGCATGACACAAGCTGCCTGTATCCACCGTCACTATTAGATCCGCACCCATATCACGCACCTTATCCACCGCACCTATCGTCATGCCATAACCTTCGATAAACCGGTTCGGAATGAAAGCATCGACATCCTTAAAACCAAATTTACCAAACGCATCCAGCAGCAGCGCCGTAGCGCTCAGTCCGTCAATGTCATAATCGCCGTAAATGACGATTTTTTCGCCCTGCTCCCGCGCCTGTTTCAACCGCGCCACTGCCTTCTTCATGTCCGGCAGCAAAAACGGATCATGTTTCACCGCCGCGTAATCCGGCCGCAAAAAAGCCTCGCGCTCTAATCGCGTCACAAGACCGCGCGCTGCTAAAATTTTCTCAAATAACGACATTAGTCTTTGTCGGCCATACCACGCTTTGATCGCGCTGAATATTGCTGTGACTTAATCACCATACTCTGCAGCTCCTTAAAGATAGGGAATTGTTTATTTGTAAAATACGTTCGCGAGTTACCCTGCTTTTCACTCTGTAAAAATCCGACCTTCTCCAGCCGCTTCAGCTCACGCTGAATGTTGCCAGGATCTTCTTTGATCAATTTTGCTAAACCGCGAACATGTGTATGAAAATCAGGATACTTAGCGTATACTACTACGATTTTTCGCCGCACCCTAGATGTAATAAAAACGTCTAACATAACCTCCCTAACGCATCTTTCTTATTTCAAGTTTATCACAATTTTACAACACCCGCCAGCATTTTACCGCCAATTTAAAATAACCTGATTAATTTTTGCTATCGTCTCCTCTTTAGACGGCAATATATTATCCTCATAATAATGGTTTAATCCCATAAAATTCTCCTTCACATCCAAAATATGCATTTCATCAACCGTCATATGAAGTTTGTCTACTGCCGCCACCCCGCAAAACGGCACCGCAATTACCAGTTTCTCAATTCGGACAGATTTTAAAAAACTCAGTGCCACATCCAAAACCGACAAATCATCACCAAATCCATCACTAGCTAAAATTACCACTCTGTCTTTTAACATATTCTTATCAATTATACCGCCGTCCCCCAGTAGCCGATTGATACGCTGATGTGCTTCACGCTTTTTTTCCTCCAAATAACCATGGAATTCACTAGTATATTCATTGATCTCGCCGTCAGAAAATTGACTATTGTAAGTAAATTGTCCCGACTGCGACATAGCCCCAAAATTCAAATTTTCTCCAGGAATTTCGATACCCTCGCTCAGTAGCATCATCAGAACACAGTGAAGCTTTACAGCAATTTGCTCGCCAATCAGTACACCACCCTCGCCGATAGCCACCACTGCGCAGTTTTCATAACGGTATCTTCCCAGCACCTGATCCGCCAGAATTGCCCCAGCCTGCGAACGACTCTCAAAATACATATGCTTATTTTAGCATTTTTTCGCGATATAATATGGATTATGTATTACTATCTGGTTTCGCCAATAAAAATCGTTCGTAGCGACGCTAGTTCGTTTACCTATTCGTCTGAAGAACGATTGCCAACTGGTACAATTGTCGAAATAGAAATCGGCAAGGCCAAGAGTATAGGCGTCGTCTTACAAGAAGTCCGTTGTCCTGATTTCGAGGTTAAGGCAATTATTAAAAATATCGAAAAATATCCTCTACCAATTGAACTAGTTCAGACAGCCACCTGGATGAGTAAATATTATGCAACCCATCAAGCAACCGTCTGGCAGACTATTTTACCGAGCGGATTATCCAAAAAACGTCGCAACTTAAATTTATCTACATCTGTTATTTCGCCTCAAAAACGAATAAAAAATGTATTCACTCCCGAGCAGAAAGCCGCTCTACACACTATTGACAATCTACATTCCGGAACAGTACTTCTACACGGCGTTACTGGCTCAGGAAAAACCTTAGTTTATATTGAAGCGGTGGAGCGGGCTCTAAAAGAAGAATTGTCATCAATAATTTTAGTGCCAGAGATTGCCCTGACCTCACAATTAGTTGCAGAATTTTCTACACACTTCCCAAACATTATTGTAACCCATTCTAAACAAACCGAAGCTCAACGCCACGCTGCCTGGAGAAAGATTATTAGCTCTAACGATCCGGTAGTAGTAATTGGCCCACGCTCTGCACTTTTTATGCCCGTGCAGCAGCTTGGTCTGGTAGTAATTGATGAATGCCATGAACCTAGCTTTAAGCAGGAACAATCGCCCCGCTACTCGGCCTTACGTGTTGCCTCAGTTCTCGCCAACCAACATCGCGCTAAACTAATCTTGGGAAGCGCCACTCCTGCAGTTGCTGACTACTATATTGCCCAGCAATCAAAGATTCCCATCATTACCATGACGAAGCCGGCCCGTGCAGATACAATACGTCCCCATGTCACCCTAGTGGATATGACTAATCGTAATAATTTTACTCAGCACCAATTTCTATCCGACCCATTTCTTAAATCCTTAAATATCGCACTATCGAAAGACAAGCAGGCTCTTATTTTTCACAATCGACGAGGTACCGCATCAACTACACTATGCCAGAACTGCAGCTGGCAAGCTGGTTGCCCGCGCTGTTTTGTTCCACTGACTCTTCATGCCGATAAACATAAACTGTCATGCCACATTTGCGGATTTTCAACTAAAGTACCTACTAGCTGCCCCGAATGTCATAACGCAGACATTGTTCATAAAGGTATCGGCACCAAGCGTATTGAGAACGAATTACAGAGGTTATTTCCGAATAAAAAAATTGCTCGATTTGACGGAGATACTGATATAAAATCTACAGTCGATGAGCGTTACGATGAATTAAAAAATGGCGATATAGATATTATCATCGGCACCCAAGTCATCGCCAAAGGCCTTGATTTGCCTCATCTCACAATGGTTGGAGTTGTTCAAGCTGACGCTGGATTATCTCTACCCGACTATTCATCACCCGAACGCACGTTCCAACTACTAGCCCAAGCGGTTGGTCGCGTAGGCAGATCAAGTACGCCAACAGAAGTTGTTGTCCAATCATACCAGCCAAATCATCCATCTATAACCAATGGCCTGTCACAGAATTATACCGAATTTTACCAAAGGACCATCAACCAGCGACAAAAAACCAATTTTCCGCCTTTCACCTACCTATTAAAATTAACCTGCGTTTATAAGACTGAAGCAGCTGCCATTAAAAATGCAAAGAATCTCGCCGAGTTATTAAAGTCTCATTCTGAAAAAATCGATATATTTGGGCCAACACCTGCTTTTTATGAACGCGTCCGCGACACATACCGCTGGCAAATTGTTGTAAAAAGCTCTCGACGCCAATACCTCCTTGAGCTTCTTACTTTGCTGCCACCAACCCATTGGCAATACGAGCTGGATCCTGTCAGTTTACTGTAATTTCTGGTATAATTATAGTAATGACAAGAGATGATATTATCACACTACCAAACTCACATCTTCGCCAAAAATCAGCAAAAATCCACGTCGTTACAGACGATGTTATAAAATTAGCCGATGATATGACCTCGGCGGCGCTTGATTGGGAAGATTCAAGGCCTCATGAAATCAGTGCTGCGCTTGCAGCAGTCCAAGTTGACAAACTGGAAAGAGTTGTAATTGTACGCGCGGACTTTGATAACAAATCGACTAGAAAATTCGTGACACTAATTAATCCAGAAATCGTAAAATACGAAGGTGAAGTTGTTGAGGATTTTGAGGGCTGCTTAAGCGTTAAGGGTATTTATGGTAAAGTCCCCCGCCACAATAAAGTTCGAGTAAAGGCGACTTCTCTAGATGGAGAAGAGATCCGTATGAAAGCAGAAGGTTTCTTAGCGCGAGTCTTACAGCATGAAATCGACCACTGCAATGGAATGGTTTTTATTGACCATATTAAAGATAAAAAAGATGCTTTTTATACGCTCGACAAGAAAGGCGAGCTTCGTCCATTAGATTATGACAAAGACATTGCCAAAAATAGTATTCTTTGGGACTGAGAATTATAGCCTAATCACCCTAAAAGCCCTAGTAGAGAGTAACTTCAATGTTATTTGTGTCGTCACCAAACACGACACCAAACGCGGACGCGGACATAAACTTGTTGAGCCACCAGTTAAAGTATTTGCTAAATCTCATAATATCCCTGTTTTGCAGCCGAATAAAGTCGGCGAAATTACCGAATATATAAAGCAGGTCCAACCAGTTACAGGTATATTAGTGGCCTACGGAAAAATTATTCCTCAATCAGTCATTGACTTGTTTACCCCTGGGATCATTAATGTCCACCCTTCTTTATTGCCAAAATACCGAGGTCCATCACCAATTGAGTCGGCTATTGCTAACCAAGATACTGAAACAGGCGTGTCAATTATGCAACTTGATGACAAAATGGATGCTGGTCCGATATACGCACAAACTCAGCAGACCCTGACTGGAAAAGAAACAAAACCTGAATTATATAACCAGCTATTCCATGACGGATCGGTCCTGCTGACAAAGATCCTGCCTGATATCGTCGGTGGCAGACTGCAGGCAGTCCCACAAAATCATTCTGCTGCCACATATTGTCAATTGTTACACAAAGATATTTCGCATCTCGACCCAGAAACAATGACTGCCGCCGAGGCCAATGCCCATGTTAGGGCTTATCTGGAGTTTCCGCGCAGCCGGCTTAAAATTAATAATGTGGAACTCATAATTACCAAAGCACATGCTGACACTAGCCCACTTTCACCGATTGATGTGCAATGCGCTGACGGTAATTGGCTTGTTATTGACGAACTTATCTCCCCAACCAGCGGCAAAAAAATGACCACAGAAGCGTTTCTCTGCGGTCATCAAGTCCAAATTCACTGACTAAGCAGCCAAATCAAAGTCGCTTTGAGCCTGCTGCGGCACTGAAGGTGCACTCATGCCACCTAAAATAGCATCGCGGTTGGCAATAATTTCCTTCTTCAGCTCGTTCATCACCGCTGCCACGACATCACGATAATCCGGACGATTCACCTCCAGCCACTTCGTAGCCGCAAATTCATCTCTTAGGCGAGTATCGTCAGCTGCCGCACCTGAAGCCTGCAATAACCTCTGGAACATAGGCTCTTGTTGGTAATTAGGCGCGTATTTTGCTAAAAATCCTTCCACAACACCCGGAGTCTTATCTATAATATTTGCAAACTCATCCAACTGAGCCTCACTCATACCTTGGCTAAGCCGCTCACCCACCCTTAGTTCCAACTCGCTATAAATATGCTGCAAAAACGGCTTGCGCTGTTCTTCTGGCAACTGATCCAGCCCTAGTTCTTTCAAAAACTTTTCGTCTAACTGAAACATTATTCCTCCTTATCTATACTATAATTATACCAACCACCGCACCAAATTGCCACCAGTCTTTGTTACGATGATAAACGTCCTTTTAGCTCCTGAATATAGTCCTCTGACAAAGCACGCACCATTTCATAAATATCAGTAACCCGATTGCTCAACCAAGTCAGTATATCACTCCTGTCGGCCCCCTCAGACTCCATTTTTTCCAAAATAGCAACCTCCTCTTCATTCAATAATTCGTTTAGTATATTCATCAACCTAGCATCAACAGCTACTCGAAAATTGTTTAAGACCGCCATCTTTAGGTTACCATCAGCATCTTCAATACCTAAAACTTTTAGAATTTCTTCGTCAGTCATCAATGTATATCCCCCTTGCTAGATCTTAATTTTTATATTTAATGCCGAGACATCCAGTCCATAATATACTCAGCTGTACCCTTCTTCCAAGACGCAGAGCCCGGTGAAGATATCCCAATGTCATATGGAGTAGGCCCCATCTGATACGTGCCAGGACCATCTATGTAACTGCCAAACTTATCTATCAATTCTTTATGCAGATCCCATACTTGCTCTGGCGTAAGATCTCTACCATTTAATCGTGCGAAGCCTTGTAATTCATGAGTCAACCCATTACCTGGTTCAACAGTAAATTCATTACCCTGTATAACTGTAGTATCGGGCGTTTCCGGGTGAGGCACCGTAGGATCTGCACCATCTGGAGCACTACCACCAGAGCCGTCACCACTAGTATCCACATTAGATTTGCCGTGAATGTTCGCCAAGTGATTTTTCTGTGACGAACCGGCAAACCAATCACCAATACCGTCAGCCAAGATACCACCCATTCTTGCCCCAAGCGTACCTAAGGCAACCATCGTTTTGTATCGATTACGGTTTTTCTTTATAGCTTCACTAGCTCTTTCCTCTACCGCCCCCGTAATAATATCTACAGCATCATCAATCAATAAACCACCCTCACCAGCTTTCTGCTGGAGAATATTAGAATTCTTTTCCTGGGCCTCCTCAGACTCTTGTTCTGCAATTGTCCTCGTACGCTCCTTATCGACAAACGAATTTGCCTGTCGATTTGTAACATGCTTAGCAGCGCCAAACCCAACCAAGCCGCCAGCAGCCGGCGCTATTACAGCTGTTCCAACACCCAAAAGCAAACCGCCCGTCGCAATCGTGACACCAGTCACAAGACCTGCGCCAACAATAACAGCTCCAGTCTTAACGGCACCTACAATACCTTTCTGGCGCAACCACCAGCTACTGAACCTCGTAGCTTTTTTACTATACCCCTGACGACACTTACAAATAGCATCCTCTAATAGGGCATCTTCACTAGTAAGGAGGATAAGCTGTTTAGCTTGTACATTTTCTGGAGTGTTTGAAGTTTTTTCTGGATCGTCATTCTTCACACTTTCTCTTGAAGCATGTTTTATATATACCTTTACCGCATCTTCATAGTCAGCCCGTAAATCATCAGCACTATCTTCACTCCTGATACTGTCAATTTTATTATTAACAGTAGTAGACACTTTTTGTAAAAGAGGTATTTTCTTTAATATGCCAGATAGCCTAGTGTTAGACTTTAGAAACCTTCCAAAAAACCTACCATGATCTTTAGCTAGCCTGTCTGCATATCTCATCCTACGCTCATTAAGAATTTCCTCGAGCTGGATGGTCAGTTGTTCTGTTCTTTTCTCAAGTTCCTTTTTAGAGGCAGGTTTATTTTCGAGACTAGTGTTCTTTCCAGAGTCATTATCCTCCGGAGTTGCTTTTTCTGCACTGCTACCGTCGCTACTTGCATTACCTATCGCATCAGCAGCATCGTCTTTAGAAGGATGCCTGTCGTGATGAGGGAAACTAGTGGCTTCTACCATTGGTTTAGCTTTCTTTTTGTGTTATAAATAACATATTTTGACAATAGCATAAATTATACCATAAGTCAATGATCACCCCAGCGTCTTCTTCACCAATTCCCTCGTAAAGAATTCCAGCCTATCGCCGATTTCCACAGTGATCTTTTTCTTCGTTTTCAGGCTCAAACCGCACATTTCGCCCTCAAACACTTCCTTAGCTTCCTGCTGTTGGCGCTGAACAGATGAGACTTCCACCTCGGCAATCTGCTCCTTGCCGCGTTTTACTCGCGCCAGCAGCCCTTTCGCCACCTTGCCGCGTTTTACTTCGCCGCCAGCGATTATTTCCTCGCGCATCGTCCTAAACACGCCTTTTACTTCCAATTCGCCAATTTCTGTCTCGACAACTTCTGGCGCCAGCAGCGCTTCCATTGAATCTTTCGCATCGTCCAATAGCTCATAAATCACCTTAAAAATCCGCACTTCCACGTGTTCGCGCGCCGCCAATCGCTTTACCGCCGGCGGAAGATCGACATTAAACCCGTAAATTACCGTATTCTCGCCTACTGCCAAGTGAATATCGTTCTCAGAAATATTACCCACGCCCGTACCGACGACATGCAATTCAACTTCGCCGCCCGTATCAATCAGCTTCAAGCTATCCACCACCGACGTTACCGAACCCTGGACATCAGCCTTAATAATTACATTAAACTCCTCAGCATCAAGCTTCTGATTCATCATTTTTAGGATATCCGCGCCGGTAATATTAGTAGTGGCGGCCATTTTTTCCTGCTCAATTTTTGCTTTTTGCGCCAAATTACGCGCTTCTTTCTCGCTCTTAGCAATTTCAAATCCATCGCCAAACTGCGGCAGCTCCTTAAATCCAGTCACATTGACTGGCGTACTCGGACCGGCATCTTTAACCGTCTTACCGCGGAAGTCCTGAAGCGTCCTAACTCGTCCGTAAGCCGTCCCAGCAACCAAATAATGCCCCGGCCGCAAATGTCCGTTTTCCACCAACAACCCGACCACCGCGCCGCGCCCGGTTTCCATGTGCGCCTCAATCACCAAGCCTTCGGCCGGCACATCCTCATCCGCCCGCAAATCTTCCATGTCTGCCACCAGTAGCACCATATCCAGCAGCTTATCCAAATTCTGGCCAGTTTTAGCGCTGACTTCCACCATCACCGTATCGCCGCCCCACTCCTCAGGATTGAGGCCATATTCAGACGCCAGCTGCGTTTTTACCAGCTGCGGATTGGCGGTATCTTTATCAATTTTATTGATCGCCACCACAATTTTCGCATTAGCCGAGCGCGCAAATCGAATCGCCTCGACCGTCTGCGGCTTGACGCCGTCATCCGCGGCCACCACGATGATCACCACGTCGGTTAGTACCGCGCCGTGTTGCCGCAACGCCGCAAACGCCTCATGTCCTGGCGTATCCAGTAGCGTAATCATGCGCCCATTGCGCTGTGCTTGATAGGCGCTAATGTGCTGTGTTATTCCGCCAGCCTCGCCCTCAACCGTCTTTTTATCTAAAATTGCGTCTAGTAAACTCGTCTTACCATGATCGACATGCCCCATCACCGCCACAATTGGCGGGCGCGGCACAGCTTTATCCGACAGCTTTCGTGCATGATGGTGGATCTCCGCAGCAGCCGCCTTGCGCTTCAGCTGCACATCCAGCCCCAATTCCTCGACAATAATCTGCGCCGTCTCAAAGTCCAGTCGCTGGTTAATCGTCGCCGCAATTCCGTTCTTAAACAACTCGCCAATCAGCGTAGTTACCGACAATCCCAGAGTTTCAGCCAATTCGCCAACCGTTACCGAATCCGCGATATTGACGATTTTTTCTGCCATAGTAAGCTCCTCTCACCTCTGGGCGTAGCTACGCTTCAGGGGGTTTGTATTATTTTTTCTTTGACTTGCCAAGCGAAAGAGAGATCTTGCGGTTTTCTTTATCAATATCCAAAACCGTAAATTCTTTACGCTCATTCAAGGTGAATACTTTTTCAGGATCTGTCCCGTCGCCGCCAAGTTCTGACACGTGAACCAGCGCCTCAACTGCTGGACTTAGCTGTACAAACGCGCCAAACGGCGTAATGCGAGTCACTGTTCCCTCGACCTTCTCGCCAGGCTTAAATTGCTCGACTTCATCCAACCAAGGATCTTTGGTCAATTGCTTCATACTCAAGCTCAGGCGCTCCTTATCAATCGCGATAATCTTCGCCTCAACCGTCTGACCGACCTTCACATAGTCAGCTGGATTATTAACACGCTCCCAGCTGATTTCCGAAATATGAATCAGCCCTTCAATACCTTCAACATTAACGAACACGCCAAAGTCGACAACGCCAGTTACGATACCCTTCACCGTATCACCAATCGATAACTTCTGAAAGCGCTCTGCCAGACCCTCTTTAACTGCCTCTTTCTCGGAGAAAATCAGTTTATTAGCCTTCCGATCAGCGTCCAAAATCCGTGCCTTAATTTCCTTATTTACCAGACCATTCAATCGCTGCAAGATCTCATCTTTATCGCTAGAGCCAACACGTGGATAGTGTTCAGCTGACAATTGCGATACCGGCAAGAAGCCACGAATTCCTTCATATTCAACTAATAGTCCACCGCGGTTCGCGTCGTATGGCAAAACTGTAATAATTTCACCAGATTCCAGTTTAGCTGCTATCTCGTCCCAACCGCGATCCTTAGCTGCCTTGCGTAATGATAATAATGAATAGCCATCTTCCAGCTCAGAGTCAATAACACTCGCAATCACCGAATCGCCAACTTTATAATTCTGAGAAAAACTGACTTCACGACGCGGTACCAAACCAACGCCCAAAGGCCCCAAATCGATTAAAATCTCGTGTTTCTTAATTGATAAAATAGTGCCGCTAACCGTCTCACCAACCGTGATTTGTTTAACACCATCGCCCGCTTGTGCCAGCAGGTCGTCCATTGTAATTTTGGCATTTGCCATAAGTCTTCTAAAGACCCCTTCCTTAAAATTGATATTATTTCTCGGAGAAACTCATAAAAATATCTCCACAGATTATGGCAATTATATCACAATAGACGGAGACAAGTCAAAACTACACCAGATAGCGAGATTTATGATAGGTGACTGTCAAAAACGCTAAAATACCGACACCAAGAGCCGAGAACACCAAACTCTCTGGACCAGTTTTTGGCAGTCCTTTATCTGTTTGAGTCGATTGCTGAGAGGAATTATTAGATGAAGAACTCTCTGGCTTCACATCTTCAGTTTTAACCTCCGAACGCGCCTCTCCTCTACCACTTTGTTGATCATTAGATTTTTGCTTAGTCGACTCTGAAGCCTTGATACTCTGACCGTTCTTAGGTCCATTATCTTTTTTCTCTTCCGATACGACCAAGTCACTCGAAATTGGTGATGTATTTTGCGATAAAGTGGACTGCCTGACACCATATAACACTGCCAAAGACGTAACCACTAAAATAGCACCCACTACTACAAAAGCCCCAATAGACCCAGCTTGATTTGCTCGTTTCATAATTATATCTCCACTCAAATTTCCCTTATTATACCATAATAAACTCTCTCGAGTAAAGTTGATGTATAATAGATGTATGATTATTGCGGTTGACACAGGCGGCACAAAAACACTAGTAGCCAGCTTTAATGAGGACAATACACCAAAACAGGTCATTAAATTCCCCACTCCCAAAAGTGTAGACCAGTATATCCAACGCGTGACTGATCAAATTCACCTCATTACTAATAATCAACCAATTGACGTCATATCCATAGCCCTGCCTGGGGTTATTAATGAGGGTGTAGCTGTTTGGTGTCAAAATCTGGGCTGGAAAAATCAACCTATTTGCCAACTTTTTTCCCGAAAATTTCCCAATGCAAAGATAATTATTGCTAATGATGCCAACATGGCTGGACTTGCAAGCATGCACCGACTGCCAACAATTCCTCGTTGCGGTCTATATATAACACTTGGAACTGGAGTTGGCACATCGCTTATCCTTAATGGTAGCCTAGACAAATCACTCAATGACTGCGAAGGTGGACACATGATGTTGCATTATAATGGCAAAACCACAACCTGGGAGGAAATTGCTGCAGGAAGAATTTTACGAGAACTTTTTGGTGAACTATCGGAAGAAACATCCTCCGAGATCTGGGAGAATATAGCCGACAGAATAAAAACTGGACTTCAACCGCTTATCGCCTTTACTCAGCCAGATGTTGTTGTTATTGGCGGCAGTATCGGTTCATTCGTGCCTTATTTTTCTAATATTTTAAGCGGTCTTCTAGCAGAGAGTCTACCAGCCGCCATATCTGTTCCAAAGATTATGAGCGCCCCTAGTCCAGAAGAAATCGTATTATACGGATGCTACGACAATGCCATTAGTAAACTTAAACAAAATTAAACACGATTTTCCAAATTTTCACTTCCAGGAAGGACCAGATTTTACTTGGAATCCTGAACTGACAACGGTTTCTTACGAGAGATTATCTTCGCAACAAGATTTTGCACAGCTTTTACATGAAATTGCCCATGCTAAACTTGGTCATAAAAATTATCAATACGATATCCAACTCATAGAAATGGAGCGAGCCGCCTGGGAATATGCAGTTAATGAATTAGCACCAAAATACCACCTAAATCTCAGTATGGACGATCCAGTCGTCCAAGATTTCTTAGACAGTTATCGAGAATGGCTACATAGACGCAGTATCTGTCCACAATGCAGCGCCGTAGGCCTACAAAGAGCCTCTACAGAGTATCATTGTCTCAACTGCCACACAAAATGGCGCGTCAATCAAGCAAAGTCCTGTCAGCTTAAACGCTACCAAATAAAATAAGCCCCGAGCAGAGGCTTATTTTTAAAGAGAATGGAGCGGTCTTATTCTGCAACTGTCTGTGTGGTCTTCTTAGTGCGGCGTGAAATGCGTCCACCCTTAGCACCAGCAATACGAGCTAAAGCTGGATTTGCTGCAAACCCACCAGTCCGACCATTTTTACCGCCTTTACGTCCAATTTTTGCATAAAAATTTGGATCACGAGCTAAGTTTTTTTGAGCAGCCTTTAAGCCGCCAGCCTTTGTCCCTGCCATGGAAAAGTTTTCCTCCGTTTTTAAAAAAGATTTCCACATAAATATTTATGGAAACCCTCACCTTTATATATCACACATGATATGTGTTATAGTTATATACTAGCATATTGCTAATACTTTGTCAATATTTACATAGGCGGTTTTTATTGTGAATAAAATATTGCGCTCTGCTATAACATTAGTTATACTAATAAGGTCAGTCACTGACGGCACCTGTTGGAGCTTCAGGCATTATGAGTTCCACCACTTAAAAACCACCTTTTCTGCGAGATGGGTGGTTTTTTTGATTACACAAGGAATTTCACTGATACTTAGACGTGTCTAACAAAAAACATCACTCAAGCAAAAAGAGCTGGGCAAGATAAGACCGATCAATGCACCGCCAACAGCTGCGCTGCCGGCCCAGCACCAGCTGTCATTGCTACAAATTGCTCCCTCGTCCAATAGAATTGTCCTGAGATTGGGTCATTAACATAAAACCCGAGCGGATCGTGCGGCTCACCACGAACCCCAACAATTAGACGCACATGCATCGGTATCGGCCCGCTCACCGTTCGGCCTGATGGTGTTTTCCAACTATCAATTTTTGCACCAATCCGCCATACACCCCACGCAATGACCGGGCTACCATTGTGAATCTGCTGCGCCACGAAATTGGCATTAGCCCCATACGCTACCGACGTTCCGCGACCATACTGACCAGCCGCCCGCGCCACAGGACCAGCATATACACCCCAGCCTGTGCCCGCACCTTGATCGCCATTGACATCACCCACAAACTGTACGTTCGGAATCATCCCATTCATTTGTCGCCTTGTCTCGCGGTCGCGGATGATACCCAAAGCGCTGCAGAATATTCCAATCATTATCATGTACACCACGATATGCCAAGGCCATACGCAGCGAGGCCGCTTCGCAGCTTTGGGCGTACGCCTGACGATAGAATGGTACGTTATTGAGTTTGACGACCCGTGAATTAGTTGTGAACGATATCGCAATTCGCTCTACACTCGGCAGTCCAAATACTGGCTGCACGCCTGGCTCTACCCAAACCTGGACTTGCCGCTGAAAGCCCATATTGACCACCCGAGCAACCATCGTATTACCACGCCAGGAAATACTCTGAACTGTACCAGATGAAACCCTGAGGCGATCCTGGGCGCTCTTGTGGTCAACCGCCTGATCAAAGGTTATCCGTACATCCTGCACCGCTTGATCAACCGTGGTTCGCCACGGGGACGCCCCCACACCACGCATGTGCCCATTAGTGGTAAATGTCTTTTTTACTTCCTCGACGAGAACACCTCCACGAGCTGTCCGTAGGCCTTTAGGAATGGTGTATGTGTATGTCTTGCCCGGCTCCAATTTATCTGCCTTGAATACGTACTCGGTATCGCTCCGCCACGATCCATTACCTGCCGCATCAACCGCTATATTTGGCCGATTCTTCGCATCAATTGCTTCCTGAAATGTCAATTTCAATTCATCTGATGGCGTCACTGAATGCTCTTTAATCGGTGAACCAATCGCTGGTAGCGGCGCACTTTTCACCGTAAAACGTTTTAACTCTTCCTTCTGGGCCTTATCGTATAACTTGAAGATGTACTGCGTGTCAGGCGCTAATAGGCCAGCGTATTTCCACGAAAATGTTTGATCATCAGACGACTCACGCTTCAGTACAAGCGCTGGCTCAGTCGTTAATTCTAGATCGCGTAATTTACCCGCCCGTGACCCTAAACGCACCGTCAACGCTTGATCCATCGCGATCACTTCTTTGCCATCCAGTGATGTCGTATCCACTCGTGGTGCTTTTTGCGTCTTGAACGATACATCATGGATTGTTGCATTACCAAACAGCGAACGTCTCGCCCCCGGGAACGCCACGGTGTAATTTGCATCAGCTGCCAGTGGCTGGTCGGGCGTAAACTCCACCTCAGAAACGCCGAACAATTGTCGCTTTTCGCGCCACGTGCCACGCACTTCCGGTGTAATCTTCGGTTTTACTTCGCCCAGTTGCTGACTAAACTTTAGGCGAACTGGACAGTCGACTTCCTGCAGGGCTTCATCGGACACACGCTCGACGCTGACATTGCCACGTGTTGTAATAACAAATAACACCCCAACTACTATCACCGCCAAGGCAACGATACCACCAATAATAACCCACGATTTTGGCCGCCGCCTTAACCAAGACGTGCACATCGCCACAAACCCGCTATGCTTCGGCTTAAGACGCTCTGGTTTCTCTGTTTGTTTCTTATCCATTTCTCATCATTGTATCATACTTATACTACTCGCAAACGCCTCCGGCAAAAACGAAAAAAGACTCCCTATTCGGAAGTCTTTTTTATAATTCGGCACCGTGCTAGTTTCCCACTTTCGCAGTATAATCGCCGCTGGGGAGCTTAACTTCTGTGTTCGGAATGAGAACAGGTGTTTCCTCCTCGCCATGGGC
>CAURVB010000004.1:0-35895 GCA_963528615.1 uncultured Candidatus Saccharibacteria bacterium | reverse complement strand
GGACACCAGGTTTTCATCCTGGCAATCCGGGTTCGATTCCCGGTAAGGTCACCATTTCAAGGCAAAAATTCAAACCATCGTCTTTCTGGGCGATTTTTTTGATTTAGATTTTAGTTCGTTTACATTTGCTTGCCTATCGCATCAAAGTAATAGGCTTCACCAATTAAAATTTTGTCTTGGGGGTTTTGCAAGCTTATTTCCTGATAATGATTATTGTCATATTACATTATATCAATCATTTTCCATCACTGTTATTTCGTGGTATAATTTAAAAAATGAGCAGCAATACATTTAAACGAACAAAAATATTAGCAACAATAGGGCCGGCAACGTTTAGCCAGGAGAAAGTTTTTCAACTGCTGGACGCTGGCGTTAACGGCATCCGCATGAATTTTAGTCACGGTGCGAATGAGGAGCGAATTGAACAAATCAACTGGGTGCGTACAGCTAGCAAACAGTTGGGCAAGCCAGTAGCAATCCTCCAGGATTTACAGGGGCCAAAGATTCGTTTGGGTATTCTGAAAGATAATATGCTGAACGTCAAGGTTGGCGACATGTTGACTTTAGATTCAGAAATCGCCGAACATGACGGTAGCTTTAATTTGCCGGTACAGTATAATTTGGCAGAAAAGATGAAAGTCGGCGAGCCGCTTTACATGTTTGATGGAAAGATTAAGACGATTGTGCGGGAAATTGTTAGTTCGACGGCGATTCGCGTGGAGGTTCAGAATGATGGATTTTTGATGAGCCGCAAGGGGCTGAATTTGCCGGATACGGATTTCGGCGGTGATATTATGACGCCGAAAGACATCGCTGATCTGGAGTGGGGCGCTAAGCAAGATTTTGATTATGTGGCGCTTAGCTTTGTGCAGAAGGCCGACGATATTATTGATCTTCGGCAGAGGCTGGTGGAATTGGGTTCAACGGCTGATATTATTGCGAAGATTGAAACAAAATCAGCAGTTGATCCGGAAAATTTGGAAGAAATCGTCAAAGCTAGCGACGGCGTGATGGTGGCGCGCGGCGACTTGGCAGTAGAGGCTGGCGCGGAGATTGTTCCAGTGATGCAGCGGCGAATTATTGCTCTGTGCCGTAAATATTGCAAGCTGGTGATTGTGGCGACGCAGATGATGGGTAGTATGGTTGATAATCCAGAACCAAGCCGCGCTGAAGTGAGTGATGTAGCAAATGCCGTCATTCAGGGCGCCGATGTGGTAATGTTGTCGGATGAGACAGCCAACGGTAAATATCCTATCGAGACAATTCGGGCGATGCGTAAGACGATTATCTATACCCAAGAACATAGCGAAGTGATGATGGTCGATAAGACTGAGATGCGCGAAAAAACTGATGCGATTTTAAGCTACACGGCGGCGCAGCTGGCTAGGAGAATTAAGGCACGGGCAATTATTGCTGAAACTAATACTGGCGCTACCGCGGTTAATGTCGGTGCGTATCGTCCGAACTTGCCAATTGTTTGCGTGACTGAGAATGTCAAGACGGCGCAAAAATTAGCATTAAGCTATGCTTCTCGCCCATACATTCGTCCGAATGAGCTGAACGCTGCGACGAAGCTGGCTGAGGAATTGAAGCGGGAAGGCTATTTTGGCGAGGATCCAGTTACAGTTGTGCTGGTGAGCGGTCATCATCCTGAGCCGGGTAAAACGGATAATATTCAAGTTAAGACGTTGTCATAGGAAAATATTGGGTGGGCAAGCAATTTCCGAAGCAGACGATTCGTGACGTCAATTTACACGGAAAAACTATTCTTCTGCGAGCAGATTATAATGTGCCGCTAACAAAGCGTGGCCAGATTTCCGATGATTTACGAATTCGTGCTTCGCTGCCCACTCTTAATTATCTTTTAGATCAAAATTGCAAAATTGTCATCATGTCTCATCTGGGTCGACCAAGGCGAAAGGAGGCTAGATTCAGTCTGAACATTGTAGCGAAGCATTTAGAGAAGCTGCTCGATCGGCCAGTCAAGTTATTGAATGACTGCGTGGGTGAATCGGTGCGCCAAGCTGTCCGCCGTGCGCCGCTAGGTAGTGTGATCATGCTAGAAAATCTACGTTTTTATGACGAAGAAGAGGCGGACGATTTGGTTTTCGCCAGATCAATCCAACGGGCAGTTCGGGCAGATTATTTTGTGCAAGATGGGTTTGCGGTAGCTCATCGGGCGCACGCTAGTACGCATGCTATTTCTCTTTGTGTGCCGGGATTGGCGGGATTATTGCTTGAAAAAGAATATACAATAATCACCAAAGCAATGAGCAGGCCAAAGCGTCCACTGGTAGCGATTATTGGTGGCGCAAAGATTAGTGATAAAATCTCCCTGATAGAGCGGCTAGTCAATAAAGCCGACCAAATTCTAATTGGTGGCGCAATGTCAAATACGTTTTTATACTGCCGCGGCGTGAATATTGGTCGTAGTATTTTTGAACCAGGCATGGAGAAAGTTGTAGCGGAAATTTATGAGTTGGCGGCAGCTAAAGTTGGTGTTGAGAATGTTGATAAGTTTTTAGTATTGCCGGTTGATGTGGCGGTAGCGCCGGAGATTTCCAGGGAGTACCCTCGACAGGAAGTTGATGTTAAGAATATA
Organism: uncultured Candidatus Saccharibacteria bacterium; assembly: GCA_963528615.1. Lineage (GTDB taxonomy): Bacteria > Patescibacteriota > Saccharimonadia > Saccharimonadales > Saccharimonadaceae > Nanosynbacter. Next base: position 33,293 of record CAURVB010000004.1, on the reverse strand, counting down.
AAAAATCATGATATGGCGCTGGACATTGGCAGCCGAACAATTGATGTATTTACAAATATTTTAGCGGGTGCAAAAACGGTGATTTGGAACGGGCCGCTGGGGTACGCAGAAATTGATAACTTTGCGATTGGCTCAGCACGAGTAGCGCTGGCGATTGCTCAAAATACTGAGGTGACTTCAATTGTTGGTGGTGGTGATACAGCAGATTTTATTTTAAAGTGGGACGGGCATGACGGAGCTAGTTTTACGCATGTTTCCACTGGCGGCGGGGCTAGTATGGCCTTGATGGCGGGTAAAAAGTTACCAGGAATTGAAAGTCTACTAGACGCATACGGGCTGAAATGATACACTAAGCATAAGGATTATCCTATGAGAAAAAAGCTAATCATCGGCAACTGGAAAATGAACTTCAATATGCATGAGGCTAGCTTGTATTTGCACAAGCTGATGAATACATTGCCGTCTCATCGAGATGTTGAAGTAGTCTTGGCGCCTACAATTTTGACGCTTCAAAGTTTAAGTTTACAGATCAATCGGCGGATTGCTAAATTGGCGGCTCAGAACTGTTATTGGCGAGATTCTGGCGCATACACTGGCGAGATTCCAGCGGCACATCTTCGAGGAATTGCTGATTATGCGCTAATTGGACATTCGGAGCGACGATATATTTTTATTGAAAGTGAGAAAGATATTCGCTTAAAAGTTCAAGCAGCAATTCGCAATCGAATTTATCCCGTTCTGTGTATTGGCGAGACGATTCAGGAGCGAACACTTGGTGAGACGAAAGATGTTTTAGCGGATCAGTTGACAAGTGGTTTGGCAAATGTGACGGCAGAAGAGCTGGATAAGGTGGTGATTGCCTATGAACCTGTCTGGGCGATTGGTACGGGTGATGCTGCTAAGCCAGCTGATGTAAAAAAAGCAACACAAATGATTCGGCGGCATATTGCCCATTTGTATGGCAAAAAATCAGCAGAGTCGGTACGGATTTTATATGGCGGTAGTGTCACATCCACTAGTGCCGCAGACTATTTGGCAATCGACGGACTTGATGGTTTATTGGTGGGCGCAGCAAGCTTAGATGCATATCAATTTGGGGAGATAATTTCAAAGGCGCATAAAGGTTAAAAAATAGGGGGCATATGACAGACATTGATTTTGACGAGCTAGACAGAGCAGTAAATTCTCTAATGAATAAGCAGCAAGAAGCGAAAGCGTCGGCAGAGGCGAAGACTGAGGCTGAGCCAGATGTTTTGACCAGCGCTCAGCCAGTACAGCCAGATACACCGGTTAGTGTCGCTAATACCAGCTTTACTCCACCCGTTACCTCTGCTCCTGTAGCTCCTGTTGCTACTCCAGCCCCAACGCCTGCCGCTACTGTTTCTAAGACTGAGTCGGAGCCGTCTCTCGCTCCTGCCTCTGCTCCTGCTCCTCATCCCGTAGAAGATTCTCAGCCCGTAGCATCCTCCTCTGTCTTGGCGTCGCCTCCCGAGCCTACTCCTATTATTAGTCGAACCGCAGGTCTGGCAGCAAAAGATATCAAATCTTCTCCGGCAATCACTAGGCGGCCAACGGGTCGTTTCATGGATGTAGTTCGCCCATCATCTACTGCGGCTAACCCAAAATCAGCTGCTCCAATGCCATCTCGAACCGGCGTATCGCTTCAGCCTTCAGCTGACCTGGTGGATGTGGTTAATATGAATGGTAAGAGCTTGGCGACTGGGGAAGATTCGCAAGATATAGATACTCAGTCAGATAATTTGGATAATACCCCCGACCTTAAGGATATTGAGCAGAGCGAGTCGGCCTTTGCGGCAATAGAAAATGCACCGATTGAGGAGTTAGCGAATGATTCTGCCGCTGAGGAACACTCATTGACAAATAAAATTGCTCAGTCGCTAGCGGCAAATGATGAATCAGACGTCCCGGTCGCTGCTCCGCTAGAGTCGCCTTTTATTGCTAATGTTGAAGTTGAGAAGCGACCACTTGGTGCTGCTAATCAGATGACAGAAAATTCCGAGACAATTGGTGAGGAAGATGATGTAGAGACAACGGACGCAGAAGAGATGAAGCTTGAGCATCAGTATAATACTGGATTGGCTGACTATTCTACGAATAAGGAAATAATAAGCGACGCACCAGATTCGTTGAATGATCTTAATCCAGAGATTATAGCAATTGAAGAGGCTGGAATTCCTGAGTCGCCAGAGACAGAAAAAGAATCAGGCAATAATAGTTCGGCAAAGACGCCATCTGCTGGTGGCACTTCGTCTGAAGTTCAAGATGTAAACCCAGAGCCAGCACCGATGTTTGCTGCTGCCTCTATTGAGGTCAAGCCTTCATCTGATAAAGAGAAGAAAAAGTCTGGTGCCTTGACAGCTTTACTGATTGTTTTGTTCTTAGCAATTGGCGTAGCGGGTGGTGCTGTTTCTTACTTTTTGCTGATAAAATAGATACATGACTAGTTTTACGGATGGTTTGAACGATGAGCAAGCTCGGGCGGTGACGCATGGCGACGGGCCGCTATTGATTTTGGCGGGCGCTGGTTCTGGAAAAACAAAGACGCTAACACATAGGATTGCTTATTTGATTGGCGAGTTGAAAGTTTTTCCTAGCCGAATCTTAGCAGTAACATTTACTAACAAAGCCGCCAAGGAAATGCGGCAGCGATTGGCGAAATTGCTGGATGAAGACGCTGAGAATCGTCAATTTATGCCGTGGATGGGGACATTTCATAGTATTTGCGTACGGATACTAAGAATGGACGGCGCACATATTGGGCTGGATAAGCGGTTCTTAATTTACGACACTGATGATCAAATAAGCCTGATGAAGCAAATTATGAAAGCGCGCGGTCTGACGGATAAAGATATTAAGCCGCGGGCGGTGCTTTCGGTTATTTCAAACGCTAAAAATGAAATGCGCAGCGCAGAAGATTTTTCAATGTCAGCGCGCGGCCCTCGGGAGCAGAAAATTGCTGAATTGTTCTTTGTCTATGAAAAAGCCTTGAAAGAGGCGGCGGCACTCGATTTCGATGATTTATTAACTAAAACCGTGGAATTATTACAGAATAGTCCAGAGATTCGCCAGAAATGGCAGCGTCAGTTTGAGTATATTCTAATTGACGAGTATCAGGATACGAATGCTGTGCAGTACGCGCTAATCAAATTATTAGTTAACGAACGGCGTAACTTGTGTGTGGTTGGTGATGATGCGCAGTCGATTTATAGTTTTCGCGGCGCTGATTATACTAATATTCTTAATTTTGAGCGCGATTTTCCGGGGACAACCGTGGTCAAATTGGAGCAAAATTATCGTTCAACAGGCGCGATTTTAGATTTAGCAAATTCACTCATTCAGCATAATATTCATCGGACAGATAAGAATTTATGGACGGCAAATGGTGATGGTATTGATCCAAAATTATGGCAATTATATAGCGAGTCGGAAGAAGCGCTGGTGATAGCTAATGAGATTCAGGCGCAAATTGCCAACGGCCGCCAGTACGGCGACGTGGCAGTGTTATATCGGACGAATGCGCAGAGTTATGCAATTGAGCGGGCGCTCAGGCAGAGCTATATTCCGTATAAAATTGTCGGCGGCCTAAGGTTTTTAGATCGGGCGGTTGTTAAGGATGTACTGGCATATCTTCGATTGTTGTATCAGCCAAGCGACCGGGTTAGTTTCTTAAGGATTGTCAATGTGCCAAAGCGCGGTATCGGTACAGTGAGCGTGGCTAAATTTTTGGATTGGAATGATGCGGCGCGACGGGATATTGTTAGCGGCTTGCTGGCGGTCGAAGAGGCCGATAGTTTGACGGCGCGAGCAAAACGGCCTTTGTTGGAGCTGGGAAAAATTCTGGAGGAGCTGCGGCAGGAAATTGACGGTTCGCCAGCGGAACTAATTGAAAAAATTATAAAAAGAACTGGTTACGAAGATTTTATTAATGACGGCACGCCTCAAGCTGAGGAGCGGATGGAAAATATTGGTGTGTTGCTGGCGGAAGCCAAAGCTTATGTTGACGTGCCGGCGTTTTTGGAAGAAATGGCGTTAATGTCTTCGGCGGACACAGCGGCGGAGCAGCAGGTAACGCTTATGACGCTGCACGCGGCTAAGGGCCTGGAATTTCCGGTAGTATTTTTGGCGGGTCTGGAAGAGGGGATTTTACCGCACGCGCGAGTGTTTGATAGCGGTAAGGCCGACGACATTGAGGAAGAGCGCCGGCTGTGCTATGTCGGCGTGACGCGTGCCAGGGAGGAGCTGTTTGTTAGCTGTGCCAGTTCCCGGACACAATTTGGGCAAATTGGCTATAATATGCCGTCGCGGTTTTTGGACGAGATGGGGCTGATGGTCGGTGGAATTGATAGGCCGGCTCAGCCGCCAGCAGAAGACGATTTCTACTCAGAAGAAATTGGGCTGGAAGTGGGGGATAGGGTGCGCAGTCCAAGCTTTGGCGCGGGTGAAATTATTGACAGCGAGGGTCTGGGTGTGACTGTTAAATTTGACGACGGAAAAATTAAGAAGCTAAACGTTGAGTTCGCTCGGTTGGAAAAAATTTGATATAATAAGGACATTCGCGCTGTAGCGCGTAGCATATGAGCATAAGACTACAAGCACATCATACGAGGAAAATTATGTTCACCGCCGGCATGACATTGATGCTATTTGGCGGGCTATTTTTCGTTAATCGGGCATTAGCTGAAGCTGCCAAGCCAGTTACCAGAGCTGGCGAAAGGCTGGTAACTATTTACGATAGAGGCGTAGAGCGAACAATTGTTACGAAAGCTCGGACAGTCCGTGAAGCACTGAAGTTGGCCAGGCTTTCAATTGATGAACGTCAAGATGTGGTTGAGCCGGGTTTGGATTCTGAGATGGTGGCAGAGCGGTATAATGTTAATATTTTTCGGGCACGACCAGTGACGATTGTTGATGGCGGTAAGCGTCTGAGAGTAACAACAGCACAGCAAACGCCAATTTTAATAGCAAAGGCTGCTGGATTAGAAATATTTAACGAAGATAAGACGACGTTAGCGAAGGCTGATAATGTCGCGGTTGATGGTGCGGACATGGTAATGCGGGTCGAGCGAGCATTGGCGGTGAATTTTATACTCTATGGTAAAATGTCAACAATTCGCACTCATGCCAAAACAGTTGGTGAATTGCTGAAGGACAAGAATATCACTCTGAAAAAGGATGATACGTTATCGGTGGATTTATCGGCAAAGATTATGCCCGGAATGAAAATCGAACTGTGGCGCAACGGTAAGCAAACGGTGACTGTCGAGGAAGAAGTTAAATTTGAGACGGAGAAAATTAAGGACGCCAATCGAGAGACGAGTTATCGTGAAGTAAAACAGGCTGGCGAAAATGGTAAAAAGAACGTTACTTATGAAATTGAGATGAAGAATGGGACGGAAGTTAGTCGTAAGGAAATCGCTAGTGTTGTAGCAAAGGAGCCTAAAAAGCAGGTTGAGATTGTGGGAACGAAGAGTTCAAATACGTTTTCGGGTAGTTTTTCTGAGGCGTTAGCTCGACTAAGGAGCTGTGAGGGTAGCTATAAGTCAAATACTGGCAATGGCTATTACGGCGCTTACCAGTTCGATAAGCGAACTTGGGGTAAATATGGCGGCTATGAGGTTGCCTCTGAAGCACCGCCGTCAGTGCAGGATGAAAAAGCCTGGGAGACTTATAAAGCTCGCGGCTGGCAACCGTGGCCTACCTGCAAGATAAAGATGGGCCTTCAGGACATCTATAGATAATAATCTCATAATTTGATATAATTCTCTTAATGCACTTTGTGAGTTGCTGATTGAGTTATGCGAGCAAAAGGTTTGTTTTTTGGAAAAATTATTGGCTTTGCCATATTGATTGCGGTTGCAATGCCGATGTTATCATTTGCCGAAGGAAAAAATCCCACGGAGCACTTAGTTCACGTTTATGATCGTGGTGGGGAGAAAACTATTGTGACTAATGCATTGACGGTGCGGCAAGCCTTGCAGGCTGCTCGGATTTCTATTGATGAAAAGCGCGATATGATTGAGCCAAATATTGACATGGAACTGACGGGCGTGAAATATCAAATCAATATTTTTCGGGCACGACCAGTCACGGTGATGGATGGTGCGAAAGTCCGGCAAATAACAACCGCGCAACAGACACCATCGGGTATCGCTAAAGCAGCGGGCTTGGTGCTGTATCGTGAAGATAAAGTAGATTTCATGAGTTCCGATAATTTACTGGTTGACGGGGCCAGTTTGGTAATGAAAATTGAGCGGGCTAAGCAGCGGACGGTGACGGAAGAGGTTGACATTGACTTTGAAATCGAGCAAGTCAAGGACGATTCTCAGCCAATTGGTTTTAAGAGTATAAAGCAGTTGGGTGAGAAGGGCGTACGAAAAATGACGTACCAAGTTGAGGCTAATAACGGTGTGGAAGTTAGCCGTAAGGAGCTATCTGGTGAAATTATCAAGCAGCCCAAAAAGCAAATTGAAGTGATCGGTACCAAGCCAAAAAACCCGCTGACCAAAGGCAAGGGTGCGCAAATATTCACCGACTCCAAGGGTGTGGCACACCGCGAGACTTATTATGATTTACCGATGAATATTGTTGCTAACGCCTGCGGCGGCGGTGGCTATACGGTGCGGGCAGATGGCGCCAAGGTGGACAAGGACGGCTATATTTTGGTGGCGGCAAATTACGGTAATTATCCGCGCTGCTCAGTAGTAGAAACCAGCATGGGTCCTGGTAAAGTGTATGATACCGGCGGTTTTGCAGCCCGGCATCCGCATGGCTTTGACCTGGCGACTGATTGGACAAACGGAGATGGTCGCTAGATGGCGTCAGTGCATGGACCGAAAAAAGAGTTAGGCCAGCATTGGCTGCGCGACCCAGAAATCTTGGCGGAGATTGCCGAGGCAGCGGAACTTGGCAAGAGTGATGTGGTCTTGGAAATTGGGCCAGGACTTGGCACATTGACCAGCCGGTTGTTGGCGCGAGCCGGGCGGGTGGTGGCGGTGGAGTTTGATGGGGATTTGGCGCGCAAGTTACCGGGGCAATTTCCTGGCAAAAACCTGGAAGTGATCAATGAAGATATTTTGCAATTTGATTTGAATCAGTTGCCGAAGGGCTATAAAGTAGTCGCCAATGTGCCATACTATATCACCAGCAAAATTGTTGAAAAGCTGATGACGGCGGAGAATAAGCCGAGTTTGGCGGTACTGCTGGTACAAAAAGAAGTTGCTGAGCGTATCGCGGCCGAGCCTGGCGAAATGAGTATTTTAGCGGTTAGCGCGCAGCTATTTGCTGAGGCAGAACTCGATATTGAAGTACCGCGGCAATTTTTCACGCCGCCGCCAAAAGTTGATTCGCAGGTGGTGGTGCTGAGGAATCGTGATGAACCGCTAGTTGCCGCTGAAAATCAAAAAGATTTTTTCCGCATTGTCAAAGCTGGTTTTTCTGCTAAGCGTAAGAAACTGCGCTCCAGTTTGAGCGGCGGACTGGGTGTTAGTAAAGATACCGCGGAACAGCTGCTAAAAAGGGCCGATATTTCACCTGATGCTCGTGCCGAAGATTTAGCGATTGCAGACTGGCAGCGGCTGCTCAGAGAGTGGCGGGTATAATGATTGCGACAGATCAACCAACATGCTTTTCGTCTGATCTATTGGTTGCAGTTTCGTCGAAAGACGACGGCACCATGCTCAATCGTATTCGCGGTCGCCACGTAGCTGAGGTATTGGAGAATCGGCATCGGTTTTGCGATCAAATTGGCGTTAAGTATAACGATGCTGTTTACCACGTGATTTCATATGATCAAGCGCAAACTTTTGATAATATTGCCGAAGTCGCTGAAACTGACACGGTTAAGCACAACAACGAGGGGATTTTTGCTGACGCGCTATATACCGAAATGGCTGGCGTAGGATTGTTCCTGCCAGTGGCGGACTGTATCGCTACCGTCATCTATGATCCAAAACGCCGGGCGCTTATGCTGGCGCATTTGGGTCGGCATTCGACGGTTGCGCAGTTAATGTCTCGGGCGGTTCGGTATTTTGTCGAGCGGGGTAGCCAGGCAAAAGATTTACAAATTTGGATGTCGCCAAGCATCACGCAGAAAAATTATCGTATGGATTATTTTGATCATACAAATGATACGAATTGGCACAATTTCTGCCGTCAAACGGCTGACGGAATTTATCTGGATATGCAAGGATTTAATCGTTTGTTGGCTATCCAGGCGGGCGTTCCTGCTGAAAATATTTTCATCTCGCCAATTGATACGGCGGACAATCCAAATTATTTTTCGCACTCATCGGGCGATACGGTGGGACGAATTGCGGTGGTAGCAATGATGCGCGGGTGAGCATTTGGCGAACGCATATCGGTGAAAATTATTCCAGATAATGATACAATGAGTAGCATGACTAAACAACACGCCTACATCACTACTGCTATTCCTTATGTCAACGGTTTGCCGCACATCGGGCACGCCATGGACTACATGCTGGCAGACGTATGGACGCGGTATCAGCGGCAAAACGGCCGTGAGGTGCGTTTCCAGACGGGCGTGGATGAACACGGCAATAAAATTGCTGCCAAGGCTGCTAGTCAAAATCAAACACCGCAGGCCTATGTCGATCAAATGCATGGCAATTTCCAGAATATGATTGCCGAGTTGAATATTTCGGCGACCGATTTCATCCGTACAACTGACCCGCATCATGTTGGCGCAGTGCAGTACATTTGGCGAAAGCTGGCTGCGGCTGGCTATATCTACAAAAGCACATACGAGGGCTGGTATTGCCAAGGTTGCGAGGCGTTCGTCACCGACAAAGAAGCAGCTGAAAATAACGGCATTTGTCCTGACCATCAGTCGCCGTACCAGCGGCTGAGCGAGGAGAATTATTATTTCAAAACCAGTGCATTTTCGGAGAACATCCGCCAGGCGATTGAATCAAACAAGATGAAAATTGTGCCAGAATTCCGTAAAAAAGAGTTTTTGGAATTGATAAAAGATGGCTTGAAAGATGTGTCAATTTCGCGCTCGCGCAAAAACCTCAGCTGGGGCGTGCCGGTGCCAGGCGATGACACACAGGTGATGTATGTCTGGCTGGATGCACTGAGTAATTACATCACGGTCATCGGCTATCCTGATCGTCCAGAGGAGTGGCAGAGTTATTGGCCAGCAAATGTGCAGGTGATTGGCAAGGATATCCTTCGCTTCCACGCTGGGATTTGGCCGGCGATGTTGATGGCGCTGGATTTGCCGCTGCCGAAAGTACTGTTGGTACACGGGTTCATCAACGTTGGCGGCGCCAAGATGAGTAAGAGCCTCGGTAATGGTGTCGGTCCAGCTGATATCATCCCGCACTATGGCGTCGAGGCCTTTCGCTATTATTTCCTGCGTCACGTGCCGACGCAAGATGATGGTGATTTCACCTGGGAGAAATTTGAAGCCGCCTATAATGGCGAATTGGGTAATGACCTGGGCAATTTGGTGCAGCGCGTGGCCAAGATGGTGCAGTCCTACCAAGCCGGTGTCATCGGCGATGCGCCGCAGGCCGAACACGACATGGGCCCATACCGCCACTTCATGGAGAGCTTTGCTTTTAACCAAGCTATGGATGAAATTTGGCAGATTATCCGTGCGCTAAATCAGTACATTGAGCGTGTCCAGCCCTGGCAAGTTGCCAAAAAGCGCGCTAAGGACCCAGAAGCGGAAGCACATTTGGGCGAGATTTTAGCGTATGCTTGTGGTACGTTGCTGCAAGTGTCTGATATGCTACGACCATTTATGCCGCAGACTGCCGAGAAGATTCACGACATGTTCGCCAGCGGTGTCGTGCCGTCACAGTTGACGCCACTGTTTCCACGCAAATATCTCCACACGCCTGATCCACGTGCGCCAAAAGTAGAGACTCAAGGTAAATAACGATGAGCCCGGTGGCGGAGAATAATACAGTGAGAACTTTGCGTTTGATCGATTCGCACTGTCATCTGCATGACACTGAATTTTTCGCGGACAATCGCGAGGAGTTATATCAGCAGTCAATCGCAGCGGGCATCGGCATGATTTGTGTTGGCACTGATGAGCGTAGTAGCCAACAGGCAGTGGAATTTGCTGCGAACCACGACTGTGTGTGGACAGCAGTTGGCGTTCATCCGCACGACAGCAAGGACGGCTGGGGCGAGATAGAGCGGCTAGTAAAAGAAAAGGCAGAGGATTCACCGATTATGGCGATTGGTGAGATTGGGCTTGATTATTATTACAATCACAGCCCGCGCGAGGTGCAAATTCAGGCACTAGAGGCGCAGCTGCAGCTGGCGGTGGATCATGATTTGCCAGTGAGCTTTCATATTCGCGATGGTGCGCCCGACCAACCGTCGGTGTGGGATGATTTTTGGCCAATTTTTGATAATTTTCATGGGCTGCGCGGCGTACTACATAGTTTTACTGATACACGCGCCAATTTAGAGAAGGGGTTTGCCCGCGGACTCTACGTTGGTTTGAACGGCATTAGCACGTTTACTAAAGACCAAACACAGCAGGAATTATTTGCTTCCATCCCACTGGAGCGATTATTGTTAGAAACTGATGCACCATTCTTGACACCAAAGCCATTTCGTGGTAAGATGAATAAGCCAGAATATGTGGAGTTGGTGGCAAAATATTGGGCAGAGCAACGAAATATTGATTTTGATAATCTGACTAAAGCCACTGTTTATAATACCAAGAAGCTTTTTGGCGTTTAAAAGTGGAGAACAATGAATTATAGTGAATTTTTAGATAAAAATTCAGTTGGTGTAGCTCGCGGAAAAATCGAGAAAGTTTTTGCTACTGCAGTAGAAAATCAAAAAAACCCTGAAGGTAATTCTGCAAAACAATATCCAGAAATTGGCGGAGCAGCTTTAGCCGGGCGGGCTGATGGGACTGATATTCATAATACCGACACTGCATTTCCCGACTATCGACAAAAGTTTGAGACTGACCCGGTCAAAAACTCTATTGAAACGATTTTAAGTATTGGCAAATCACTTGCATCACTTCGTGAACAAGCAGCTAATAATCCGAGGTCGTAATGGCTCGCCTTCTGAAAAAAGCCCTGAGTTTAGTTCTTGCAGATGACAACGGCGCGGCGTCATTATTAAAACTGCGAAAAAAGGATCGCCCACTGAAGAAGTTTACTGAGCGTGAATTAATTCAGCTGGAAAGTGAAATTGGTGCGACGATTTTTGGTGAGAAGCCGGCGCATGTGACGCGGCGGGAATTCTTTAATTTGGACAAAGATACTTGGATTTGGTATGAAGAAGTCACTGATAAAAATGGTAAAAAACAGGAATTGACGACGCGCTATGAAGTGCAGGCGAAAGGCATTTTAAAGATTCAGCCTAATTACCATTATAGCTACCTAGAGGGCGACGAACTTAACAACTTTGTGCTGGCTGTTAAAGAATATTATGAGCGAGTTTCTCGGCGGCTATATAGGCGAGATCCGCAAACTGGTCAGCCTCTCTGATATAATAAAGAAGTGAATAGCGATTATATTTACCTTGATCATGCTGCTGCTACACCAATGGATCCGCTGGTGGTTGAGGCAATGCTGCCGTATTTTTCTGAAAAGTTTTTCAATCCGTCTAGTCCATATGCGCCAGCAGTTTTTGTGAAACGTGAATATCAACAAGCAAAATCGCGCTTAGCACGATGTTTGGGGGTGATGGCTGACGAATTGGTGATGACAGCGGGTGCAACGGAGTCGGTTAACCTGGCGTTTGGCGCAGCAAATGGCATAAGTCTAATTTCGGCCATTGAACACGATTCGGTTATCAATTCTGCAAAAGCACATTCGGAAGTGAAGCTAATCCAGCCAATGAAAAATGGACGCATTGATCCGCAATCTGTCAAAAAAATGTTGACGCCAGATGTTGGTTTTGTCAGTATTGCGCTAGTAAATCATGAGCTCGGGTATATCCAGCCAATTGAAGAAATTACAGAAATTATCAAAGATGAGCATCTTAGGCGTCAGGGAAATGGCGAGTCAACGCCGCTAGTTTTTCATACTGATGCTTCACAGGCAGCGGCTTTAATTGACGTGAAGATTAAACGATTAGGCGTTGATTTATTAACGCTGTCTGCGGCAAAAGTTTATGGACCAAAGCAGGTTGGTCTGCTATGGGTGCGGCCAGGCATTACGCTGGCTGCTAATGTTTTGGGCGGCGGACAGGAACTGGGGTTGCGTAGTGGTACAGAAAATGTGGCTGGTGTGATGGGGTTTGCGATGGCTTTAGAGCTGGCCCAAAAACGGCGTTCGGCGGAAATTAAACGTTTGCGATATTTGAGGGAAAAACTAGTGAAGGAGTTGCGTCAGGTTTTTCCAGAAATGGTCATATCATCGGATATGAAAAAAAGTCTAGTAAGCTTTCTGAATATCTCATTTCCTGGGTTGGATGCTGAGCGGCTGGTTTTCTTATTAGAGAGTCGCGGTGTATTGGTGGCGACGGGCAGCGCTTGTGCGGCCAACTCCGGGACGCGTTCACATGTATTGACGTGTATCGGTTTGAGTGAGGCGGAAATTGACGGTAGTCTGCGGTTGACGCTCGGCAAGTTGAATGATGAAGAAAATATCAATCGAGCTGTTAGACTGATAATTGAAGCGGTACGCGCAGAGATGGAGAGAAGTCGGCGATGATTCATAAGATAATTGGCCTAGTGATTTTTGCGGCGCTACTGGTGTTTGGCATTGGTGTTTATTTGTCGCCAAATGATTTGGATAAATGCGAGAGTCCAGGAGAGGAAAGTTGTCGAAAGTCTGATGCGATTGTAGTTGTGAGCGGGGGTGACACTAATGCGCGAACTAATGAAGCCATTAAATTATATAGAGAGGGGTGGGCGCCATTAATTATTGTATCGGGCGCAGCTGCGGACAAATCTGGCCCATCCAATGCAAAGACTATGTATCAGCAAGCAATTGATAATGGGGTGCCAAGGCGTGCCATTGTTATGGAAGAGTCTTCTGAAACTACTAAACAGAACGCTACTGAAGTAAAGAAAATTATTAATACACGGAAGATTAAAGATGTTATCCTAGTAACGAGCGCTTATCATATGCGTCGTGCACAATTGGAATTCTCGGCGCAGTTTACTGATGTAAAAATTCGAAGCCACCCAGTTATGGCTGATAAACACTGGAATTCCTGGTGGTGGTTAACGCCATGGGGTTGGTGGCTGGCGTTAGGTGAGTTAGGAAGAATTGGTCTATTTGCTGTGGGGTTATCTAGGTGAGTAGGGTGTTCGTCGGTATGTCGGGCGGCGTTGATTCGTCGGTAGCAGCAGCGCTATTGGTTGAGCGAGGCCACGAGGTGACCGGCGTGTATATGAAAAACTGGTCGGAAGACTTACCGGGCATGCATTGTCCGTGGGCGGAGGATGTGGCTGATGCCAAGCGCGTGGCGGTGGGGCTGGGAATTGATTTTCAGGTGTTTGATTTCCAGAAAGAGTACAAGCAAACTGTCGTTGACTATATGATCCGCGAATATCAAGCAGGTCGGACGCCAAACCCTGATGTGATGTGTAATCAAGAGGTGAAGTTTAAGTTGTTTTTAGAGGCGGCGTTGGCGGCGGGTGCGGAGTATATTGCAACGGGGCATTATGCGCGAGTTGAACCTATAACAGGCAGTATAGCGTTGGGTAATTCTGGCGCGGTTGTCTCACGTCATGGTGTTCACGCTGATTCGTCGCTGTCGCCTGAGGAACTCACTGCGTTCAGACAGTCCTCGGCGATTCAGGACGAATCAACGCTCACACCTGGGCTCGTCAAAGCGCCATCATTACCCAACGCTGCTCGCTTGCTTCGGGCTCACGATGACAACAAAGATCAAACCTATTTTTTGTACCGCGTGACGTCCGGGGCGCTGGCAAAAACTATGTTTCCGCTGGGCGATTTCACCAAGGCTGAGGTGCGTGGGATAGCCAAAGAGCGGGGTTTGTGGACAGCTAGTAAAAAGGAATCGATGGGTATTTGCTTTGTTGGACAAGTGGGAATTCGCGAGTTTTTGTCAGAATATGTTGAGACTAGCCCAGGCGACATTATTGACCAACAAACAGGCGTGGTTGTTGGTCGGCATGACGGGGCGATATTTTATACCCTGGGGCAGCGGCATGGTCTGAATGTTGGCGGCGGCTTGCCGTATTATGTTGTCGGTAAGGATATGGCAAAGAATGAAGTTTACGTGTCCCGCTCAATTGATGATGGTAATTTGTGGCGGAAAGAATTGATATTGACTGATATACATTGGATTAATCATCCGCCCGAGGAAGACAAAACCGTTCAAGTCCGATTGCGCCATCGAGGAGCTTTGATTGATGCGAAAATTGATGGGAATATTATCCATCTTTCGGCTCCGGAACGTGCGGTGGCGCCTGGACAGTCTGCTGTAATATATGACGGTGAGAAATGTTTAGGTGGCGGAATTGTAAAAACAGATTGACGTTATGTAAAAAATAGTGTAAACTGTTCTGAAGTAAGGAATAATAAAACGTAGAGTTAAAGGAAGAATTAATTTTATGCTAGCAATTCGTTTGCAACGGTTGGGTCGCAAAGGTTATCCAGTATATCGCCTGGCGGTACAAGAGGCGCATCGTCACCCGTCGAGTGGCCGTGTGGTCGCGTATGTCGGTAGTTACAACCCACACACTAAAGAGGTAAATATTCAGGTTGAATTGGCCCAGAAATATCTGGATAACGGTGCTCAACCAACACCGCGAGTTGTCAAATTATTGAAAGAAGCTGGTGTTAAATTGCCAAAATGGGTTAAACAACCGGTCGCCGATAAGAAAAAGTCAATCCGCAACCCAGAAAAGCTGCGTAAGAACCAGCCAAAAGAAGAAGTTCCAGTCGAGGAAGCTACTGAAGAATCAGCCGAGTAAAGCTGTGACAGGTTCAGAAAATTGCCCCCTTAGAGGGGCAATTTTTGTGGTATAATTTACAGATATGAAAGCTCAAGATATCCGCAACAAATACCTCGAATTTTACGCTAGGCAGCAGCATGCCATTATTAAGCGCGCGCCGCTGATTCTAACTGACGATCCGACAACGCTATTTACCGGTGCGGGCATGCAGCCAATGATTCCATATCTGCTGGGTGAGCCGCATCCTGAGGGTAAGCGAATCGCTGATTCACAGACGTGCTTGCGGGCCCAAGACATTGATGATATCGGCGATAACCGTCACACGACGTTTTTTGAAATGCTCGGTAACTGGAGCTTGGGCGATTATTTTAAACAAGAGCAGATTGACTGGATATGGACGTTCTTGACTGAAGAGATTGGGCTCGATCCGCAGCGGCTATACGTGACATGTTTCATCGGTGCGCCAGAATATAATATCGCCAAGGATACTGAAGCGGCCGGGTTATGGCAGCAGAAGTTTGCCGAAAAAGGTATCGAGGCTGGAATGGCCGACATTGGCAGCGAGGAGCAGGGCGCAGCGCGTGGCATTCATCCGGGCGAGCGAATTTTCTTTTATGATGGCAGCAAGAACTGGTGGAGCCGTAACGGTGGGCCGGAAACCACGCCGATTGGTGATCCGTGTGGGCCGGATAGCGAGATGTTTTATGAATTTGACTTCATTGAGCATGATCCGAAGTTTGGCGAGCATTGTCATCCGAACTGCGATTGTGGTCGCTTTATGGAGATTGGTAATAATGTCTTTATGGCCTACAAAAAGGTGGCGGACGGCGTGTTTGAGCCACTAGAAAAGCCAAACATTGATCATGGCTCGGGTCTGGAACGAATTGCGGCGGCCGCTAATAACGACCCTGATGTCTTCAAGATTAGCTTACTATGGCCGATCGTCGAGAAATTGCAGGATTTGAGCGGCAAAAAGTATGATTCACATACCGAAAGTATGCGAGTGATCGCTGACCACCTAAGGGCTGCTACCTTTATGGCGGTCGACGGCTGCGTGCCGAGCAATAAGGAGCAGGGATATGTGATGCGCCGCTTGTTGCGCCGGGCGATTCGCTATAGTTTTGACCTGGGGATTGAGCAGAATTTCCTCGAGGAAGTCGTACCGGTGATCGCTGACTTATATGAGGCGGACTTCCCAGAAGTTAAGGAAAACCGCGAGAGTATTGTCGCTGTGCTGGTCAAGGAGGAAAAAGCTTTCCGTCAGACGCTACGTAAAGGTCTCAGGCAAATGCAGCATTATATTGATGACGGCTTGACTGGCGAAGAGTTATTTACGCTGTACGATACGTTTGGTTTTCCGGTGGAGCTGAGTACTGAAGAAGCATATAAACAAGGCATTAAACTTTCTGATGATTGGCGCGCCGAATTTGATAGGCGAATGGCCGAGCAACGCCGGCGCTCCAAGACAGCGCGTAAGGGGCAATTTAGCGGCGGTCTTGAAGGACACGATCCGATTCATCTGAAATATCATACGGCGACGCACTTGTTGGGGGCGGCACTACGCAAAGTTCTGAAGGCACCGGATTTGCAGCAGCACGGCAGTAATATCACCGCCGAGCGCCTGCGTTTTGATTTCAATCACGATAAATTGACGCCGGAGGAAAAACAGGCGGTGGAAGATCAGGTTAATGCATGGATTGATGATGATTTGCCAGTCAGCTTTGCTGTCTATCCGACTGACGAGGCGCTAAATATGGGTGCAATCGGCGCCTTTGGCGAGCGCTACGGTGATAAAGTGAAAGTCTATTCCATCGGCGAAGGCGATAATACCATTAGTTTCGAGGTTTGCGGCGGCCCGCACGTCGAACACACGGGTGTCTTGGCTGAAGGCGGTAAGTGCTTCAAAATCACCAAGGAAGAGTCTAGCTCGGCGGGAATTCGCCGGATTAAAGCGGTTTTGAGATAGACATATTGAGACTGTTGCCTCAAAATCACAAGCGTTATATAATAAACCCTATATGGCATTGAAAGACATGTTGAAGAAGTCTGATAAAGATAGCCGCGAGCTACTAGTCAGCTTGGACATCGGTACAGAGGTTGTTAAGGCACTGATTGCTGAGGTTGGGGACGACGAGCTGAAGATTATTGGCGTTGGGCGCAAGCAACAAGACATGGGTGATATGCATATGGGTGCAATTGCTGATATTGCTGGTGTGGTCGCAAATTGCGAGGAGGCGCTGTCTGAAGCCGAGGATCAGGCTGGCGTTCAGGGCAAGAGAGTTGTGATTGGTATTGCCGGCGAATTGGTTAAAGGTGTTACTAACACTATTCGCTATCGTCGGCCACAGCCAACTAAGCCGTTAGACGTGGCTGAGATGGAGTTTATAATTGAAAAGGTACAGGAGCGGGCCCAGGGTAGGGCGCAGGCACAAACTGCGCTAGAAACTGGTAATGCAGATGTTGAAGTGAAGCTGGTCAATTCAGCACTGGTGAGTATTCATATTGATGGTTATAAGGTATCAAATCCAATTGGTTTTCAGGGAAAGGACGTAGCGGTACAGATTTATACGGCCTTTGCGCCGATGGTACATATCGGGGCGCTGGAAAAAGTTGCTGATGAATTGGCTCTGGACCTGGTGGCAGTGGCGGCTGAGCCGTTTGCTGTAAGCCGAAGTGTACTGGGGTCGGATACCGACAGTAATTTTACAGCGATTTTGGCTGATGTTGGTGGTGGTACTACTGATATTGCGGTGGTCAATGACGGCGGCGTTGAGGGAACGAAGATGTTTGGTATTGGCGGTCGGAGTTTCACACGGACAATTGCGGCTGATTTGGACTTAAGTTTTAAGGATGCAGAAAAACTGAAATTAAATATTGATAATGAAAAGTTGAAGCCAACGGTAAAGAAAAAGATCGACGCAGCAATTGATAAAACTATGGAAGTATGGCTGGCTGGTGTTGAATTGGCCCTCGGTGATTTTGACAATGTTGATTATTTGCCAAATCGAATCTTATTGTGCGGTGGTGGTTCAAGCTTGAAGAGAATTACTGAGGCTGTAAAAAACCGCCAGTGGTCTGAGGATCTACCGTTCACTAAAAAACCGGTAGTCCAATATATCAATCCGAGTGATGTGACAGGGATAGTTGATGAGACGGGTGATATTGACGATCATACATTTGTTACCGCCATGGGACTGCTTCGGGTCGGGTATGATACAATTATCGGTAGTCAAGATGGTAATAGTCTGGTTGAAAAAGTAAATAGGTTATTAAAGATTTAAGATGAATAAAGACGTTATTTATATCGACACAGAAGATGATATTACGACGATAATCAGTAGGATTAAGGCGTCAAAGGAACGGATTATTGCGTTGGTGCCACCCAGGCGAATTGGTGTTTTGCAGAGTGCGGTCAATATTCGTCTATTGGCGCGAGCGGCAAATTCAGTAGATAAGAGAATAGTACTGATTACAAATGATACGGTTCTAGCGGGGTTGGCAGCTACGGCAAAGATTCCAGTAGCGAAGACATTGCAAAGCAAGCCAGAAATTGCTGAGATTCCAGCGTTAAAGATTGATGATGAAAACGATGTAATTGATGGTGGAAAATTAGCAGTTGGCGATATGGCTGACGCTGCAAAGAAGCCAGCCTCAAAAGGTGATGCTGCGATAGATAGTGCAATTGCTGCGGCGGATAAGAAAGAGCCGAAGGCAATAAATACACTAAAAAGTATGGTTAAAAAACCAAAAGTGCCTGATTTTAACACGTTTCGGAAAAAGTTTCTGCTTATCGGTGGCGGAGCGCTGCTGTTTATCGTATTTTTAGTCTGGGCAATTTGGTTTGCGCCACATGCAACGGTTGTGATCTCGGCCAAAACTACCAGCACGACAGTCAGCGAAGCGGTTAGCTTAAGTGAGGGTGCCAGCACCGATGCGAAAGCAAAAGTAATTAAGTCAATTAAGAAAGAATTAGCCAAGGAAGTTAGCGTAGAATTCGCCGCTACAGGGAAAAAGAATGTTGGCGAAAAAGCCAAAGGAGTGGTTAATTTTAAGAATTCGTCGCCTAGTAGTATAACAATTGCGTCAGGTACGATCCTAAAAAACAGCGGACTATCTTACACGTTGAATTCTTCGGTGACTATTCCTGGAGCAACACTGGGCTGGAGTTGTCCTGGACGTACTTGCGCAGGATCGGCTTCTGGAACTATTACAGCCGCCGAAGGTGGCGCTCAGTATAATGCAGCCACTGGTAGTATGAGTATTTCGGTTGACGATATCTCTGCGTCACTGCGGTCGGCTACTAGTGGCGGCACTGATAAAACGGCAACGGTTGTAACAGCTGGCGATATTGAGGCGGCAAAAAGTAAGTTGGGTGAGCAAAAAGTTGACGGATTAAAGGAGAAACTGGCGTCATCATTTGGCGGTTCTGCGAAGGTAATTGTAGAAAGCTATGCTGAGAGTCGTTCAAGCCCTAACCCAAGCGTGGCGGTTGACGGCGAGGCGACTGGTGCAGTAACTCTCAAAACTACGATTACCGCAAGTATGTCAGCCATCGATAAAAGCGAATTGAAAAATTTCGTGGAAGCAAAATTGAAAGATGAGATTTCTGGGAAAAAATCACAGCGAATCTATGATGATGGTGTTGATAAAGTGACGTTTTCTCAGTTTGCTGTTACGCGAAACGGGCAAACAGTCCGTCTGACCGTCAATG
Source organism: uncultured Candidatus Saccharibacteria bacterium (assembly GCA_963528615.1). Classification (GTDB taxonomy): domain Bacteria; phylum Patescibacteriota; class Saccharimonadia; order Saccharimonadales; family Saccharimonadaceae; genus Nanosynbacter. The sequence goes on along the minus strand of CAURVB010000004.1, from coordinate 13,680 downwards.
GTAAAGTTGGTCCAGAGATTAAAGAATCAAACGTCAAAGACCAAGCCAAGGGACGAAGCTACGGCGAGGTTCAGTCGGCTATTGAGGCGATTGACGGTGTCGAAGATGTCGATGTTAAATTCTCTCCATTCTGGGTTAAATCCGTGCCAAATGACGTCAATAAAATTAATGTCGAATTTAAGTTAAAAGATGTCAAGTAAGAATTTTTTGGCGCTGGATGTTGGTGAGCGGCGAATTGGTTTGGCAATGGCGGATTCTCAGGTAAAAATTGCCGTGCCTTTTGGGTGGTTAGAAAATAACGAACAAATTGTACAGAAAATAACAGAGGTAGTGTTGCGCCATGATATTGATGTAATTGTAGTAGGATATCCGCGCAATCAGTCCGGTGAACCAACAAAACAGACGGAATTTGTGGAAAATTTTGTTCAGCAGTTTACTGATATCGAATTAGACACAGAAATCGTCTTTCAGGATGAGTCATTAACGAGTGTACAGGCTGAACAGCGGCTGGGTAATAAAATTAAAGATAAGGGCGAGATTGACGCGGAAGCCGCTAGTATAATTTTGCAGGATTTTTTGGAGGAGAAATATGAGAATTCGTAAACGACGCATTGGGCTATTGATATTGTCGATCATTATAGCAATTATGGGAGTAAGCGCTTTAGGCGCAACTCTTTGGTATAAACAGATGCTCTTACCGGCAGATCCGGATAATCAGAAGGCTGTAAGGACAAATATTAAGGAGGGTATGAGCTCTAGTGATATTGCGAAATCTCTGGAAGATCAAGGCGTTATTCGGAACTCGCTGGCATTTTCAGTTTATGTTAGACTGCATAACGCGAGCGGCGGATTTAAGGCTGGAGTCTACTCAGTTAAGCCATCACAGTCAGTAAGCGAGATAGTTAGCCATTTGACAAGTGGTAAGTCTGATGAATTTGCCATAACCTTCTATCCTGGCGCAACGTTAGATAAAAAGATAAATAACTCCGACGGTAGGGAAGTCGAGTCTATCTTGCTAAAGGCCGGCTTTTCAAAAGAACAGATAAAAAAGGCGTTTGCTGCTAAATATGATAGTCCGGTTTTTGCTGGACGGCCAGATAATGCTGGGCTTGAAGGTTATATTTATGGTGAAACTTTTTATGTCTCTTCAGACGAGACAGCGCAGCAGGTTTTACAACGTTCAATTAAACAGTTTGAAAAAATAGTTAAAAAGTATAACTTGGAGGAAAAGTTTAAAGCTCGTGGACTGACGCTGTATCAGGGGATTACTTTGGCATCAATTATTCAGCGTGAGTCAATTGGCTGTGGGTCAGGGGTGGAAACCTGTGAAGATCAGCGAAAAATTGCCAGTGTTTTTTACAACCGCTTGAAGGCAAATATGGAGCTAGGTTCAGATGTTACTTATCAATATGTTGCAGATAAAACAGGAGTAGAGCGCTCGCCGAACCTAAAATCTCCTTATAATACTCGTCTCCAGAAAGGTTTGCCACCAGGGCCAATTGCTGTGCCCGGATTAAGTGCTTTAAATGCTGCAGCCGACCCAGCAAATACAAATTATCGTTATTTCTTGAGCGGCGATGACGATGTTACTTATTTTGCAACAAAAAATGAAGAACACGAGGCAAATATTAAGGCTCATTGTCAGAAAAAGTGCCAGATTTCTTGACAAAACTCCGTTTTATAAAATTTATTGACTTTATTGTCAATATTGTGTAAAATAAACAGTAGCTCATTCATCGAGTCGGCTGGTGGAAGTTGATTGTGGTGGGTGGCCTACCAAAATCGTCGCTACGGATATAGCAAAACTAATGTAGAATATAATTAATCAATTAGGTCGACAACATATCCTGTTCTGTTGCGAGAAGAAAGACGATTTGGTAGAGGTGTCAGTGGTAACACTGGTGCAAGGAGCACGATTATTCGTAATCATTTTAGAACTCTTCGGGGTAAGAAAAGTAAACTGCGTTCATTTGCGGTTTACGGTGGAATATTTTTATTGACTATTTCGTTTTTGGTCTACGGTAGCAACAGCAATAGTGCAGTCGCCGAGAGATCAAAGACTTTGGCGTCTGCAGAGACTTCTAATAGTACTGCGCCAGCAGTGACTGAATCTGCTAAAACTGTCTCAGTTGATAAACTGACGGCTGCTAGTGCAGTAACTAATTTGGCGGAAACGGCTGAACTTCCTTCGGCTGGAGATTTGCGTGAATCAGAAACTTCACTGACTATTAAAAAAGATTTGTCTCAAAACGATACTGAAGTTATCACCAAGCCTGATATTGTTAAGCCTGATACTTCAGCGGCGCGTGGAATTGCTTCATACGTAACAAAAGAAGGCGATACTATGGAGAGGATTGCGAAGAAATTTAAGATTTCATCACAAACTCTTCGCTGGGCAAATAATACTACCTCAGATGCTATTGAGCCTAATAAGACACTTATTGTTCCGCTGATTGATGGTGTTGTTTATACAGTTAAGGATGGTGATACGGCGCAATCTTTGGCTGATAAGTATAAGACTAGTGCTGAGCGGGTTGTTCTATATAACGATATTGATGATGGATCAAAATTAACAGCTGGTGCGCGTATTGTAATACCTGGAGGTGAGTTGCCAGAAAATGAAAGACCAGGCTATGTGGCGCCACGGGGTCGATCGTCGTATGGAAATAGTAGGCATGGCTCTTCGACTACCACTAGTGCTAGCCGAAGCTGGCTGACCGCATCTGTTGGCAACCGATATGCTGCTGGTAACTGTACTTGGTATGCTTACGAACGTCGCTTGCAGCTTGGTCGTCCAATTGGTAGTTTCTGGGGTCATGCCAGGGCTTGGAGCGCTAGTGCACGTGCGGCTGGATTCTTAGTTAATAATACGCCAGCGCCGGGTGCTATTATACAGAACACTTGGGGTGGCTATGGTTACGGACATGTTGGTATCGTGGAGCGGGTAGATGGTCAGAATATCTATGTTTCAGATATGAATTATGCGGGTTATAACGTTATCTCTTCTCGCACCATACCACTTGCTGAGGCTAGCCGCTATAGTTTCATCCACTAAAATCTTAAGACGACATCAATACGACGCCCTGTCGACTGACGGGGCGTTTTCTGGTATAATTAGCTCATGTTTGTTGATATCGCAAAAGTTTTTGTACGAGCTGGCAAGGGCGGTAACGGCGCGGTCAGTTTTCGACATGAGAAATATGTTGACAAGGGTGGTCCTGATGGCGGCGATGGCGGACGCGGCGGTGACGTCATTTTTTTGGCAACTAAAGACCTCAATACTCTTCTGAATTTTCGCTACAAGCCAGAACTAAAAGCAGAAAATGGCGGCGACGGTAGTAAGCACAATAAACGCGGCAAGAGCGGCTCGCCGCTGGTTGTCAAAGTGCCAATGGGTACGTTGGTCAAGCGTGACGGCAAGGTGGTGGCAGATTTGACAGCAGACCAGCAACAAGCAGTGGTCGCTCGTGGCGGCGATGGCGGCTTTGGTAACGCGCATTTTACGTCCAGTACGCGCCAAGCACCGAAGATGGCTGAACTTGGTGAGGCAGGTGAAGAATTTGAGGCGGAGCTGGAACTAAAATTGCTGGCTGACGTTGGCTTGGTTGGCTTTCCGAATGCTGGTAAATCGACCTTCTTGAGCGTGGTCTCTAATGCTCGCCCGGAAATTGCTAATTATGAATTTACGACGTTGACGCCAAATCTGGGCGTAGCAGATGTTGATGATGGTTCAGTGTTGATTGCCGATATTCCAGGGCTGATTGAAGGAGCTTCGGAAGGCAAGGGTTTGGGCGATCAGTTTCTGCGCCACGTTGAGCGGACGGCCGTATTACTACACATGATTGATGCATATAGTGACGACCCTGCGGAAAAATACCAGACCATTCGCCGCGAGCTGGAAAAATATTCTGAAGAATTGGCGGCGCGTCCAGAAATCATTGCTTTGACGAAGTGTGAAGGGCTGGATGATGAGATTATTGCCATGCAGTCGACAGCACTGCAGAATGTGGCGAACGGTTCGCCAGTAGTGGCGATTTCCTCGCAAACGCATGCTGGCGTGACTGAGCTGCTTCGTTTGCTGCGCCGTGAAGTTACCGAATATCGGGCGCGGGAAGCTGAGTTGATCGAAGAAGAAGGCGATGAGTTGCCAGGTATTGCTTTGGATGCGCAAGCAGCATCTGATGCCTGGACGGTAGAGCGGGTGGTTGGCGTGGAACCTGACAATGTAGGCGATGAAGATGCGGTTAGTTTCATTATCCACGGGGCTAAAATTGAAAAGTTTGCTCGCCGCACTAACTTTGATCAATTTGAATCAGTCAATCGCCTGCGCGATATCATGCGAAAAATGGGCATCACCCACGAGCTAATCCGTCAGGGCGCAGTGGGCGAGACCGTAGTGCAGATTAGCGAATCGATGCCGTTTACGCTGGTTGAGCAGTAGATTTGGGTGCACAGATTAGATAATTTTGATGATATAATGTAAATATCATGGCTAGTAGAGAAGTAGCGCCAGATATGGGTATATTAAATCCTGCCGATGTCAAGGCTCTACATAAGGAGACACTTCGCTCCCTAAGTAGAGAGAACGGTGGGGAGGGCTCCATCAACTCGGTTGCCACATATGTTATACTGTCTGCCATTGATCCTATTTTGCGTCATCGTCTCTTTGGCCCCGCCAGCCTTCAGCAAGTAGCTTTTGGGGATGTGCAATATGATATTGAGCGGGGACTACACGGCAATACATTATTGTTGGGGGATGACCAACTAGAGGCTGCTCCTAAGAAATATGCTGAAAAATTGCTTGAAGAGGTGCGTCGAGGAGGGGATTTTGAATCATTATCAGACACCAAGGTTGGTAAATTAACTCAGTATGTACTTTATCATTTACAGAGAGAGCAGTTGCCTGGTGAGAGCGCATGGCGATATTATGGAGATTGGCTTGGGTCTGCGATCTCTAATTATAGAAGAAGACAGCAGAGGCAAGTCATTAGTGAGTCAGAATTAGATGAACTATATGATAAACAGGGTAGAGAGTATGATGTCTACTTAACTTTACAAAGAACGGATCTTCGGACAGATATTTTCTTGGGTCTTCGACGGCAGATCACTTGTCTACAAAGCCTAAGTCCAGGTGTGTTTGAACGTACTTGGAGAGAGGGTGAGATCAATGTGCCGAGAGAGATTCTTAGCGACGCTGGGATTGGACCCTGGGAAGTGTCTGGGGATGTTTTAGGATCGCCGACTGTTTTAGAATGGAAAAATGATACTATGGCGGATAAGGTAAGAGTATTAAAGCAGCATATGCAGTCGTTAGATAAAAAATATATGCCTGGAACTAAATCATCTAAGTGCTTTCTGGCTCGTGAGACTAAGGCTGTTTTAAGATTGGCAATGAATAAGAAAGGACGGTAAGATATTTATGGCGCAAACATTCTTCTTCTACGACCTCGAAACTAGCGGACTAAACCCGCGACAAGACCGCATCATGCAGTTTGCTGGGCAGCGAACGGACATGGACCTTGAGCCGATTGGTGAACCGTATAATCTGCTGGTGACATTAAATGATGATACCTTGCCGAGTCCTGACGCGCTGATGGTAACTGGCATCACGCCGCAAAAAACGGTCGAGGAAGGCTACACTGAGGCACAGTTTGCCCGGATGCTGAGTGAGGAGATTTTTACGCCGGATACCATCGTGGTTGGTTTCAATAATATTCGGTTTGACGACGAATTTATCCGTCATCTGTTGTGGCGTAATTTCCATGATCCTTACGAATGGAGTTGGAAAGATGGTCGCTCGCGTTGGGATTTATTGGATGTAGTGCGGTTAACTAGGGCGCTGAGGCCGGAAGGAATCAATTGGCCGCTTGATGCTAAGGGCGAGCCGAGCAATCGTTTGGAATTAATCACTAGCGCCAATAGCATCGCCCACGAAAATGCTCATGACGCTTTGGCGGACGTAACAGCGTTGATTGCCGTGACAAAATTGATCAAGCAAAAGCAGCCGCAGCTATATGACTATTTACTGAAAATGCGCGACAAAAAAGTAGTCCAGCAGCTGGTCAATGTCGACGACAAAAAACCGTTTGTTTACGCCAGCGGGCGTTACGATAAAGAATTTGCTAAAACCACGGTGGCCTTCCCACTGACGACCAGTCGAAATGGCGGTGTGGTTGTCTATGATTTGCGGTATGATCCGATACCGTTTGTTGAGCTGAGTACTGAAGAATTATCGAAGAAAATCTTTGCTTCGTGGGAAGAGCGCCAGGCCGAAGATTTCGTTAAATTGCCAGTCAAAGAGTTGCAGTACAATCGCTGTCCGGAGGTAGCGCCGCTGGGTGTGCTGGAACAAGGCGATGGCTGGCAGAAGATTTCGCTTGATCTAAAGACAGTGCAGAAACATCAAAATATTTTACTGAATCACCCGGACTTTGCCGAAAAATTACGGACTATTTTTGAAAACAAGCCAGCCTTCAAGAAATTGCCTGATCCAGAAGCGCAATTGTATGATGGCTTTTTGAACGACCGTGATCGTATCCGTGTCGAAGCGGTGCGCAATGCCGATGAACGCGAGCTGGCTGATTTTCATCCAGAGTTTCAGGACGAACGTTTAGCGCCGCTATTGCTGCACTACAAAGCACGCAACTTTCCGCGTTCGCTCAGCGAAGATGACCTGGCGCAATGGGAAACCTGGCGAGCTCAGCACTTGCAGGCACAATTGCCGCAATTTATGGCATCTCTGCAGCGGTTAGCGCCGACGGCGACTGATGAACAGCAGTTTATCTTGCAAGAATTGCAGCTGTGGGCGGAGGCGGTGTTGCCGGCTGGCGACTTGTGATAGGACACGTGCTAGGTTAAAGACGGAGCGAGTTTTTGAGGCTCAACTTTAGGATTAGGCTCGTTCGTCTTCATTTTGTATAGAAGGCAAATTGATAGTAAAATAAACTCGCTTTTTTGATTTGGCGTAAAATAGCGAATCGATCTATTGATACGACGTTGAGTGATTTCACCAGCAACATCCACAAGCTTCCAAACTAATGCTGACAAAGATTTTCTTAAGAAGATGACTAGTGGCACAATTGTTGCCCAAAAAATAATCATTATCGTTGCCGACAGACTAATGTTAGTGAAGGGTATTTTGCCGAAGAGAAGAAAGAAAAATAATTGGTCGATGACAAATGGTGCGAGTGTGATCGCTCCAAAGATTACAATTAAACAAACGCCCAACTTTCTCATAGATCTAACTGTAACAAATAAGAGGTGGCCTTGCAATCATAAGCATAATATGTTGTAATTTAAAGTTGGACTAGCATCGGGACTAGAAAAATTGTTGTAAAGCCTGTATAATATAGCGGTTATGGCAGAGGTAATTCGCGTCAAGGGCGCTCGTGAGCATAATTTAAGAAACGTGGATATTGAGATTCCACGTGATAAATTAGTTGTGATTACGGGGCTGAGCGGATCAGGCAAGTCTAGCTTGGCGTTTGATACGATTTACGCCGAGGGCCAGCGCCGCTATATGGAGAGCTTAAATTCGTACGCTCGTCAGTTTCTGGGGACGATGGATAAGCCTGATGTTGACTCAATTGAAGGGTTGAGCCCAGCTATTTCGATTGACCAGAAATCAACCAGCCGCAACCCGCGCTCAACAGTGGCGACGGTGACAGAAATTTATGACTATTTGCGACTATTGTTTGCCAGAATTGGCGTGCCGCATTGTCCAATTTGTGGCAATGAAGTGACGCGACGTACGGCTGAGGTAATTATTGATGAGATTTTACGGCAATTTGTTGATAAGCGAATTTTATTATTGGCGTCAATTGTTAAAAATAAAAAGGGCGAGTTTGCGCATATTCCGGAACAATATCAGCGGCTTGGTTATGCCAGAGTGCGTGTTGACGGTGTAGTGTATGCGTTAGACGAGTTTCCGGAATTGCAAAAAAGTTACAAGCATAATATTGAGTTGGTGGTTGATCGATTAGCTCTGAGTGGTGAGATGCGGTCGCGATTAAGTCAGAGTGTCGAGCAGGCGCTGGAACTTGGGCAAGGAGTCCTTGAGGTCTTAGAGGCTGATAGCGGTGATATAAAAACTTTTTCACAGCGATACGCCTGCGTTGACCATCCTGATGTCGAGATTCCAGAATTAGAACCGAGACTATTTAGCTTTAACGCTCCACAAGGTGCTTGTCCAACATGTACTGGGTTGGGGTCGAGGTTGGAGATTGATCCAGAATTGGTTTTTAACAATAATTTAACAATTTCTGAAGGTGCGATTCGGCCGTATAATCGAATGAATTCTGACGCCTGGAATATGAAGCGGTTGGCGTCCGTGGGCGAAGCGCATGAGTTTAGTCTGCGAGTGCCTGTAAGTAAATTGCCTGATGATGTTAAGCAGAAAATTTTATACGGTACTGGCGATCAGAAATATCGCGTGGAGCTAGGTGGTGGGCGACATTATGAAACTACATACGAAGGCGTTATTCCTAATTTGGAGCGGCGCTGGAGGGAGACTGATAGCGATTTTGTGCGGCGGGACATTGAGCGGTTTATGCGCGAGCGGGATTGTTATGTGTGTAAGGGTGCACGCTTAAAGCCAGCGGTTTTGGCGGTCACGGTCCATGATTTGAATATTGTCGATGTGTGCGATTTGAGCGTCGATGACGCGTTGGATTTGTTTAATAAATTGAATCTAACTGAGCAAGAGATGTCCATTGCGCGTCTTATTTTAAAGGAGATTAAGTCGCGCTTGACGTTTATGAGTAATGTTGGTTTGAACTATTTGGAGCTAAGTCGGGCGGCTAATACGTTAAGTGGTGGCGAGGCGCAGCGAATTAGGCTGGCGACGCAGATTGGGGCTGGGCTGCAGGGCGTGCTTTACGTGCTTGATGAGCCGTCAATTGGACTACATCAACGTGACAATGACAAATTGATTGACATGCTAAAACGTCTTCGTGATTTAGGTAATTCTGTGCTGGTAGTTGAGCATGACGAAGACACCATTCGGCAAAGTGATTTCCTGGTTGATATGGGACCGGGTGCTGGCGTGAATGGTGGTCGAGTAGTGGCAACGGGCGCACCTGATGTGGTGGCAAAGAACCAAGACAGCATTACGGGTCGTTATTTGTCAGGATCAGAAAAAATTCTTGTGCCAAAAAAGCGACGTAAGATTATGAAGAATAGACAATTAGTCGTTCGGGGTGCACGCGAAAATAATCTTAAGAATATCGATGTGGCATTTCCGCTGGGTCTGATGACTGTGGTGTCGGGAGTTTCGGGTAGCGGTAAATCGACATTAGTTAATGATATCGTAGCGCGTGAGCTCGCGGCGCAACTTAATCGGTCAACTACAGCGCCCGGCCTACATAAAACGATTGATGGCGTTGACCTGCTAGATAAAGCCATTGTTATCGACCAGTCACCAATTGGCCGCACACCGCGCTCTAATCCAGCAACCTACACTGGTATTTTTACGCCAATTCGCGAGCTGTTTGCCAGTACTCCTGAGGCTAATGTTCGTGGTTATAAAGCGGGGCGGTTTAGTTTTAACGTCAAGGGCGGCCGCTGCGAAAATTGTCAAGGTGACGGTATGATAAAGATCGAAATGCATTTCTTGCCGGACGTCTACGTCCAGTGCGACGAGTGTCATGGCCAGCGCTATAACCGTGAGGCGTTAGAAATTAAGTATAAAAACAAGACGATTGCTGATGTACTTGATATGACAGTTGAGCAGGCGGCGAATTTCTTTGATAGCGTGCCTAATATCGCTCGGAAATTACAGACACTGGTCGAAGTCGGCCTTGGTTATATTAAGCTCGGTCAGCCAGCAACTACCTTTTCGGGTGGCGAGGCGCAGCGTATCAAGCTGGCAACGGAGCTCTCCAAACGCTCAACCGGCAAGACGATGTATATTCTGGATGAGCCGACAACTGGGCTACATTCTGCCGACGTCAAGCGGCTGCTGGGCATTTTGCAGCAGCTGGTCGATGGCGGTAACAGTATGATCATCATCGAGCATAATTTGGATGTCGTCAAATCAGCCGACTGGATTATCGATATGGGACCTGAGGGTGGTCTCGGTGGCGGTACGGTGGTGGCTAGCGGCACGCCAGAAGAAGTCGCCAAAGTACCAGAGTCATTTACCGGCAAATATCTAAAAAATATGCTTTAAGAATTACTTTTTTCGTTTGGCTTTTTTCAGAAGAACTAGCAATTGTTTTCGGAGTAAGGCTCGAGTGTTGGGCTGTTTTAGTGCGTGGATAATCATTGGTAGTACTGATAAGAAAATTATGAGGATTGCGGCAACTTCAATGTTAACACCCGCTTTAGTGAGGAATTCGCCAGCGTAGAACCCTAGGTAGACGAATAGAGATGACCATAGAAATCCGCCAACAATATTAAATGTCAGGAAGGTCTTATAGCGCATTTTACTGGCACCAGCAACAATTGGCGCAAAGGTGCGAACGATTGGTACGAATCTAGCCAGAACAATTGTCACCGAGCCGTGCTTGTCGTAAAATTTTTCGGTTTGCTCTAAATACTTTTTCTTGAAAAAGCGAGAATTTTCTTTCTCAAATAATTTTCGCCCAACCTTATGTCCAAAACTGTAGCCGACGCTATCTCCCAACACTGCCGCTATAAAAATTAAAAGTGCAAAAATATGAATATCAATATGTAGAATATTTTGTTGCACCATATATCCAGAAGTAAAAAGTAAACTGTCGCCTGGCAATACAAACCCAATAAGCAATCCCGATTCTGCGAAAACCACTAATAAAATTGCTATTACGCCAAAGCTCGTGATCAGATGAATAAAAGATTCCATGCGTCAATTATAGCATAATTATCATGTGATGAATCCGACTATTCTTCGATGAATCCGCCTGATTGCCGTGCCCACAACTTAGCGTAAACGCCGCGTTTTTTGGCAAGCAATTGATCGTGCGAACCGTCTTCGACGATGCGCCCGTTCTCCAAAACAATGATACGGTCGAGCTTAGCGATGGTCGATAAGCGGTGGGCTATGACAATTGACGTTCGGTTTTTCATCAATGTTTCCAGCGACTTTTGTATTAGCGCTTCTGATTCTGAGTCTAATGCCGACGTTGCCTCGTCAAGGACTAAAATTGGCGCATCTTTCAAAATCGCTCTGGCAATAGCAATGCGCTGGCGCTGCCCACCCGAAAGCTTGACGCCGCGTTCGCCGACTAGCGTATCAAAACCATCTTGCAATTTGACGATGAAATCGTAAGCGCCAGCCTTCTTAGCAGCTTTTTCAATTTCGGCATCAGTCGCATCAGGTCGGCTGTAGGCAATATTTTCGCGTACTGAACGATGAAATAGCAGCGGCTCTTGCGGCACATAGGCGATTTGTTCGCGTAGACTTACCTGGGTAACTTCAGCAATATCTTGCGAGTCGATTGTGATCTTGCCCGAGTCAATATCGGCAAATCGTAGCAATAATTTGGTAAGGGTAGTTTTGCCAGACCCGCTTGATCCGACTAAGCCAATTTTTTCACCTGGCTGAATATTGAGCGAGAAATCATGAAACAAGGTATCGCCTTGGCCTTCGTCGTGCGTAAAGGTTACGTTGTGCATGACAATGCCGCCGCGTTTAATTTTTAGTTTTTTGTCGCTGCGATCAACTAGCGTTGTTGGTGTTTTAAGGATTTCTACCATTTCGTGAGCATCGCCGAGGATGTGGTTATAGCTACGCATGATGCCGTTCATATTCCATAGCTCGTGCGCCACGCTACCAGTATAGGTGATGATGAGATAAACTGCTGCTACTGACACTACATTGTGCTGGGCGGCATATATTGCAAAGACAATTGCGCCAATTTTTATCACCATGTTGATGGTCGAATATACAGTACTGACTTTCAAAAATCCGTGCATTGTACCCAAGCTGGCACCACGCCAAGATTCAACAGTTTTTGCAAAGCGTTGCTGCTCTGTAATTTCGGCACCAGACGATTTTACTGCCAAAATATTTGAAATAGCATCGGCCAATTGTCCGCTCACTTTGTTGCTGGTTTTAGCTTCTTTTTCGTTTAATGTAGCCATTGGCCGAGAGCCAAAATAGACAACGACACTGAAAATGATTGAGAAGAGCAGGAGAAATACGGCGTACTGCCACAATAGGGTTGATAGGATTATGATTGAGCCAGCCAGAGAAATTACCAACGGTAAAATTGACCAAATGATTGTGTCCCAAAAACGCTCGACTGCGCCGTTTAATTTATTGGTCTGGCTGACAAGTGAACCGCCAAATTTATTGGCATGGAAAAACATCGTTTGGTTGGTTAGTTTGCTAAAACACTGTGCGTACAGATCTCGCTGCAGGGCGGTTTCAAATGTCCAAGCGAGGTATAAGACTAAGCGCCAGCCGATAACGCTTGACCATAACTGACTAACACCATATAAAATAATCAGTGTCCATAAGTTCTCTGCGGTTTGTAGCCTGCCGTGCTGGATGATATTGAGTAGCTCGGCAATGATTAGCGGACCAACGAAAATTGTTATTGCAAGTGTTATGATGGCAAGAAAGATGGTCAGATTTCGCCGATGCTTGTAGGGGGTTGATGCTTGCCAGAATAGGCCTAAGATTTCCCTATTTGATATTTTTTTCAAATTAAACACTCCTTTAATTATTTTCTATCATTCAGCGGTTCGCTTTTAGGCTGTTATTGCGAACGTGAGATTTTAGAGGAACTCACTCAAGTAAGTTCATGCATGTTGCATAAGTATATAATGTTGTTGCGTCTTGAGTCAAGAATGCGTGGCAGTTTTCGTTGTTTGGTTCTACCCGACTGATGTATAATGTATGGTGAGTAGAGGAGGAAATAATGGCATTATATGAAATTACAACAAAACAAGAATTTGAAGAGAAAGTACTAAAAAGCAACAAGCCGGTGCTGGTTGATTTTTGGGCGCCGTGGTGTCCGCCGTGCCGAGCGATGGCGCCAATTTTACATCAAATTGCTGAAGAAACTGAGTTTGATGTCGTCAAAGTCGATACTGAAGCCAGCCAGGAAAATGCGCAGTTGGCTATGGACTATCGTGTGCAGGGCATTCCAAACATGAAGATTATCGCTGGTGGCGAGGAGGTTGCTGAGCTGATTGGCATGAAGCCAAAGCAAACGCTGATTGATGCTTTGGAAAAAGCTGCGGCAAAATAAATCATGACTACTTGTCGGCGCGCCAGGACCAAAGATAACGGATATCAAAAGTTGTTTATCAAAAAACTCTTGCGATATTTGCCGCACCATCTTTTGCTGGCAAACACCCACAAGCTTCGGTTACGCTATGCGGAGAAGTTGCTAGGCAGCATAGCTCAGAAGCGGATTATTACAACAAAAACACTACGCCGGTTTAGTAGCTCTGAGATAGCCGAATATCAAAAACTGACGCAAGACACCCAGTTTTGGCATGGCACTGGTCGTTGGCAGCACGGTAAGGACGGTATCGTTGATGTAATGAAAAGTTTTTGCGATATTGCTGGCCTCAAGCCATCTCGTGATGTGTATGTAGTTTTTGGCGGCAGTGATCGGTATATCGTACACTCGGTTTCATTATGCCGGAGTCGGATGGTGGCGCGATCGTATGCTGACATGCATGGTCTTGGCTGGAAAGAGAAAAATCGCTATGGCGACGCTCTGACTTGGACATCGTATTACTACA
>CAURVB010000003.1:0-37638 GCA_963528615.1 uncultured Candidatus Saccharibacteria bacterium | reverse complement strand
TTCGACCTCACGGTCCCAAACCGCGCGCGCTAGCCAACTGCGCCACACCCCGAAAGATGACACTATCATCCGTCTTTCATTATCCTATCATATATCGTGAAATAAGTACATAATAAACTAGCAACTTCAGCCTAGATCAATCTTGAAATTATAATGACACCGCATTTGTCATCACGACATTAGGCAGTCAAACATTGCCTGGCATCCAGAGTATGGCAGCAGGTTAGTCGATTGGAGTTGGTCTGGACCGGGCGAGCCGGGCAGCGATATTACAAGCCTGTTGATTGATTTACATAAAAGCGGCCACGATATTTCACCGTATCGTGACATGATTAACGTAAATCACTGTCTAAAGCTCATCGGCTTTTGGTTAAATCATGCTACCTGGCCATATCACGGCGAGAATACTATTAGATTTCAACAGTTCTTATCAGCGCTGAGCGCCTATGAAATTCTACGCGGCTAGCTACGTGTTCACTTTATCAATTTCAACTGAGCGAATTTCCTTATGAACTGGCATCGGCTGACCTGACTCAAATTTATAAACTAGTAGCTGGCCAAACGGCATTTCCACATGTGCCATATCTTCTTCTGGTACACGTTCGAGGCGCTTCATCAGCGCGCGGATAGAATTGCCATGCGCCACCAATAGAATGTTCTCACCTGCCTGTAGTTTCGGTAAAATCTCTCGCTCAAAGTATGGTACGACCCGCGCATAAACATCTTTGAGCGTTTCGCCGCCCGGCACCGGATAATCCCAACCGCGCCGGATGCCATTGAACGCCTCCTCGCCAATCTCAGCCTTAACTTCCCATTTATTTTTACCGGTCAAATCACCATAATCACGCTCGTTTAGTTCGGCCGCCCGTGTCGTCGGTAGACTGCCCATACCGCGCCCCTCAAGCAGCGCATCCAGCGTTTGGTGTGTCCGCTTGAGCGCCGACGTATACGCCTCGTCAAGCTTGATATCTTTCAGAAGTGCGCCTAGCCGTACCGTGTCAGCTCGTCCCTTTTCTGTCAGTCCCACGTCTGTCCAGCCCGTCCACTTACCGAGCAGATTCCATTCACTCTCGCCGTGTCGACTGATAACTAATATTCCCATTATTTCCCTCCAAACATTGGCACAAAAAACTCTATGCGCTCATTTTTTATGCCATTATCATCAATTATTTTCGTACTCATATAGCCAAATCTATCCACTGCCCACGCACGAATCGCCCATAATAATGATCCATCGTCAGAGTCAACTTCACTCTTAGAAATAAGTTTACTAGACACAATTTCCGACTCTTGCAACTTTATTTTAGACAAGACACTGTCCTCCAATTGCGTAAAAAATACAAACTGATACGTTAAAAATTCATCTGAATGGCGCGACGCGACCATGGCAAGGCGTAAATCTTTGGGCTCAATTCGAATTCCCACTTCTTCCTCAACTTCGCGCACTGCCGCTTTCAAGGGAGATTCTCCGGGATCAACAATTCCGCCAGGCAGCGACCAGTGGTCTTTGTAGTCAGATTTGACGATTAATAATTCGCCCTGTTCGTTTTCTATCAATACTGCCGCACTGGAAAAACGCCTATCTAAACTAGCCAACCAAGTTCGCCGCTGCTCGTCAGTAAATTTCATTATTTTGCAAACTCAATTGCTCGCGTTTCGCGAATAACATTAACCTTAATCGTGCCAGGATATTGCATAGTCGACTCAATCTTCGTAGCAATATCTCGCGCTAATTTAATTGCCGATAAATCATCAATTGTTTGCGGTTTAACAATCACCCGAACTTCACGGCCAGCAGATATTGCATATGCCTTATCAATTCCCTCAAAGCTGGTCGCCACATTCTCCAAATCGCGCATTCGTTCAGCAAAGTTCTCAGCTGAAACATTACGCGCACCTGGACGCGCCGCCGAAGCTGCATCACAAACCCGCACAATAATTGCTTCTGGCGTAGTCGCCTCGATGTCATCATGATGAGCCTCAATTGCATGTACAATTCTCTCGTCCATGCCGTATTTACGTGCCAATTCCGCGCCAATGTGATGATGCTTGCCCTCAATTTTATGAGTCACTGCCTTACCAACGTCATGTAATAGCGTAGCAATTTTTGTAATACGCACATCCGCGCCAATTTCCTCAGCAATCATACCAGCAATTTGTGCCATCTCCGTTGAATGCTTTAGTACGTTCTGGCCGAAGCTAGTACGGAATTTCAACTCACCGAGCATTCGCAGCATTTCCTTAGGAATACCGACCACGCCGACTTCGCGCGCCGCATCCTCGCCAGCCTGCTTGACTTCTTTATCAATCTGTTTTTTTGCCTTAGCGACCACTTCCTCGATACGTGCTGGATGGATACGACCGTCTTTCATCAGCATTTCCAAGCTTAGGCGAGCAACCTGCCGACGAATCGGATCAAAGCTCGACAACACAATCATACCCGGCGTGTCATCCACTAAAATATCAACACCAGTTTCACGCTGCAATGCCTGAATATTGCGGCCTTCCTTGCCAATAATTCGACCCTTCATCTCGTCGTCAGTCAGCTTAACCGCCGTCACCGTCCGTTCAGCCGTTACTTCGCTGCTCATCCGCTCCATAGCAGTAACTAGAATCATTTGCGCCCGCTCTTCAGCGTCATCCATTGCGTCATGTTGTAATTTTGACACTAGACCCGCTAAATCTTGTTTAATATCACGCTCAGTCATCTGCATGAGTTTATCAGCAGCATCTTTCTTTTTTAGCCCAGCAATTTTTTCAAGTTTTTCCTGCTGACGCATACGGATATCACGAATCTCATTTTTAAGGCTATCGACCTCATCCTCATGAGCGCGCAGCTTCTCCGCCCGACGATCCAATTCCTCTAGTTTATTGTCAAGCGTCTTTTCTCGGTCAGCCAAGCGATTCTCGGTTTTTTGCCATTCGCGTCGGCGTTCGTTCTCGATTTTCAGCGCCTCGTCTTTGGCTTTCAAAACGATATCACTAGCCTTTGTCTTAGCATCCGCCAAATCACGCTCAATCTGATTTTTACCATTAATTTGACGAGTTCGCTGATAACCCATGAAACCACCAACACCGGCACCAGCTCCAATGGCAGCGGCGATAATTATCTCTATCATTGTCATTCCTTTCCGACCGACTGCCCCGGAGTATTCGCCTCAAGGAAATATATCAACAGCCAATCAACTTCAAACTATCTAATCCGGCGAGTCAAAACTTACAAACCGCCGTAATTTAATTATACACGGTTTTAGAAGTTTTCGCACGGAAAGTTGGTAGAAAAATCACCGAACGGCTACTTGCTTTTTACGAAAAATATGAGACCGACAATAACAAACAGCACCCAAATCATAGAAGTAAAGAAATAATCAATCACCCAGAGCACAGTAGCCTGAAGCAAATTTCCCTCTATGCCGTTATAACCGCCAAATATGGTCACAATTATTTTAGTCGCGTAAAGCGCCACTGGTATAGTCATGAGCATGATGCCAATTCTGCGAAAACTTTCTGATCGCTCTATTATCTCTTCATTGGCAACTTTATTTTTTGAAGCCTCGTCATATATCCAGAATAATTTATCTTTTCTTCTCAATAGGAACCACAAATATAGTGAGCCTATCACAGACACAATAAATAAAGGCTTGGACGCTAGCATACTAATAGAATGTATCTCACTTATAAAAACGCACGCTATATTTGAATCATCGCCATGTATGCAACTTCCGTTGCCGCGATAAAGCATCGCTAGTATTGTCGACAATAAAATAAGCAACAGCGGCGCGATTACCATATATATTGCAACAATTCTTTGACTATAATGATCAACACGGCGAGCTTCCTTGAGAAGAAGCATACTTTGTAATGCAATATTAACCCCAAATAAAATTACTACTATACCTACGGCCTCCCCACCGTCGCCAGAAGCACGGCTAAAACCTATAGAAAGCAGCGTCCTTATAATTATAAGAATCGCATATACAATTATCGCCAAACTGCCAACAAAAATAGCCGCCTCCGCCACGCTGTTTGGCTGAGGCATATCGACTTTCGCGGCTTTTGCGATCTTCTTCCTACGTTTTATCGGTTGTTTTGGTTTTATGGCGCGCTCTGTCATGCCGTAATTATAGCATAACCGTAATCATTTTCGCGGCGCAGTAATATGAGCGGCAGCACCATATTCTGGCATAACGATTTTCTCGTTCTCGCCAACGCGCAGCTTGCCAAGAGCCGTCTCCCGCCAATCTTCGCCCATTGCGCCGACAATTGGTATATTCAGACTATCCGCCAACGTATTCACAACCGTCAGCCCAATCCTCAGTCCAGTAAAACTGCCTGGACCTTTCATTACGCCGATACCGCTGATATCGTGCAAATCGCCGGTTTTTTCTTCCAAAAACTTCAATAAACCGCGCGCCAATGTTCGCCCCGCTTGCCACTCAAAATCCTGCCGAGCCTCATCATCAACCACCGTCAAAAAACAAGTTGCCGTCGAGGTGTCTAATAAAATTATCACGCCAAATTCTCCTTTATCTTCTGCCAAAGTTCAGTTGACTTTTTACCGCCGGGATGAAACTCCACTAGCCGCTCTTCCTCACTAATTGTTGTAATTTTTACTACCAAGCGATCTTTCGGCAAATCATCATCAACCGCGCCCGCCCACTCGACGACCACCACCGAATCATCGTCCATAGCTTCGCGAATCTCATCGCCCATAATACCCGCCTCCCCCAAACGATAAAAATCATAGTGCGCCAAACGCAGCCCTTTTGGCGAATCATACACGCGTGAAATTGTGAAAGTCGGACTTTGCACTGGCTCGTTAATCCCTAGCGCCTGCGCAATACCCTTAGTTAACGTGGTTTTCCCCGCGCCGATATCGCCGACCAATTCCAAAACTTCGCCGCCAGAAACCGACCGGCCAATCGCCTCGCCCAGCTGCTTCATTCTTGCTTCGTTATCAATTCTCACACTTTGTATTATACTATGCTAGCTTTTTTTTAGCGACAATAGTACAATAACCATAAGTATTATGCGCGTTTCAGACGAAACAATTGAGAAGATTCTGAAACAGGGTGGGGTTGTCGATGAACCGCAGCTTGCTGATTTGAAAGTGATTGCTGAACGATCAAAACAAACGTTACAAGAAACTGCCATTGAGCAAAAAGCCATTTCTGAAGAGGATTTAACGAAGCTAATCAGCGATTATATTGGCGTGCCTTTTGCGAAGATTGACCCAAAAGATATTCCCGATGAAATCTTAAAGAGAATTCCTGAGCATATTGCCAGACAATATAACGTTGTACTATTTGAAAAGAACGAAGACGAAAGCCTGTCGCTGGCGATGGAAGACCCAGATGATGTACAGGCACTGAACTTTATTCAGAAGGAAATCGGCTACAACACTAAGGTTTTTCTGGCGACAAGAAGCAATATCTTGGACTGTTTAGAGAATTACCGTGGTAATATTGACGCCGAGCTAGATGAGGTTATTGCAGTTCAGAAAGACGCTTCTGCCGAAGATCAAAACGTTAGCCAAGATGATTTCGCGGAAAATTCACCGATTGCCCAGACGGTTAATTTGTTACTAGAATACGCCATCAAATCCAATGCATCTGACATTCATATCGAGCCGCGCGAGGATTACGTCCAAGTCCGATACCGTATCGACGGCGTATTAAAAGAGGTCAACAAGCTGCCGCGCAATGTTCACGGCGCATTGGTTAGCCGCATTAAAATTTTATCAAATCTGAAGATTGACGAACGCCGCGTGCCACAAGACGGACGCTTTAAGATAAAAGTTTCCGGCAAGCAATACGCGCTGCGCGTCTCGACCCTGCCAATTGCCGACGGCGAAAAGGTGGTGATGCGTATTTTGGACGAGTCAAACCAGGCAATTTCGCTCGACAAACTTGGCTACTGGGGATTATCGCTAGCTACCGTAAAAGACGCCATGGCGCAGCCAAATGGTATGAT
Organism: uncultured Candidatus Saccharibacteria bacterium; assembly: GCA_963528615.1. Taxonomy (GTDB): domain Bacteria; phylum Patescibacteriota; class Saccharimonadia; order Saccharimonadales; family Saccharimonadaceae; genus Nanosynbacter. Next base: position 31,665 of record CAURVB010000003.1, on the reverse strand, counting down.
TTTGGTGACCGGGCCGACTGGTTCGGGAAAATCAACCAGCTTGTTTAGCGTGCTATCAGAACTTAATACGCCAGACGTGAATATTTCAACTATTGAAGACCCGGTCGAGTATAAAATCCCCGGCGTCAACCAAACCCAGACTAACGCCAAAGCCGGCATGACCTTTGCCTCAGGACTACGCGCGCTGCTTCGCCAAGACCCGAACATCATCATGGTTGGCGAGATTCGCGACGGCGAGACTGCCAATCTGGGCGTGCAGGCAGCGCTGACTGGACACTTGGTGTTCTCCACCCTGCACACCAACAATGCAGCAACCTGTTTGCCGCGCTTACTGGACATGGGAATTGAGCCGTTCTTAATCGCCTCGACGGTCAAGGCGGTGATCGGTCAGCGTTTGGTGCGGCGGTTATGTATGAATTGCCGGCAGGAATATACACCAAATCAAGAAGAGATAAAATACGTTGCTGAGATGTTTAATATAAATACCGAGTCAATTAAAAAAATCCACAATCTCGAGCAGCAAGCCTTTGATGATAAAATTGGCGGAGATACACCGATGGGTTCAACCGAGATCACTATCGAGCATCTATGGCGGCCAAATCCCGACGGCTGCGATGAATGTGGACATAACGGGTTTAAGGGTCGTGTTGGCATTTATGAAGTTCTGGGGATTTCTATTCCGATTCAAAAAATGATTACCGCCAACGCCACCAGTAACGACATCCAAGATCAAGCAATTTCCGAAGGCATGGTAACCATGCAAATGGATGGATTAATTAAATCTCTACGCGGTATCACTACCGTTGAGGAAGTATTGAGGGCAACAAGGGAGTAATAAAATGCCAGTTTTTGAGTATCTACTTGTCAATAAAAAGAAAGAGACTGTCGCTTCAACGATTGAGGCGACCGATAAATTGTCTGCCGTCAATAGCTTAAAATCGCACGGACAATTGATAAAAATTGAAGAAAAAAATGCCAAAAAAGAACTTAGCTTTTCATTTAGCAAGAAAAAGAAAGGCGCTAAAACTGATGAGTTGGTGATGTTTACTCGCCAATTAAGTGCCATGGTCTCAGCCGGCGTACCTATTCTCCGCTCGCTGAACTCAATGTCCAAACACGCCGAGAGCGCTGGATTCCGAGAGACGATTAATTCCGTCATAAGAGATATTGAAGGTGGCATGTCATTTGCCGACGCCCTAGGAAAACATCCTGAAACCTTCAACGACATCTACGTCAATATGGTCGCCGCTGGTGAAACTGGTGGTATTTTAGACGATATCCTAAAGAGATTGGCTTTGCAGCAAGAAAAAAATTCATCCATGAAAAAGAAAATTAAAGGCGCTATGACTTATCCTATTGTGCTACTGGTAATTACCATTATCGCCTTCTTCATCCTCATGACTTTCATTATTCCAGTCATTGGTAAAACCATCAAAGATATGGGTGGACCGGACGCTAAATTACCGCTACTAACCGAAATTATGCTCGGCATTAGTGATTTTATGGTGTCGTTTTGGTATTTGATTGTCCCGGCATTCATCGGCGGAATTTGGGCGCTAATTCGCTATATTAAAACCCCAAAGGGGCGTATTAAATTCCACCATGTCATTATTAAAGTACCTGCCGTTGGAGCAATTGTGAGAAAAGTGGCAATTGCTCGCTTTACACGAACTTTCTCTGCTCTCATCGGTGCGGGCGTGGCGGTGCTCGAGGCTCTAGACGTAACCTCCCGTGCAGTCGGTAATGTTGTTTACGAAGACTCCCTGAGAGACGCCACTAAACGCGTTCAAAACGGCGAGGTTTTATCAAGAATTATCGCCGAGCGCGACGATCTATATCCGCCAATTGTTGCCCAGATGTTATCAGTCGGTGAAGAAACTGGTCAAACTGACAAAGTGCTTATTAAGGTCGCTGATTTTTATGAAGAAGAAGTTGATACCGCAATTGATGGCGTCAGCTCTATTATTGAACCAGTGATGATCGTAGCAATGGGTGGCGTGATTGCTCTGGTGGCAGTCAGTGTGATGGGTCCAATTACCAGTATGGCGGGTCAAGTTAAGGGGTAGTTTTTCAAAAAAGCTTATGTTATAATACTCGTATATAGGTGGAAAAATAAAAGTGTCAAGTATATTTTATAGAAAGAAACCAATTGTCGGACTAGAAATTAGCCGAACTAGCATTAAAATTATGTCGATTGATAAAAATCGAATGCTGGTTCATGGTTACGGTTCAGTTAACCTCGATTCTCAAAAAAATAACAGCGATTCTGGCGATAACACCGAGTATTTGGCTCGTAACATAAAAGACTTATTGCAGAAAAATATCATTGGACAGATTGATAGTAATCGCGTATCACTTGGTATCCCAACCAACCGAACTTTTTCCCGCACATTCACACTGCCGGTAAAAGAGGAAAGTAACGTGCGCAGCGCGGTGAATCTGGAAGCCGAACAATACATCCCAGCTCCGCTAGATTCACTCTATATGGATTATCGGATTATTAATCGCACAAAAGATGAATTAACCGTGCTAATGTGTGCTGCTCCGAAAAAAATGATTGACAATATGCTGAGTGCTGCCCAACAGTGCGGACTGGAAGTAGCAATCATCGAACCAAATATCAGCGCAATTGCTAGACTATTGAAACGAACAGAAGAAGGAATGCTACCGACAATTATTGTTGACATCGGGACATCAGCGACAGATATTGCAATCCTGGATTCTGATATTCGTGTGACAGGAGGCTTGAACGTCGGTGGTTACACCTTAACCTTAAGTCTAGCGAAAAAGATGAACGTGCCAATCGAAACCGCCCATCAATTTAAGGTACTAAACGGACTTAATCCTGGACCGAGGCAAGCACGAATTGCTGGTGCCCTGCAGCCAAGCCTACAAAAAATGACCAATGAAGTTAAGCGTGTTATGCGATATTATACTGATCGTTTTCCAAATGATAGAAAAATTGAGCAGGTTCTAATCGTTGGTGGCGGAGGAAACTTACCGGGAATTGGAGAATTTTTCACTAACGAATTATTGATGCCAGCGCGTGTAGCAAGTCCATGGCAGATCCTGAACTTTGGCAATCTTGAACAGCCGCCTAAGCAACTGCGCTCTCAATTGTCTCCCGTTGCAGGACTAGCACTCATCAAACAGGAGGATATCTATGATTAATCTCCTGACTCCTCAGGAAAAAAAGCAAATCAGCGCTGGACGCGTTAACGTAATTCTCAGGCGATACTGCGTGGTGTCGTTAATGTTCGCTGGACTGTTATTTTTAACAATTGGCGGTTTTTATCTATTCTTAGAGAGTAGCCGATCAGCCGCTCAAAACAAAATTAATGAAGGAAATGAAAAACTTGCTCAATACCAGTCAGTACAAAAAGATGTTAACGATTTCACCAAGGATTTAAACGCTGCTAAATCTATAATCAGCGGTGAGGCTCACTACTCATCAATTATCCCTAAAATCGCCCAGCGCGTACCGTCTGGGATGGTGTTAGAGTCACTAACCTTAGACACGTCAGCCCTAGACAAGCCACTATCCCTGGTGGCACTCGGAAAAAACAAGGGCGACGCCATTCGATTAAAGACAAGCCTAGAAGAGTCGGAAATATTTAAAGATGTCCACCTGGAGAGTATCGTGTATAGTGATGGCAAATCAGATAAAAAATCTAATGATTACCCAATTACCATTACTATCAGCGTCACACCAAAACCGGAGGTCTTAAAGAGATGAAAAAAACACTAAATGCCAGCGTTGCGCGTATCATCATGGCGCTACTACTTCTAGTTATTCTGGCAGCAATGGTTGGCTCAGTAATTGTTGCCTACTCATTTCTCAGTAAAACCTCAGACGACGTTGGCAAACTACAGACTGAGGCAATAGCCATTGAATCAAAAATCCAGAATTTACTTGCCCTAAAGTCCCAACTGGATAAAAATTCTGAGATTGCAAAAAAGGCTAAAAATATTGTCTCTGAATCAAAGATGTACCAATATCAGAATCAAATTGTTCAAGACTTGTCAACCTATGCTGATCGCGCAGGCATACCAATTCGCTCATTCACCTTCCAAACCGAATCAACCGCCGCCAAGTCAACGACCTCCACTAGTAAAAAACCAACTGGCGCAACTCCAGCTGGTGTGAAAAGTACCTTCGTATCAATCCAATTGGGCGAAAATATTGATTACGTCCGATTCCTACACTTCCTTGACCTGATTGAAAAGAACGTTACCCGGATGCAGCTCTCTGGAATTTCAATCTCCAGAGGAGCCAACAATCATGAATTATTAGTCCAAGCTCTTGAAGTAAAGGTGTACACACGATGAAACCATCAATCTCAGAACAGCTCGAACCAATCGTAAAACCGCTATCTAAGTTCTTGTGGCGATTTCACGTTATGCTTTATAGCGTAGTGGTAATCGGTGGCGTAGCAATCGCAATATTCTTACTTAGCGGACTTTTAGCGATCTCTACAGAAACACCACAAAACTCATCTACAAGTTTTGATAAAAAAACCATGAAGTCAATTGAGAATTTCCACTCATCAACTTCCACCAAAGACTCATTTGCCCTGCCTACTGGGCGATCGAATCCGTTTGCCGAATAAACTATAACCGTATATACTAATAATATGCTTATATCTGATGACAGATTCCTCAACGCGCCCGTCATGAGTCTTCAGACTGGCTCGGAATTGGCGCGAACCTCACGCGAAGTTATCAACCCAAAGAACCTATCCGTAACTGCCTACGAACTAGAGGGGCGACTTTTAGACCAGCATCCTAGTTTACTACGCGTTGATGATATTCGCGAAATAGGCCCATTGGGTATGATCATTGACTCAACTGATGAAATCGTTGGTGTAGATGACGTGATTAGCCTTAAAGAGATCTATGATATCGGTTTCACTTTGAAGGATAAGTTGGTTATTGATGAAAAGAAACATAAAATTGGTCGGGTCATTGGTTACACGTTGGCTGCAGGTAGTTTTGTTATTCAACAATTACGCATCCGCCGACCACTTTTAAAAAGCTTCGGGGACACAGAGCTGCTAATTCATCGCTCACAAATTGTTAAAATAACTGATGAAAAAATTATTGTAAAATCAGCAACAGTTTCCCACGCAACCGAGAAGAAAATGCCAACTCCGCGCATAAATTCCTACGATAATCCGTTCCGCAAGCAACCACGTACACAACCCGAATCCGTAAAAATTGATTAGACTCCAGTTTCTTCAAGTGCCGTCTTAATATCATCGTATAAAAACCCTTGCCTCGCCAAATATGCCATAAATTTTTGCTGGTCGCCAGCATACTTGTAGCGTTTTTTAGCGATAATTTTTCGTAGTTCCTCATCGTCGGAGCGGATATTTTCGCTAACCAACTGTTCTATCGTCTCGCGATCAATTCCCTTTTGCGCCAATTCTAATTTTAGCCGCCTGACACTAGTGCCTTTCTGTAAAAAACGATGTTCCAGCCAAAAGCGGGCAAACTTTTCATCGTCGAGGTATTTTTTCTCAATCAATCGCGCAAGCACCCGCTCGGTAATTTCCGGCTTCACGCCCGGACGCTCGGTAATCTCACCAGTCTTTGGCGAACGCTTTTTGGTTGGCCTAGTTTTACGCCACAAATAATCGCGCATCTCTTTAGCCGAGCGCGGCCGCGTCAAGCAATATTCCATGGCGCGGGTGTACAGCTTACCAAACTGGCTCTCGTCCTCTAGCGCTGTCAATTCGTCGTCGGTATATTCGCGCCCAACCTTAATCCCCAACTCACCCACCTGAAAGACATCGAGGCTGAAGCGGTACTTGCCGTCAACGCTAACATTAACACGGTTTTTATCGCGAGCCTGAAGAGAGATGTCAGTGATTTTCATGAAGCTATTATAACGCGAAGACGCTAGGCTAGCTACCAGCAGAAGCTACTCGACCACCTCGACCACCTTGCCATGCACGCCGTTATAGCAAGCAGCAGCACGCGGCTCAGTGATGACTGGTAATTGCCCTGGAATGGCGCTCATATTAACGTCGTCAAGCGTACCGGCTTCGACACAACCGAGCGTAATGTGCGGGCGGAACCCATCAACATCCAGCCCCGGGTGAATACCATCCAGTTCCGCGAGTAATTGCTGACGCGCCTCAATCATCCAGGCATTTTTCTACGTGCGTAGCTCAACCCAAACACAGTTACCGGCCTCGTCTGGCAAGAAGTTGACACCGTCAAGTATCAGTTTGTCTAGGGACGGCAGCGCGGCGGCAGCTAACTTGAAACGCGGTATATCCTGCTCAGTTACATTGATCAGCGTTGCGTGCGGAATAAACTCACCGAAATCAAGATTCATTTTTTCCGACAGTTCTCGAAGGTAAGTAGTCTGCTCGTCATCAAAAATAAGATTAACTGACGCCATATGCTTTTCGGCTGAATATCTGGACTCTACTGCTCGCATTAACTTTCCGCTTCTTTCACTTTATCACGCACTTTCTGATCAATTTCTGCCAGGACTTCAGGGTTTTCTTTCAGATACAATTTAGTTTTATCACGGCCTTGACCAATAGTTTCGCCGTTATATTTGTAAAAGGCGCCAGATTTTTCGACAATGCCGTGCGTGGCTGCCAAATCCAGAATATCGCCAGTTTTAGAAATGCCTTCGTTATACATAATGTCAAACTCAGCGATGCGAAATGGCGGCGCAATCTTATTTTTCACCACCTTGATCTTGGTGCGGTTACCGAGGATGTCATCGCCAACCTTGATCTGCCCAATCCGGCGAATATCCACGCGCTGCGAGGCGTAAAACTTCAGCGCGTTACCACCCGTCGTGGTCTCAGGATTGCCAAACATCACACCAATCTTCATGCGAATCTGGTTGATGAAAATCACCGTGGCTTTCGACTTGTTGATGATGCCAGTCAATTTACGCAGCGCCTGGCTCATCAGCCGCGCCTGCAGACCCATGTGCGAATCACCCATATCACCGTCAATTTCTGCTTGCGGGGTTAATGCCGCCACCGAGTCCACCACAATGAGGTCTACCGCATTTGAACGCACCAAGGTTTCAGTAATTTCCAGCGCCTGCTCACCGTTGTCTGGCTGCGACACCAGCAGATTTTCGGTGTCTACACCCAAACGCTTAGCGTAGGCCGGGTCAAGCGCATGCTCAGCGTCGATGAACGCTGCCGTGCCACCCTGCTTTTGAATCTCGGCAATAGCATGTAGCGTCAGGGTCGTCTTACCTGAACTTTCCGGGCCGTAAATCTCAATGATACGGCCCTTTGGATAGCCGCCGCCCAGCGCCAAATCGAGGCTCAGCGAGCCTGACGGAATCACTTCAACATCGACTTTGTGCGCCTCACCTAGTTTCATGATTGAGCCATCACCAAACTGCTTGGTAATTTGATCCATAGCCAGGCCCAGCGCTTTTAATTTCCCGTCATCAACTTTTTTCTCAGCCGCTACTGCCTTGTTTGTTTTTTTGTCGTCTGCTTTCGCCATAACGCTCCCCTCCTTAGTTGTTACTTTTATTATACCGATTTGTTGCTATATTTGCTATAATTAGTCTATGAATAAGCGAAATGGTTTTACTGTTATTGAATTATTGGTCGTCATAGCTTTTTTGATCGCCATCGCAATTTTAGGTTTTTCACAGTACACCAAATTAATCAATGAATCAAACAATACCAAAAAACGCACCGCAATTAATGCCATTTATTATAGTTTAGAGGAAAGTTTCTACGTTAAGAACGGCTATTATCCAGAGAAGTTGGAAGACACAACGCTAAAAACCATGGATGCCGAACTGTTGAAAGATCCAAACGGTAAGAAAGTTGGCGAAAAAGATAGCAGCTATCGTTACGAATCAACAAATTGCAAAGATGGAAAATGCAAGTCGTACGAGCTCGTAGCAACACTAGTTGGCGAAGACGATTACATTAAAAATAGTCGTCACAAATAATCTAATCATCACAGACAGGGCGTCCGTTTTTGAAATCTTCAATAGCGTTATTAATCACCGCAATCTGCTCGCGCGGCTTTGCTACAAAGTGAAAAATATATGTAGTTTCTTCGCCCTCGGTACTTAGGCGGATAGTCCCATAATTGAAGACTGTCTGAATAATACCCGATTGGCGGAAACTAGCATCCTCAATACTACCTAAACTTACGGTTTGTTCGTGCCGAGAAAATAGGCTCTCTTGAATCTCCTGAATGACACTTTCATTAGTTAAAAAGAATTGATTTTGTAAATAAATCCATAGTGCTACCGCGCCGCCCAAAACTACCAAACCAATTAGTAACATCGCAACACCAAACACATCAGTTACTGATGGCATAGGTGAGATAATTGAATCACGAGCTAGCGACGGATACATCAGCACAAATACCATAATTATCAACACCAAAAAAATTGCAATACTCGCAGGAATCAGCATACCAATAGGGTGACGCTTGATATCCAAAATAACATACTCCCCTTCACTCAAGTTGAGATTTGGATATTGCTGGACTGACCTTTCATGCTTCCGTTTTAACTCGTCGCTAATAGTAAACGGTTTTCGTTCAAGTTCACGACCAACATGCACAACCTGCGGCTCGTTCGCGTATTGACTGCGTAAACGCGGGTCAAAATTCTCGCCATCAATTATCTCTGGACGCGAAGTCACATGAGACTCAGTCTGCGCCACCACCGGAGCTGGCTGACCGGTCTGCTGCGGATGATGATATAGCGGACGCCCATCAGCATCGTAGGCTACTGGCTGCGTTAGATCTTCTGATGATTGTGGCTTCATGACCACATTATATCATGATCCATAGCAAACTTTTATTGTCTTAGTTATATCTGCCTCAAAACACAATCTTATTTCTGAAGATGCCGCTTCGCCTTAATCGTTACCCGGCGGCCGCGCGGCGTACGCTCGATGAAGCCAATTTGTAGTAAATACGGCTCATAAAAATCCTCAATCGTCGTCGCCTCATCACCAGTCAGGGCGGCAATGGTGGTTAGTCCCACTGGATTATCACCATAATTTTCCAGAATTGATTGCAGTAAATTGCGGTCGGCTGGGTCCAATCCCAGCTCGTCCACTTCTAGCATTTCCAAGGCGCTCGTTGTCGTTTTCACATCAATTATACCATCACCATTCACGTCGGCGTAGTCACGTACGCGCTTGAGTAGGCGGTTGGCGATGCGCGGTGTCAGGCGAGCCCGCGTCGACAACAGGTTCGCCGCTTCATGCCGAATCGACGACTCCAGAATGGCTGCACTCCGCGTCACAATCTTAGCAATATCCTCTGGCTCGTAAAATTCCAAGCGGTAAATATGCCCAAACCGATCGCGCAGCGGTGCCGCCAGACTACCCGTCCGCGTCGTCGCACCGATGACCGTAAACCGCGGCAGATCCAGCCGGATTGACCGAGCTGCCGGCCCTTTGCCGATGACGATATCCAGCTTGAAATCTTCCATGGCCGAATACAAAATCTCCTCCACCGCCCGACCGAGTCGATGGATCTCATCGATAAACAAAATATCGCCGTCCGCCAGGTTGGTCAAAATTGACGCCAAATCGCCCGCTTTCTCAATCGCCGGGCCGCTGGTGATGCGCAAATTCGTTCCCATCTCATTGGCGATCACCGTCGCCATGGTCGTCTTACCCAGTCCTGGCGGGCCGTATAGCAGCACATGATCCAATGGCTCGCCGCGCTTCTTCGCCGCCTCAATCGCTAACCGCAAATTACGCTTCAACCGCTCCTGACCGACATACTCACTAAAACTCTGCGGACGCAAACTAACTTCAATCCGCTGTTCCTCGGTATCATCATTATGCGAGCTGGTGTCGACTATTCTTTGAATTGCCATAAACTAATTATATCATTTGTAGTACAATAGGAGTGTCTACATCTAGAACCAAGCGTTTTGAGCGCATTGTTTACGTGCATAATGGGCAGCCGTTATTGAGCATAAACTTGCGTTCTAGGTGTAGACAGCCAAATTTAACGGCTGTCCTTTTTGTTAGACAGCATATCTCATAGGAGGGGATAAAATGAACGCAAAAGAGAAAAAACCAGTTTTTAAAAAGGCTTGGTTTTGGGTAATTGTTGTTATTATTGTGATTGGAGCATACAGCGCATCGCAGCAAAACAAAGCCACTGTAGTTAATTCGAACAATAATAACGCTACTTCGGAGAATAAACCATCCGAAAAGACCACTTTCAAAGTTGGCGAAACTATCGCTTTTGACGGCAAAGAAGTAACAATCAAGTCAATTGATCGCAATTGGGACTCTGGCAATCAATTCATTAAAGCTAGCGATGGCAAAGAATATGTTAAAACAAACGTTTCAATCGTTAACAAATCAAATAGCGAATTGTCTTTCAATACATTCGATTGGAAAATTGAGGATGCAAACGGTGCTATTGAAGGACCAAGTGGTACAGCCTTCACCGCAAGCGATAGCCTGGGATCTGGCGACCTGGCAGTCAACGGTAAAAAAGAGGGTTCTGTTATTTTTGAGGTTGCAAAAGATTCAAAAATCAAAATTCATTACCAACCGTCATTCTGGTCAAATAAGAAAATTATTATTGAGCCGTAAGAAAACGAATTATCATTATGAGGACGCTATGCTTTTAGCGTCCTTTTCTATATCCGCTATTTCTTCAACGCCTCGGTCACCCGCTGCGCCGTTGGCAGATTGATATCAACGTTCTCTAGCGCCTTGGTAGCGTCAGCCAAAGTGTAGCCCAGCGCCATCAGTGCCTCCAGTGCCTCATCAGAAGTATTCAGTTCAGCCTGGACCGCCACATCCGCCCGGCCATACTGCGTCGGCAAGCCAACCTTATCACTCAAATCGACCACTACGCGCTCAGCAGTTTTTTTGCCGACGCCAGCAGCTTTTTGCACAAACGCACTGTCAGCGTTGGCAATGGCATTGCGTACGTGCTCTGCATCGCCGAGGCTGAGAATTGCCAACGCTGCTTTCGGACCGACACCCTGAACCGTGATGAGCATTTCAAACAGCTTCTTTGCTGCCAGACTTGAAAAACCAAATAATTCTTCCGCCTGCTCGCGCACATGATGATAGGTATAAAACTTCACATCCTGATCCAGCATCACCGCATCAAAATCACCAGCCGCCACGCTAACTTCATAGCCAACGCCGTGAACATCAATCACCAACGACCCATTAAATTTCTCAGCAACTTTTCCAAAAACATGTGCAATCATACCCTAATTATACCCGATTCATCGCTGCATGGGTAATTGCCGCCGCCAGAGCATCAGCACAGTCGTCTGGCTTCGGCACGTCCTTGAGTCCCAAATTCAGGCGAACCATTTCCTGCACTTGCTTTTTATCAGCCTTGCCATAACCCGTCAGCGTCTGTTTGATCTGCAGCGGCGTATATTCAGCAATTGGCAAGCCCGCTTTTCGGCCCGTTAACATCGCCACACCACGCGCTTCCGCCACGGAAATCGCTGTCGTAACGTTACGGGCAAAAAACAATCTCTCAATCGACATGACATCAGGTTTAGTCTCAGTAATAATTTCCGTCAAGCTATCAAAAATCTCCTCCAGCCGCTCATCAATCGGCGTGTGCGCTGGCGTTCTGACAACCCCTGCTGTCACCAGCTTAAACCTACCGCCCGAAAAATCGATCACACCAAACCCCAAAATCCCCGTTCCTGGATCAATACCAATAATTCTCATGTGTTGTATTATAGCAATGATTTGGCCGCTCGGTCACTAACTCATCGCCGTAATCGTCGTATCAATTGCGACAACTCCCAGCGCCACTGCCACGCGCCGTAACCTACCGCCAATAAACTAACGCCACCAAACACCCACCAGCCCCAGATCGCACCAGCAACATGTTGAACGCCCGCTGTCGCTGAACCAACAACTGGCATGCTGGCGGTTTTTATCTTCCGACAACGCCTCGTGGCTGGATTGCGCTCAAAACCTTCTGGACAGTCTTTCAAAATATCATCTACGGCAGCAATTTTCTTGCAGCGACCAGTCGCTGGATTACGAAATTGACCATCAGGACATGGTTTCAACGTTTTGGCAGCCGCCGAAGCAATCGAACGGCACCGGCCCGTCGCCTCGCTGCGGTAATAGCCTTCTTTACACGGCATCACAGGCTTGGTTTTGGTAGTTTCAATCTTCCGACAGCGACGAGTTTCAGGGTGCCGATATTGACCAGTTGGGCACGGCGCCAACACATCAGACGCAGCAGGCGGCACCGAAATCTTCACACATTTACCCAGTGCGCTACGCTCATACCCACTCTGACAATCCGCATATTCCTTAAACACATTAGCAGAATTCTCAGTCACCGCAAACGTCTGCATCCATTCACCATCAAACAAACTCCAAGAAGCGCCCTTTGCTATTTTGTCATATGTAGTAGCATTAATTTCCGCGCCAGCCTCGTCCAAGATGCACACCTTGCCTTTGGTTTTTGGTAATTTTAATTCCGTATGATTCACTTTAACCGCCCACAATTCACCAGGCTTCAGCTCAATATCACCAAGGACCTTCTGCGATTTATTACCGCCGATCGCTAACTTGCAGCCAGCCGTCGTAATGGTTTTATTACCCCCATTCACCAATTCAATGAATGGCTCATCGACATGAGAAGCAATTTCATTCAGCTTCAAGCCTTCACATTTGTTGAGTGGTTTCTGCAACTCGGGATCTTTACACTGCGGGCGCGCGTATGGCACAACTTCTTGGTCATCGACTATTTTGTTTGATGAAAAGTCAGCGAGATTATTTTTTGAATCAACGATGAGTCCGTCGGCAAAACAGCGCCAGATAGTTTTGACGCTGCCAGTTACGGGCGCAGCCAAAAACTTCTTTGCCTCACCCCAACCAACAACATCCGCCGTTGATCCATCAGCCCGCGACAACACCACCGACCCTTCACCCTGAATCATATTCGGCAACTTATCAAACTTCACTGCTTTGGTTAGCGCTGGATCATTTGATAGCACCAGAAAATCATTCGCCAAAATCACCTCATCCTTAAACTCTTTTCCGCCGGTCTTCACATCAGCCTTATAGTGTTCAATTTTCCAACCCTGCAAGGTAACATTACTGTCCGTTGGATTATATATCTCAATATATTTCTTGTCGGGGCTAACTTTTGATATCAGTATTTGCGACATGTTGTCTAATGGATCATTACCCTGACTAGGCATCTGCAATTCCTGCTTTGGCGATTCAGCCGCTGGTGGATTGGCTTTAGAATTTTTTTCTGGTAGCGACTGCTCTTTGTCGGGATTTTGTTTTGGATCATTATTCAATTGAGGCGACGGCGTATCCGTAGTCAGATCCTTGCTAGGCGGCATATTATCAGTTGATTTATCAATAGCCTGATGTATGTCACCCTCGGATTTCATATTAGATCCCGTATCACCAGCCGCCAAAACTGACGACGGCGGCATAATTAACGCCGCGATTAGTATCATAAGTAGTGTGTATCGCAGATATTTCATGCTTGCCCCTTGCTTATGTTTGACTACCCTTAGTGTAGCGTACTTTTTACCAAAATAAAAACCGCCTCGGAAAATGAGGCGATTTTTTTCTGATATTAAATTTTTATTCTGCGGTAATATCAGCATTTGTGTGGACATTCACCACATCGTCCAAATCATCTAGCGCGTCAACGACCTTCATCAATTTCTGTGCTGTTTCCGAATCAGCAATCTCAACTGGCGTATTGGCAATGTAGCGCAGCTCGGCGTCTTTTACGTTCAAACCCTGCTCAACCAACTGATTTCTAACGCTCGCCAGATCCTTCAGCTCGGTGTAAACGATCAGTTCGCCATCTTCCTCGACCGCATCTTCAGCGCCAGCGTCCAGCACTTGCAGGAGCAATTCCTCGCCCGTGCCTTCCACAGTGATTACCCCCTTGCGGGTAAACTGAAACGCCACGCTGCCAGCGTCAGCGATTCGCCCGCCGTTCTTCACCAATGCGGTTTTTACTTCTGGCAACGTGCGATTACGATTGTCGGTCGCTGTTTCGATGATGATACCAACACCGCCCGGACCGTAACCTTCGTAAGTAATCTCTTCCAGCGCCGCTGCATTTTTATCCGCCACGCGGTCAATTGCCCGCTGAATGTTAGCGCTTGGCATATTGGCTGCTTTAGCTTTTTCGATGGCCATTGCTAAACTTGAATTTAGCGTCGGGTCGGTACCGCCGCGGGCAGCAATTGCAATTTGATTACCCAATTTCGTAAAAATCGCACCGCGTTTGGCGTCCACAACTGCCTTCTGCCGATGCGTCGTTGCCCACTTACTATGTCCTGACATATTATCTCCTACCGTTTATTTGCTATTTCAATCTGTTACTATTATACACTACTCCACGATATTCACCTGAATGAAATCTAATTTCGTCTGTTTCTTCATCCACCACATAGCGCCAATCATCGCCGCATACATCAAACCGCACTGCCACCAAGTAATATTCACTTCCATCTGCGCCCATTCCAGTCTCGCCAGCCAATTAGCCGCCTGAATCATATAGCTGAGCAGCCAGGTCGTCGGCAGGGCAATGGCCGCGCCAATCATCGGCACCATCGCCAGCACACCTGACGCAAAGGTCAATAGCATCGCCAGCGGCACAAACGGCAAAATCAGCATATTAGCGATCAGCGCTACATTACTAACCACGCCGAAGCTCATCATCAATAGCGGCAGTGTCGCAAGCTGCGCCGACAGCGTCTCGATCAAAATTTGCCGAAACGCACCAGGTTCTTTATCGCCAAAGAAATACTTGTGCAGCAGCGGTGCCAGAATAATCACGCCAGTAAACGATGCGAAGCTCAGTTGCCAGCCCAAATCACCCCAGCCAAATTGTGGATTGATCATCAACGTAATCGCCGCCGAAATTGGCAGTAGCACCAGCGGATGAATCGTCCGGCCATAATACCACGCTGCCAGACTTAGGCCCGCCACCAACCCAGCCCGCGACATACTCGGGCTCAGACCCGTCACCGCCATGAAACCAAGGATCATCGTTGCCGCGCTGAGCATTGCCAAATATTTTGACCGCTTGGCAAACAACCGTCGCGCAGGCGTACCAAAATCGTCAAATTGTAACCGCTAGCCACCACAATGTGCGTCAGACCAGCAATCTTCAGATTATCACTCAGCTCTGTCGGCATGGCCCGCCGCAGTCCCAGTAAAAATCCCAAACCCAGCGCTGACTCAGACTCTGGAATATGTTTGCGCACCCGCTCAGCAAACCAGTCGCGCGCCCCGACCGCCACATCGCCCGGGACTGGACGCTCAACCCTGCTAACTTTCGCCCGATACATGCTCGCCGAAAAAGCACCAAAACCCGCTGTCAATTTTCCCCGAGCCTGAACGATGTCGCTGCGTTTAATGGGACGCTTATCAGCCGTCACCACCCATAGTTGTCCCGCCAACCTCTCGCCATTGATCCGTAAATCACTCAATCGCAACACCGTTTGCCCTTTCTTATCAATGTCGGGGTCTTCCAAAACACGGCCTTGAATAACCGCACTTTTACCAATGAGCGAGTCATAAACCTCCAAACCGGCTCGGCCCATTTCACCGCGCCACAGCCCTACCAACCCGCCAGAAATAATTGCCGCAACCATCAATAACCGCCACCGCCAGACAAGCACTGGCACAAACAATACCAGCCCGCCAAATAACGCCAGCATATTAAATTCGACCAACCGCGGCAAATGATGAACCGCAATTACACCAACCGTCAATCCCAAGCACCACGCCGCCACCAACCAAGAAATATGAATTTTCTCAAATAAGTGGCTACTCATAGTTAAAGTATAACCAGATTATGGGTAAGAAAAAAGACTCCAAAAGGAGTCGATTTCAAAACTGGAGGGCCCACCGGGGCTTGAACCCGGGACACCCTGCTTAAAAGGCAGGTGCTCTAACCAGCTGAGCTATGGGCCCATCCATAAAAACGGAAAATCCGCTTTCTTTATCCTAGCACAAACCACCCATGAGGTCAATGCTTGCTAGATTTATGTCCACCCGTGTGTAGCAAGAACAAATCTACCAGTCCAAACACCAATCCCACCGTCGCAATATACCGCCAGCTATTTGCAAATACCTTATATAAATCCATCGCTTGACCATCTAATGATACGTACTTTCCTAATGGCACCACCAATAATGCTGCCGTTAAAAATGCAATTGCCACTGCAGAAACAATCTTTTCGTGTTTACGTTGATATCTCGGTCCGCCCAGCAGGAGTGCAAATAACGGAATCAGTGTTAAAATTAACGCCGCAATCACTCCGTTAGGTAGCCAACTAACCGCCAATTTTAATCCATCCAACAGCTCCGTCAGCCAACTTACCCACCACTCTGACAACAAAAATCCCGCCGCCAACGACAATGCCAACGGACCAAATCGCCGAGACGACACAAATGCAATCATAAAAACCGCAACTAAAATTGCCCCAAATAAAATTATTACGCTCATTTGTTCTCCTCCAAATCAAATTTTACCGGCGACCCAACCGTCACGCCTGCCCGTTTAGCAACACCCGCCTTTACCTCCAACACATACCTCGCCGGAACTGTTGGGCTATATTTTTCATAAGGCTCAGTATCTGGCTTAACGTTATGTCGCACATGAACAACACGTTTACGTTCATTAATCCAAATAATATCGACTGAGAAATTCATATCTTTCATCCACATTTGGTGTCGATCGCTATTATCAAACACGAACAGCATCGCATAATTTTCATCCATCCCCAAGCGACCGCCTAGTCCCTTGCGCCGCGACTCTTCGTCGTCAGAGACTTCCACTCGAAGCATCGTTTTATTAAGATAAAGCATCTCCGTTTTTGGAGCAACCGCTCGAAACGCATAAAAAATTGCTACACCAATAGCTATCAGCACGCCACAAATAAACAGCCATTTAATAGCAGCCCGAGTTCTTGCCGGATGCAGCAGCCCACTCATATATTTATTATATCAAGTTTATGCTTAAGCGCCGATTTTATCTTTTTTATTGCCGCGCTTAGCATTGCGCTCAATATAATCAATTATTCTACTCGCCACATTCCGACGCGTTACTTTCTCAATACCAAATCCTGGACTAGCGTTGACCTCCAACACCAACGCGCCGCGACCCGAGCGCATAAAATCGACACCAGCGATTGTCAAACCCATAGCCCTAGCAGCCTTAACGCACATTTTTCGCTCAGTATCAGTAAGCTTGATTGATTCACCGAGACCGCCTTTATGCAAATTGCTCCGAAAATCATCGTCCAGACTCTGGCGCTTCATACTAGCCACTACTTGGCTACCAACCACAAATGCTCGAATATCAACGCCTGCCGATTCTCTAATAAATTCCTGAAGTAGCACGTTGGTCCCATCAGAATTTGTCAAATAAAACGCCTGAAGAACCGACTTCGCTGCCTTCTTTGTCTCGGCCAACACAACGCCATTACCGTGTGTACCGCGCGCCAATTTGATAATCGCTGGCATGCCGCCAATCTCTTCAATCAACGAGTCGATATCCGTCGCATTCCGCGAGAAAACCGTCTTTGGAATTGACACACCCGCTTTAACTAGTAACTGCGTTGAACGCAATTTATCCCGCGCCCGCGTAATAGCAATAGACCTATTCATGAAAAAAGCTTTCGGATACATCATCTCCAATTGGCGCAGGACTGCCGTACCGTACTTTGTCATGTAACTAGCAATTCTCGGAATCACCACATCAAACTCA
Organism: uncultured Candidatus Saccharibacteria bacterium; assembly: GCA_963528615.1. Taxonomy (GTDB): domain Bacteria; phylum Patescibacteriota; class Saccharimonadia; order Saccharimonadales; family Saccharimonadaceae; genus Nanosynbacter. The sequence goes on along the minus strand of CAURVB010000003.1, from coordinate 13,917 downwards.
CCGATTTCCTTACCTTTATAAATAACCGTCGGATGTTTTTCGTCAATTGAAACGTAGCAATTTTTATATTTAACAACCTTAACCTGATGCCCGCGTTTTTCGGCTTCTTCTTTTAGACGGAGTGTAGAATAATTAGCATTCCCGTTAGATAAGATCGCAATTCGCATTATTTCTCTCCACCTTTTTGATGATATTTTTTATAAAATTTATATGGGTCTTGTTTTATTTCTTCATTAAGACTAATAGTTACGGACGGTTTTTTTCTACGGACACTTTTCCTCGATACGTCCACTAAGAATTTTCCAGATATCGATCGCCTTCCAATTAGCACTGGAAATTCATTTTTTAATCGATCGGATAAATTCATCAACATTTTAATTTTTCGACCGCCAATTTTTACCCAAAAATGTGTACGATAGCGAACTTGCTCTTGCCCCATGGCGGAGCGCACACTAGCAACAGTATAATCAGTTCTCTTGAATATTTTACCGTTATAATAAGGAGACCCTTCGCCAAACAGCGAAAACTTTAGCACTCCATCTTTATCAATACGAATATTGCTCGCCCACACCGCACTTGAGTCGGCCCCCGTATCAATCTTAGCTGGGACTTTTTGCGCTCGTTTACCGAAATCCACAAGTTCAGTCGATCCAATAACGGTTTTTTCTTTCATGTGTAAATATTATGGCATATTTTTCGATATATATCAAACACAACCTGGCCAGTGTCTACTCTGTTCTAGAATCAATAACAACTCTGCTATGTTGTTCCGAAACGCCGGCCTTACCCGCCAGCAATATCTGCAACCAAGAATAAGTATCCCCCTCAGACTTTATAGACTCCAAATATTTCCAAACCTCTACCGAGCCATTATAATAGCTCAAATCCTTAAATAAAGGCATGTCATTTGTACCGCGGAAGCTTCGTAAGGTTTGAGTAAAAGCTGTCTTTTTTGCCTTTTCTATTTTTTTATCACTAATATCATCCCCGTCCTTAATGGAATTAAGTAGCGACAATCTCCACTTCACTTCAAATGCCCCACGAAAATCTTTTTTGTCATAATGCGCTAGTCCAGCTGTTATATAATGATCGACGCCCCGTTCGGCAAACTTCCCCCTCAGAGCCTGCTCCATCACCACGCCCAAACCCTCTTCTGTGTCATAGTATCCGCTTAAACCATTTGCCAAAGGAGGAACGTCAGTCTCTCCACCCGTAATAGCTCTTAGCATATGAACGCCAATTTCATGAACTATCAGCTCTTCAACTTTTTCACGAGACCTCATCATACCATTATCAGGAATAACGATCTTTTTCTCAGAAGATCTTATATTAACAGAACCAGCCTCCTCTACAGAAACCCGCCAGCCTTCTGCTGCACCATTATAAAGCCTAACACCACCAGAATTTCCATATGTATTAAACTCATTTTGGATAACATTGACGAATATTTCCTGTAGTTCATGTGGACAAAATTCAGATTTATCAACCGGAACATGGCTCAACATACCTCCATACAAAGACCTTGCTACGTCATGCATCCATTCCACCGTCTCATCTGATGGACGAAACCTTTCTGGAATATCCATATCAGAATCGAAGTCAACCATGCCAAATAATTCTTCACGCAATTTACTTGCTTTTCCTGTTAATTTTTTACTATGGATATTTTTCAATTTTTCACCCAACAACGAACGATACGTCTCTTCCTCCGGTTCGCCATAATTCTCTATATTCAGACGTGCATACCTCTCGGCAATATCCTGCCTATATTCTGACCCGACGACGTGATACATCTGCGCGCAAAGAAGAAGCTCAGTTTGCTTTTGATAGTTTTTAATAAATTCTTCATAGACCTTCCTATGTCTTGACGGTAAATCAGGGTGGTTTAGTATGCTATCGCCAAGCTGCTGGATGTTTTTTATCACTGCTTCAAAATCAGCCGTACCCAATTTTTCATAAACAAGCTGGGGGTTTCTGACTTCGCCAGACAAAAATTTCTTCTCCTGTTCGGCGCGATTTGACGGCGTAAACATTGTGACAATTTTTGGAGACAAATCCATTAGCTGGGCATAAAGATTTTCTATAGATTCAACGGAATATCTCTCTAATTCGGGTGGTGATGGTCGTTCGTTCACAATTGGCACTCATTATAACATATTGTGCACTCAGCCCATCAATTCATGAATTGCCATATTTGTAAATTTTATAAAATCTACTTTTTTGCAACTTTTTTCTGCTTATTCCTCTGTCCTCTGGCCACTACAACCACCACTGCCGTGATAATTGATAGCCCAGCCAAAATAGCCAGCGCGTAGGCATAGCCTGACAGCAAGTAAATTAAGGCCAACGTCACGCCGACAGCACCCCAGATAGTAATCAGCCGCCTGCCGAGCGCCAAGCCGATAATAACCATCAGCGAATGCTCGACCAGGAACAATATTTCCATAGCATCATCTCCCCTTAACGCCAGGACAAGGGTCGATAAGCTGAACACAGCGAGCGCCAGCACCAAATGCGCGATGGTGTATACATGAGCATACCCTAGCCAGCGCCACGACATCACCGCCCCTGAAAGAATTGCTGCTGAACACAGGTATGGCACCACTATGCCGTGAACAGGCGCAATTAGCATATGAATAGCAAATAAAATACCGCACAATACTAAAAGGACGCCCGAATCGAAATACGGAATATTCTTCTTCGGCACTCCCTCAGCTATCAGGGCGCTGCCGTTGACCGCCCACATTAGTGTTACTAACAGTACCGCCTCCGTCGCGACACTGACCAGCATGGCCAGCAGTAGTAAAAGCATCGACCAGCCGATGGCACTCCAAAATGATGCATAATACCAAGTAGTCGGCAATTTCCTGGCTCGCATAACCACGGCAGCACTATAAAATACCGCAAAGATGATCAATGAAACGATCGACATGAACTCAAGTTGAACGCCGAGCCACTCTGCTGTTAAGTAGAATAACAGTACCAAACTTGGATGCGCCAATATTGCCATCGGTCGCCAATCCCGTTTGGCATACACTACCATATAAAGTGCCGCGACAGCCGCTAACCAGCCCAAGATTTTGAACGGCAATTCGTATGTCGTCGACAGATTTATCATCGGTAATATCACTGCTGGTGCAGTAGCGGCCAATAGAGTCATATCGCTAGTGATTGACGCTCGCTTATTCATCGCCAACGACCAATACACCACCCCAAAGCCGACAAACGTCACCCAAGCAGTGATGGTGAAATTGTCGCTTAGCGGCACATTCAACCAATGTAAGAACAGTAGCAGCAAAGCGATCGTCGCCAAGTATGCTCCACCCAGATAACCATCTTCACGCCGACGATAAAACGCATAATACAATAGTGCTGCCAACGGTAGCCAAACTGCTGGATGAATAGATGAAAAGACAATAACACCAGCCACTCCAATAGCAGAATATAGCAACAACTCGCGGCACCTAACCGCCGCCTCGCTACGGTAATTGTATAGCCACTCTACCAATAGCAGCAACGACAAACCGTTCAACCACGCCATCAAAATGGCAAGATTTTCGCCAGCCAGCTTGAAATACGAAGCCAATAATAGTGCTATCAGAAGCAGAAAAGCATGAATGCCAATCACTAAACCGTAGGCTTTCTCGCGCCACACAGCGATGCCCATGACGATAGCGGCAATCGCCACCGAATTTGATAGGTAAAGCAAACCCTCTTCTGCTGGATAAGCAGTCAAAAAAACTAATGCTATAAACACTGTCATTAACCACCAAGCTGCCGCAGCGCCATACACTAATATTGCTTGACTTTTGGTAATATTTGGACGTTTCAAAACCAGTAATCGGCAAACAACCGGTAGCAAGGTCATAACCATAAAGATAGAGTGCTGTACGTGCAGAGCTGTTACGAAGTCGAGATTAAATAACCTGATACCAGCTGGTACTAACAAGATTCCAGCTATCACTACCATGACACCAAAACGGGAGCGACGGAGCAATGAAAGTGCCGCAAAAGTCGCCACCGAAACCACGCTTAACAAGGCAAATGAGATTATATTTCTCAGTGGGATTTCGACACTAGCTATAACCGAGAGAGCGACCAGCGAAGCAACAAAACCAACCCACAATACTATCTCGTGCTGCTTATCGGGCTGCTTTTGAGCATACATTGATCTGATAGACCAAATCATATTACCAAGCGCCACTACACCTAGCGCTACACCCATAACCAGCCTGTCATTATTTGATAAGTACAGCGCAAAACTAGCAGTCATCGCCATTAGCAATATCCTCGCCGTTGTCAATTCATAGGTACGCATCTTTTCTGATTTCTCGACGAGAGCCACACTAAAATAATAAGTAACACTAGTGAGCAGCAGCATGCTGATATCAAGCGTTCCCATGTGCGCCGAGGAGCCAAGAGCGATAAACAAGGTTGCTGGTACAATAAATGGATTAATGAGCGTCAACGGCTCGGTGAATTGGCGTGGAAAACGACTAGAAAAATACGCAGCCAAGGTCATCAGACACCCGAACAATAGCACCGCAGCATAATACCACACCAACTGAGCATGCATAACAGCTGGCAAGCTGGTCGTCATTGTGAACATCGACAGCAGCGAAATATAGGCGAGCGGCTGGCTATTGAGCCTGACCGTAGCATCAACGCATAAGAAAGTGCCGATAAAGGAGGTGATAAGCCAGCACAGCGCCGGGTCAATCCCCAAAAGCAAATGCATGCTCCACCCGCCAATCGGCACAGCAGCCAGCGCCGTACCAATAAACGCCGTTGAGGCCGGCTTTAAGATTGGGAGACGGGCATATAGCACCTGGCCAATGGCGTAATAGACAAAAATAAACAGCCAGACCAAACTAAACCTGAGCGGCGCTGAAAGTTCAATCGTTTGCGCCAACAATAGTATACCAGCGGTTAGCAATAATGATGCCGTGTAGAGCGCCACATTGATGGTGGTTTGACGATTTTTCTCTTTATCTTTATTACTGGCTGGAGATAGCCACTTGACAATCTGCGTCTTTTCATCGGGAATATTCGTATTTTCTTCAATTGGCGCGGCATCAGTAGCCGATGAATCGCCAGACTCTTCCTCTTCGTCACCAATTAGCACAAGACCAGTAGACTGCGAAACTGCAGCCTGATTCTCGGTAATAAGCTTGGCTTGACCGTCGCTATCTTCAATTTTTGCACGGCCATTCTGCGCATCGCGCACGCCGTCCCAATAACCGCGCTGATAGCCCTCAGACTGACGAGACAACCGATTACTACCCCTCTGCGCCACCTTAATTATCACGATGATAATTACTAACAGAAAAATCAATTCCATGCTTAATTCCCCTTATGCTAATTTTAGTATAGCACGGGAGGGATTTTCATGGAGAAATTTTACTACGAAAACAAGCCGCGCTTCTTCGTTCCCTTAAACTGTTCTAAAAGCTCTTTCTGTTTTTTAGTTAATTTGGTTGGCGTATCAACCACGACACCCACAATATGCGGACCGCGCGATTCACTGCGCAAATGCGGTACGCCGTGGCCCGATAACTTGAAATCAGTCCCCGACTGGGTGCCAGCTGGAATTTTCATAGTAATAACGCCGTCCACAGTCTCCACGTCAATTTCCGTCCCCAATGCCGCATCAACCATGGAAATATGCTCTTCTGAAAGGATAATATCGCCCTCGCGGGTGAACTTTTTATGCGCCTTAACGCGGATATGGATATATAAATCTCCCTTACTGCCGCCTGCTGCCGCCTCGCCGCGTTCACGCAAGCGAATGGTCGCGCCATCATCAATCCCTGCCGGAATCTTGACAGTAATATCCTGATGCTGGCGAGTCGTACCTTTGCCGCGACAGACCGAGCATTCTTTTTCCGGAATTTTCCCCTTGCCCCGACAGGTTTCACAAGTAACCGCCTGCTGGATTTGCCCGAATAATGAATTCATCACTCGCGTTTGCTGACCGGCACCCTTGCAGGTCGGACATGTTTTCATGCCAAATCCCGGCTCGGCGCCGTTGCCATGACAGTGTTCGCACTCGTCTTCCAGATTCAAGCTAATTTTCTTTTCCACGCCAAACACCGCATCTTCAAAGCTTAATGTTATGTTCGTTTCAATATCGCGCCCGCGCGGACGTCCACCGCCTGAACTGCCTGCCGCGCTGCCGAAAAACTGGCTGAAAATATCTCCCAAGCCGCCATCGCCAAAGTCAAAATGAATATTTTGCCCGCCAAAGCCACCAAACCCTTCAAACGGATTGCCAGAAAAACCGCCGCCCGACGCACCGCCGACGCCAGCATGGCCAAATTGATCGTAGCGCTGGCGCTTTTGCTTATCTTTCAGAACTTCGTATGCTTCATTAATCTCTTTGAACTTCGCCTCGTCGCCGCCCTGTTTATCCGGGTGATATTTTACCGCCAATTTGCGAAAAGCCTTCTTTATCGCATCCTCAGAAGCGGTTTTTGACACGCCTAGCACTTCATAATAATCACGCTTGCTCATATATGTTTATTATACGCTTTTAGCACTCGACGCGCAAGAGTGCTAAATTAGTCGCTCTGCTCCTGTAGGCGTATATCCAGATGGCGGCAGACTGCAAACAGCCAAGCGGCCGCGAAAAGCCCAAGTATTACTTCAACAATTACAAACCAAAAACTTCTCAAAACATAACCCTGCGCTGCCAATAAAGCCATAAAAACCGGAAAACTAAACGACAACATCCGTTGGCGGCGCGTTAAATAACTGAGACTTGACGGCAACGTCAGCATGACAGCCACCATCATAACGACTACGCCGCGCGAGAAAATAAAGTGCACTGCATGCATGGTATCGTTAGGACAAAGCGCCACGCCAATCATACAAATCGCCAGCAGTGTTATCAACCAAACAGATACCTTGGCAGTACGCAGCTGCCGCAGTTTGACATAGCCTTTAGACATACCAACGCCTATCATAATAAGCACCAAGCTTGACATAAAAACTCCGGCATTAAAAGCCAAAGCGGAATGACGGTTAACTACCGTCTCACCCAGCCGGCTAAGACTCCAGCCCATCCAGCGCGAGTCATCAGATAGAGTTGCTGCCACCAGCACGCCAAACGTCAGAATTGCCGTATATAGTACGCAAAGAATCTGCAAGCGATTACGACGGCAAAACCGAAGAGCCGAATCTCTACTCATGATTTTATTATACCAGGAAATTTGGAAAAATCGTTAAAATCATTGACATTTAACCCGCCTTGTGATATATAGGGAGCATAGACTTTGTTAAATAATTATATAAGTCGAAGCGAGGAAACCATGGCAAGCGAAATATTGGCCGCCGTAGAGCAGCCGTATAGCAACTTTAATCCTTTGCCGCCCAGCAGCGAAGCATTGGAACATCGGGTTTACTCGCCAGAAGAAGAACTATTAATTACCGAACTTATACCACTAGCGAACACCATCGCCACCAATCCCGAGATTGCCAGCGCCTTTGGCGTTATGAAATGGGAGGAGATGGGAGACTCCGACCGCAGTAGACGGTTCTCTGGCAAACACCCTCTACCAGAACGCAAAATCAACGGCGAAGAATATGTTTACTCCGTCCCAGTCGTAGCTGGAATACTGCCCTTAAAAGATAAGTGGGACAGCACAAGTCCGGTATAGCGCCATTTCTGTTATGAAAGATAATTGGCGCGAAGATCCTGATGCTTGGCGTGTCACCTGGCTAGATCTACAAACTGGAGAAACTAGCCACATTGATGTTTTTGGCGTCACTATAGATGCCAAAAGACACGCTAACATTGTCTTGAAGCCAGATAATTACGATAATATACCTCCGCTGAGCCGGCCAGGAATTGGTAGAGTTCCAATGTGCGATTTGGGGCGTATTACAGCCAGGTTGGATGAAGATTACCACGCCTGGCAGGCGCAATATTCCGATGGACTGCGCCAGTCAGGTCAAATTATCGACATTGAGCTTCTTAATGAAGCAATGGTTCGTGCGATGGGTGTACGTATTGACGAAGAAGTTTTTGGAGATTATACCGGGCAGCAAACGGAGGAAGACGGAAAACCAGTGGCTTCGCCAGCCATAACAGCAGCCCAATACATAGTCAGCGCAACAGTAAACGAGCCTGCGTTATCTGGAACTGCGTAAGTGAATCCGTTTAATATATAATCTAGCTTTCACATTATAAATCGTGTCAGTAAAACGACTCAAAGATAGTCAGAGAAGACTGAAGCAAGAAAGGTTGAGGCAGGAAAAACTTAATCTTAATAAAATGCTGCAGTCTCATGAAACTGCAGCATTATAATTTTATAGACTGAATCCCTGGGACTATTTCTCGTCAACCACCTCGCCTTCGACCGGCTCGTCCTTGTCAGATTTTTTATCGTCCTTAGATTCATCAGCCTTTTTGTCCTCAGCAGCTTGCTGGTACATTTTGGCACCAATCGGCATGATAGCATCCTGCAAGGCCTTGACTGCTGCTTCCAGCTCATCTTTGTCATCAGCGTCTTTATGCTTTTCCGCTTCCTTGACTGCTTCGTCAATCGCCTTCTTGTCGTCCTCAGAAATCTTGTCTTTGAACTCATCCGGCATTTTCTTCGCCTGGTAGATGGCGTTTTCTAACTGGTTTTTAGCGTCAACGGTTTCACGTTTTTTCTTATCTTCATCAGCGTGTAGCTCAGCTTCTTTCTGGGCTTTTTCGATATCTTCCTTGCTCATGTTGCCAGAGTTTTGGATGGTAATTGATTGCTCCTTACCGGTACCTTTATCTTTGGCGGTAACATTGAGGATACCGTTGGCGTCGATATTGAACGTCACTTCAATCTGCGGCACACCGCGTGGTGCTGGCGCGATACCATCAAGCACAAATCGACCCAAGCTCTTGTTGTCATTGGCAAATTCGCGCTCACCTTGCAAGACGTGTATCTCCACTTGCGGCTGATTATCAGCAGCCGTTGAGAATACTTCACTCTTGCTGGTTGGCACAGTGGTGTTGCGCTCAATCAGCTTGGTTGACACGCCGCCCATCGTCTCGATACCAAGACTTAGCGGCGTCACGTCAAGTAGTAGCACATCCTTAACATCACCAGCCAGCACACCGCCCTGAATGGCGGCACCAACAGCCACCACTTCGTCTGGGTTAACGCCTTGCATTGGGTCTTTACCGAACAGCTTCTTCACTCGCTCAACCACTGCTGGCATGCGGGTCATACCGCCGACCATGACGATTTCATTGATGTCAGATTTGGATAATTTAGCGTCTTTGAGCGCCTTTTCGACTGGGCCGTCCAGGCGATCCAACAAATCTTTCACCAAATCTTCCAACTTGGCCCGCGTCAAGCTCAGTTCAAAGTGCTTTGGCCCATCAGCATCAGCGGTAATGAATGGAATATTGACTTCGTATTCAGTAACCGTTGACAATTCCTTCTTGGCCTTTTCGGCTTCGTCCTTTAGGCGCTGCATGGCTGCATTGTCTTTGCGTAGGTCGATGCCTTCTTTAGACTTAAAGTCATCCAGGAAATAGTTAACGATGATATTGTCAAAGTCCTCACCGCCCAGGTGGGTGTCACCATTTGTCGCTTTCACTTCAAACACGCCGTCGCCGAGCTCCAGGATGGAAACGTCAAAGGTACCACCACCGAGGTCAAACACCACGATGGTTTCGTCATTTTTACCTTTCTCCAGGCCGTACGCCAAAGCAGCAGCCGTCGGCTCATTAATGATGCGCTTAACTTCCAGGCCGGCAATTTTACCAGCATCTTTGGTGGCTTGACGCTGCGAATCGTCGAAGTAAGCTGGCACAGTTATGACTGCTTCGGTGACTTTCTCGCCTAGGAATGCCTCAGCATCAGCTTTGATCTTGCTGAGGATCATGGCTGAGACTTCTTCTGGCGTGTATTCTTTGTCGCCCATCTTTACCGCCACGCCGGTGCCTTTTTTGACAATCTGGTACGGCATGATATCCAAGTCTTTTTGGACTTCCTTGTCATTAAATTTACGGCCAATTAAACGCTTCACCCCGTAAATAGTGTTTTTTGGATTGGTCACGCGCTGGCGCTGAGCCACTTGCCCAACCAAGCGCTCACCCTTCTTGTTAATTGCCACCACTGACGGCGTCGTACGATTACCCTCAGCGTTAGCGATGACCTCTGGTTTGCCCGCCAACATATACGCAAAGGCGCTGTTGGTCGTACCGAGGTCAATTCCGATAATTTTACCCATATGATTCCCCTTTCTTGTTTCGATCACATCTGGTTTTTCTTATATTCATTTTAGCACTCTTTTATGTCGAGTGCCAATTATTTCAGTATAAATAATTAGCACTCTGGTGTCAAGAGTGCTAATTCATTTTACGACAACCAATTATTTCTCTGATGTGTCAGCGTTTGCTTTGACATCCGTCTGCGGTGGTTCCGACGACTGGCGCGTCACCTTAACCATCGCGTCGCGAATCACTACGCCATCCAGCGTATAGCCAGCGCGGAGTTCCTCGGCAATCACCTCTTTGTCGCCTTCTGCTTCTTCGTCAAATTGAACGGCTTGGTGCAATTCAGGGTTAAACAGCGTACCAGGTTTGGCGTCGATTTTCTCAAGGCCGATTTCCTTCAGCTGTTTGTCAAGTTGTTTACCAAGGCCAGCCACGCCTTTCACCCACGGATTATCTTTCAGCTCCTCTGGCACGTTGGCAATCGCTCGCTCAATCGTATCAATCACTGGCAATAGTTTCATTACCGACTTCGCCTGGCCCATTTGGTGCGCTGATTGTTTCTCCGTCTCGACACGCTTGCGATAATTCTCAAAATCCGCCCGCGTCCGCTGCAAATCCAGCGTCAACTCGCCCAATTGCTGCTCTAAATCTTCAGTTTTCTTAGTCTTATTTTTCGTCATCTTTTCCTCCTACAATATTTCCTCCAACATTGCACCGGTTCGCCGCACTAGTTCCATCGTTCGGCGATAATTTTGCCGCGTCGGGCCAATCACGCCAATATAGCTATCATCGCTAAACTGCGAACGGAATTTACTGATAATCAACGTGGCACCAGAACTTTTACCAATCGGATTTTCGCTGCCGATAAACACATTGAGCGGCTGGTTAGGTGCTGCCTCATGTAGCCACGGCTCGATGTTATCAATCAGTCTGGCAATCGCCTGCACGTGTCCGCCCTCGACAAACTCCGGCTGGCTAAACAGCTGTGTCATGCCATTCATATACAAGTGCGTACCAAACGACGCAAAGCCGAAATTACCCGTCAACTCGACCAGACTATCAACCGCACTGCGAATTGCCCGGTCGGACGTATCAACGTGCGAATTAACATGCGCTTCGATCGCTCTCGCACTGCGATCGATACTGCTGGGCAGCTCGGTCATCTGCGCATTGGTGATGCCATTGACATAAAAGCGATAGCCCTTGTCAGTAGGAATGCGCCCAGCGCTAGTATGTGGCGCTTCAATAAAACCCATCTCCTCGAGCTTGGCCATTTCGCTGCGAATGGTGGCGCTGGACACACCAAACAACTTGGCTAGCGTCACGCTGCCAACTGGTGCCGCAATCTCGGCATATTGCTCAATAATGGCAGCTAAAATCGCCTGTTGACGTTCGGTCATATATCAATTATAGCGCATGTTTAGCACTCGTACAAGTAGAGTGCTAGGGTTTTAATTTCGTCGCCGGTCCGTAAAATAGCGTGCTGCATCTGACGAAAACAACATCATAATCATAATGTGCACACCAATTGAAGTTAAAAGAAATACAGCCGACATATTAATTCGTTCAATCGTCACCGACAGTGACTCGGTAATAATAGCTAATGTTGCTACAGCCAACAGCGATATCCGCGCCCGATTACTCCCCCGAAGCAGCAGACCAACTAACACAAGCTCCACTACCACCAGCAACAGATTCAGACCAGATATTACCGACAATATCGTGTTGGCCAGATTAATATCAATTTGTTCAATATTCGTTACCTGCGCCAAAAGTTCTGGCCAGCTAGAAAAATTAACCATCGTTTGCCCAATCGTAAACAGCGATACCAAAACCATCAAACCACTGCCAATTAAAATCTGTGGCGGACGACGACTCCATAATTCCTCAATTAACGTCTCATGATTTCGCGGATGACGATCGTGAATTGTCCCATCCATGATAATCCCGAAGCGCTTCAATGTCGTCACCGGACGATCAAGCTTTACGCGACCAACTTCCAAAATTGGCAAATCACCATCAGTACGAATTGAATCGCCATGACCATTGCGTGAATGATAGCCTGTAGAAAAATCCTTCAGAACCGTCACGCGGATATATTTCTCACTATTTTTAACTGATTCGATAATATAGTCTCTTTCAATATCAATATTTTCGTCAATTTTATGCGTCAATTGAAAAGTAAATAGCGATAAACCGACACTTTTATCATACGAACCAGCCGCCAGCCAATCCACCCGATGCCCGCCCGGCAACAACCAACCGTCTGGACAGCGCCAAAACCGCACATGGTGCCGACGCATTGGATTACCATCAACTTCTTGCTGATAGGCAAAATCCTGTCGCCTACCAAATAAAAAAGCTGGCGAGACTGGTGCGTTTGGGTAACTCCGTCGACCCAACGTTGTTAGTATCATCCGCCAAGCCGACCGCGGCGTAATATCATCCGCCAGAGCCCAGCCCGCCGTAGTCATTGCCTTGTGTAATTTCTCCTCTGGACCACGAACGCTTAAATTCACCGGATCGCTCAATATTCCATCTGCCGTTCTCGTTCTACCAATAAAATAATTTGGCACGTACACGTTGCTTAGAATTCGATGCAATCGAGGTAATGCTATGTAAGAGACAATTGCCCAAACCACAAAGAATAATCCAACCAACCACCAACCTCCGGTCGCCCAGCCCTCTCTAAGCACCAACCACGCCAACCAAAACGACGCCAAGCCCGCAAAAATAAAGAAAACTTGGTCTAATAATGCGGTAAATGGTCTTGATGACTGTAAACGTCTGACTGCTAGTTTTTTTGGAGTTTTTGTTGAACTCATACGTCCATTATATCATTGAGCAGATTTCGGGCCGCCAAGCGAGCCTCGTCGTCTTGGCGCTTAAAAATATCACCGCGTAAAATAATTTCCTCGGTTACCCTGACAGCCCTCTCCAAATCATCATTAATAATCACGTGATAATACGGCACTTCCAGCGCATGCGCCAGTTCTTTGATGGCCGATTGATAACGCTTTGGCCATTCGGCTTGAAAATCTGCTTCGGTGGCGTAGCGCTTTTTCAGCCGCTCCAGCCATGTTTTATAATCCGGCGGCACGATAAAAATCGCGATACAACCTGGGGCTAATTGTTCATATTCCGCTACACCCTGGACATCGACGTCAGTAATCGCCACTTGATTATTATCATGTGCCAATTTCAACTCGGCCGCCGAGGTTCCATACACCGTGCCATGCACAAATTTCGCCTCAATAAACGCGCGGTTTCGCAGCATTTCCTCGGCAGTTTTTTGATCAATAAAATGGTAGTCAACACCATCTTGCTCGGCACGGCCATTATTAATCCGCGGCGAACGCGTGGTGTGAGATACGATATCACGAAATTCCGGCAGCTTTAATAACTGCTTTTTTATTGTATCCTTGCCAGCGCCAGAAATCCCCGCCAGCAGCGCAATCTTTGTATCCCGCACCAGCTGAATCGTCGACTCAACCGGCTGATATTCTGCGATAAGTTTTTCAATCTCCGACATAATATTTATTTATGATAACTCATCTAGCACCGATTGCCAATCAGGAAACTCGGGACTAATAAATATTCGCTTCAATACAATCAATCAACCCCTCTTTAACATCACCATAAACGCTTCGCTCGGAATGTCAACCTTACCGAAGCGCTTCATACGTTTTTTACCGCGAGCTTGTTTG
>CAURVB010000002.1:0-52390 GCA_963528615.1 uncultured Candidatus Saccharibacteria bacterium | reverse complement strand
ACGGCAATTCGGTCAGCCAAACCTACACCGTGAAAAAATCTTTCGATTGGCAAAATGCAGGCAAAGCAGCGCAAAACTATTTACGAACATTTGACATTACGCCGCACGCCAGCCGCCTAAATGATCTCGCCAACGCGTTCATGACCGAACCATCTTACAATTCCGCGCCAATTTATTTTTACCAGAAAACCGCTATTCCGCTGACCAAGCATAATTTGGCAAAGGCCATCACCGCTGCGAATTTGCATACAATTTTACATCAAACGTCAGTAATTATTTCTGAGAAGTGATTTCCTGCCTTACTCTTTCATGACAGGGCATTTGTCCGCCATTCCATCATCCTGATTTACTACTATATCCATAATACTCCTTAGCAGCCATCCAGACTTCCCGAAATACTCTATGCATATATTCTTTGAATCTATATTGCGATTATGTACCTCTTTAATTTTTGTACGAGATTTATTTAATACTGTCAAGTAATCACCTCTTTCAGATATAACATAGCCTACTTCTACAGTATTATCATGATTTTTTATAATATACAAAGGGGAGAGTGCAGATGTAGATACAATAGAGAAGACGAATGAAATGAACGTTCCTAAGAGGGCTTGTTTCATATCTATATTTGTCGTATCGGTTTCTTTATGTTTTTGCTTAGTGCTCAACCACTGGAGAGTCTTAATTATCAGCGCAAGCAAGATACATACCATCATAGTCAGTATAGGGGTAATTGCCAATACAACCATAATAGCCGTCAGCCATAGGTCTGGCAAAGCTTTCAATCTTTCTTTGCCATGAATCATAATAAAAATTAGTGGAGCACATCCTACGATATAAGTTACTGCAACTACCATTGAGCTCATCCATAATTCAGCTACACCAACTCTACTAATTATATAATAAGCGATTTCTCCATTTCCTTTAGATAGAAGTATAGCCCTAATGATGGCGATAGAAAGCCCGAGAAAAGTAGCGCCAATTGTAACAGCTCCTGCGTTATCATTGCATAGTTTTAGTATTTTCTTAACTTTATCATTGGACATATTTTATATTATAGACCGATTAGATAAGTTTTGCTTTTTCCTGTAGAATAAAGACATGAAATTCTACAACACTCTCACTCGCCGTAAAGACAAACTGACGCCGCTTGACAGGCAGACGGTTCGCATGTATACCTGCGGGCTGACGGTGTATTCGCAGCCGCACATTGGCAACTGGGTTGGCTATATCTATTGGGATGTGTTGGTACGGTTGCTGCGCTGGCAAGATATTCCAGTGATTCGCACGCAAAATATCACCGACGTTGGGCATTTGACTAGCGACGACGATAATGGCGAGGATAAGATGGAGAAGGGGGCGCGCCGCGAGGGGAAAACCGCTTGGGATGTGGCCGAGCAATATATCGCCATCGCCGACCACGAAGCCTACGAGGTGCTGAAATTGGTGCGACCCGACCATTTAGTGCGGGCAACGGACTATATCCAGCAGCAAATCGACTTTGCGCGGGGGCTAGACGAAAAGGGATTTTTGTATAAGATTGACGGCGACGGTATGTATTTTGACACGTCGCGGCTACCAGATTACGGCAAATTGGCGCGGCTGGACGTGGCAGGCCTGGAAGCCGGCGCGCGGGTCAGCGTGGCAGGTAAGCGCAACATCACCGATTTCGCCGTCTGGAAGTTTTCACCAACAGACACCAAGCGCGACATGGAGTGGAGCAGTCCATGGGGCGTCGGTTTTCCGGGCTGGCACCTCGAATGTTCGACGATTGCTCGGGAAACGCTGGGCGATACAATTGATATTCACACTGGCGGCATTGACCACATTCCGGTGCATCACACCAATGAGATTGCTCAGAGCGAGAGTTTGACCGGGCAGC
Source organism: uncultured Candidatus Saccharibacteria bacterium (assembly GCA_963528615.1). Taxonomy (GTDB): domain Bacteria; phylum Patescibacteriota; class Saccharimonadia; order Saccharimonadales; family Saccharimonadaceae; genus Nanosynbacter. The sequence goes on along the minus strand of CAURVB010000002.1, from coordinate 50,508 downwards.
AATTCTCTCAACTTTGGCTGCACAATAACCACATCAAAGTCGACGGCCGCAAGATGAGTAAGTCGCTCGGCAACATCATCACCCTTAGCGACATTACGGCACGCGGTTTCAGCCCGATGGCCTTTAAGCTAGCGATTCTCAGCAAGCATTACCAAACCGAGGGGAATTTCACCTGGGAGATTCTGGAAGCGGCGCAGGCCCGGCTGGATCATTGGCGCGGCTATGCGGCGCTGCGGCACCAGACGCACGACACGCTGGATGATGACGATGAGAAGGATGAGCAGGAGGGTACGGTGTCGCTATTAGCAGCGCGGCAGGCGCTGGTTGAAAAACTGAATGATGATTTAGATACGCCAGGAGCGTTGGCGCTGATTGACGAGGCATTTTCGCAGCTGGATCACGCGCCGTTGGAGAAAATCCATCGCGGCGGCTTGCTGCAATTGATTGAAATTATTGACGAAGTTTTGGGCTTGGATTTGGCGGAATCGACCCCTGATATTACTGACGATTTGAAGAGATTGATCATCCAGCGCCGCAGCGCCCGCGCCGAAAAAGATTGGCAAGAATCCGACCGTATTCGCGACGAACTGCTGGCAGCTGGCATTACTATTCGCGACACGCCAAGCGGCAGCGTTTGGGCATGGAAATAATAGAAATAGCCCGCCGAAATGATAGAGCGGGCTAATTTTCACGAAGCACACCAATTAACTCTCGTTTTTCAATTTCTTCACTAATTTATTGATTGGCTTTTCGCTTTCAAGGCGGTTTTTCTTAGCCTGCTCTAAATAATTCTCCAACAAAATCCTTGCCACACCAGCCGCCGGGATAGCGATTAAGCTTCCTAAAAGTCCACCGACATAGAGACCAATGGTCACTGACGACAAAACCATCAACGCCGAGAGTTCCAATTTTTTTGACTGAATTGACGGTGCAATGAAATTATTTTCGATCTGCTGATAGACGATGAAATATATGGCATAGATTACGCCAGCAGTGACATTATTGAAGAACAACAATAGAGAGATCAGAATGCCAGCCAGCGTAGCGCCAAACATCGGAATGAGCGTTAAAATAAACGTCGCCATGACCGTTAACATCGCCAAATTTGAATCGACGGCAGGAAAAGCCATGCTCAATACAAACACCACAAACCCCGACAATACCGCATCAATCCCTGATACGGTCAATTGCCCAGAAACGTAACTAGTGACAACATTATACATCTGTCCAGCTAGCTTTTTATGATTTTCCATCTTGCTTTGGTCATTGTATAATCCCCACAAACGCCTCATCCATGTCGGGCCTTCTAGTAACATCAAGAATGACAAAACTATCACCAAAAATAGTGAACCGACAAACGACGCCAGCGAGCCGACGCTGCTTAAAATATTTGTACCAACGCTGGCCGCCCATGACGAAGATTGCTGCTTGAGATTCTCCAGCATGGCATCAACCTGCGGACGCAGATTATTCTTATCGATAAAACTATTAACGCCGTGCCACTGCGAACCAGCTTGATCAACTAAACTCGGCACGCTTTCGACAAATTTAGCGGATTGCTGGACAATTGGCGGCACTACGAACCACACCACGCAGCCCAGCAGCAGAATCAGCGTGACGTACGCCAGCGCTGTGCCGCCGAGCCGGCTTTTACCAGGCAATTTCCTGGCAATTGCCGCCACCGGACGGTTCAGCGCCAGCGCCAAGAACAGGGAAACTCCCAGCAAAATCAGCGCATCCTTCGCCGAATAAATCGCCAGTCCCGCCAGCCCAAATCCGATAACCACCAGCCAAAACCGCACAAATGTTTTAGTGTCTATTTCAATGCGTACTTTCATACTTAAACTTTATCAGCTTTTCGCTTCATCCGCAACGCTGACAGAGACAACTTGCTATCATACGACATCGCGCCGTAGCGGAAAATCCGCACCGCCAGCCACAGAACAAGCACCGCCGCCACGATCAAAAGCGCCACCCCCAGCAAACCTTCCCAAGCCGGCAAATTGCCAACCGCATTCCTGAGTAGCAGCGGAATCGGCGCCGTGAACGGAAACAGCGATAAGAACTTGACAAATGGCGAATCAGGGAAGGAAACGAACGCCGTAATGCCGTAAAACGGCCCAAATATCAGCATAATCACCAAGCCAAACCACTGGCTAGCTTCCTTGGCAGTCGGCATCATCGCACCCAAAGTCACCAGCATGCCGGTAAACATCATAAAGCTCGCCAGAAAAATCACCAGCGCCAAGCCAATCCGCACCGGATCAAATACCAATAAGCTTAAATCCATATTCGGCAGCTGCAGCTTCGAGCCGAATGCCAAGTAGCCCGCCGCCACTGGCAGAATAATCACCAACATCTGAATCAGCGCCAACACCATCAGCGATAGAATTTTGCCAGTGATTAGCGTGTCGGTTTTTACCATCGTCAGCAGCATCTCCACCGTGCGGTTTTCCTTTTCCTCGGTGGAGCTGGTTAGCATTTGGTTGCCAAAGAAAGTAACCAGCATAAAGAAAATCACTAAAAACAGACCCGGCGCAATCATCTCGTTAATACCGCCATGCTCCTTGCCGTCCAGATAAGTAGTTGACGATAATTGGACTTTGTTTTGCAGAATAGCAACTTGCGCTTGGCTGACACTGCTGGCTACTGATTGGCTTAATAAGCTTTGCGCCACGGCGCCGTATTTGCCGTTCTGAAACAGCCCGACATCCTTGCCGTAAACTTCAACTTTTTGTTTGCTAATATCCTTCGGGAAGTAAATATAAGCGTCAATCTTACCGTTTTTTACGTCGTTGATTCCAGCTTCTTTTGACTCGACAGTTTTCGTCTTAGCGGCCATGAGTAGCTCTGGCCTGACGAGTTTTGAATCGTCAGTAACCGCCAATGAAAATTCCTGTTTCTCTAACTCTTTCGCTGCTTGCATCGTCGTACTTTGCGACCAAAACATGATGCCATATAGCGCCGCAAACATCAATGGAAAACCCAGCGCCATCAGCCAAAACGTCGGCTTTTTCAGTACCCGGATAGTCTCAAACTTGAAAACTGTCCCTAAATTATGCATTTTACTCATCGCCCAACTCCTTTGCTTCGCCGCCGTACACTTTAACAAAAATATCATCCATTGATGCGCCGCCGAACTGCTTTTTCACCTCTGCCAGCGTGCCGTATGCCGCCGCCTGGCCGTCTTTTAGTAGAATCAGCCGATCGCACAGCTGCTCGACTTCCTCCATCTGGTGCGTCACGTAAATAATCGTCGCGCCAGCCTTACGCCGCTCCTCAATGATATTCATCAGCAGCCGCCGATTAACCGGATCAAATCCCTTGGTCGGCTCGTCCATGATTAGCAGTTCCGGATCGCCCATAATCGTCACACCCAGCTGAATTTTTTGCTGCTGGCCGCCGGAAAGCTTGTCCAGCCGCATACCAGCTTTATCAGTCAAGTCAACGCGCTTCAGAAAATTCAAAGAAAACTCCTTCGCCTCGTCGCGGCTTAGACCTTTCAGCTGGCCGAAATAAATCATTACATCCAGCACTTTTTCCTTTTTATACAGCCCGCGCTCTTCCGGCAGATAACCGAGGTTAATCTGGCTATCTACCACGTACGGCTTACCGTCAATCAGCAGCTCGCCCGCCGTCGGCTCGTATAACCCCAGCAGCGCCCTGAGTGTCGTGGTTTTCCCCGAACCGTTGCTGCCCAAGAATCCGAACACTTCGCCCTGAAAAACGTCAAAGCTCAAATCTTTAATAACTGTTTTATTGCCAAATTTCATCTTAAAATGACGAATTTCAACAATTTTTTTCCTATCCGGCATGTACTCTCCTTTTCTTTGAAAAAAATTATAGCACTATCCCGCCCGAGCTGCCAAATAGCGTATAATAGTTAATATATGCGGCTGCTAGTTATTGAAGACGAACGAAAAATCGCCCGAGTCATCGCCGAGGCGCTCAAGCGCGAGACGTACGCCGTTGACGCCGTACACGACGGGGAAGAAGGCTTTAATTTGGCAGACAGCCAGCCGTACGATTTACTGATTGTTGATCGAATGCTGCCAGGCATGGAGGGCGCGGAAATTGTTAAAAAATTGCGTAAAAACGGTAAAAACATGCCAATTTTATTCCTCACAGCGCTGGGTACCACCGAGGATAAAACCTTTGGACTGGACGCGGGCGCAGATGATTATTTGGTTAAACCGTTTGCTATTGACGAGCTGCTGGCGCGAGTGCGTGCTTTACTGCGCCGGCCGCCAATTCAGCAGCCAGATGTTCTGAAAATTGCCGATTTGACAATTGATAAGCAACAGCAAACCGTAGTGCGCGCCGGAAAAACTATCGACTTGACTAGTAAAGAATACGCGCTGCTGGAATATTTGATGCAGCACCCGAACCAAATTCTTAGCAAAGAAACGTTAATCGACCATGTTTGGGATTTTGATGCCGATATTTTACCGAACAATGTCGAGGCGTACATAAAAAACTTGCGCCAAAAAATCGATAAGCCGTTCAAAAAACAATTGATAAAAACCGTCCGCGGCTTTGGTTACCGGATTGAAGCATGAAAATTTTCACCTCGGCGACTATCAAATTGGCGGGCTGGTATTTACTGATTTTAATGGTCGTCAGCCTACTGTTTAGTAGTATTATTTTTCAAGTAGCGCGCTCGGAAGTTGACGCGCAAATCCATAAAATTATCATTCAGCGCGGCAACGATTTTCCTAGCATTGACTTGTCGGAACGGATGGATGTTTCGACGCGCAATCTGCTGATTAGCTTGGGCTATATCAATCTCATCGTGCTGCTGGCGGGCGGCGCTTGTTCGTATTTATTGGCGAGGATTACGCTGCGGCCGATTGAGGCGGCGCATAAAGCCCAGTCGCGGTTTGTCTCCAACGCCAGCCATCAGCTGCGCACGCCGCTGGCAATTATGAAAGCAGAGACCGAACTGGCGCTGAAAAACCCGAAGACGCCGCGGGCGGAACTAACGGAAACGTTGGAAAGCAATTTGGAGGAAATCAACAAATTGACCGAGCTGACCGCCATGCTTTTAGAGTTGTCGCGAACAGAAAACAGGCTGGCGCTGGAAGATAAAAGCTTCGACTTGGCAGAATTGATATCCAATCTCATCCGCGAACGAAAAGCCGAAACCCGCACGGAAATGAATTGCCCGGAACACACAAACATCTCCCTTCACCAAGCCGCAACACGGGAGCTGTGCGCGATTTTACTTGACAATGCATTAAAACACAGCCCGAAGAATTCGCCGGTAAAAATCCAAGTGCTGCCATCGAAACAGAATATCACCGTGCATTTTACTAACGACGGCGCGATTTCCCAACAGAATCTGCCGCACGTGTTTGAGCAGTTTTTCCGCGGCAACCAGCGGACGAAAGGCTATGGATTGGGGCTGCCGCTGGCGGAACAATTGACCAGGGCTTTAGGCGGGCAAATCTCTGTTACCACCATAAAAGGCTCGACAGTTTTTACCATTTCTTTGCCAATTGTTTAGATTTTCAGCTAATTTTCAGAATCGGATGTTGTAATGGGATTATTGATTGGTTGGATTGCCAGTCTGAAAGGGGAAGTATGAGTACAACATTTTTAAGCAAAAAAGGGTTTAAGGAGCTGCATAAGGAGATCTCGCGTTTGGAGATGGAAGAGAAGTCGCTGATCGCCGAGCTGAAAGAAATCGGGCGCGCCAAGTCCCGCGACGACAAGCTTCATCGCAGCGACGTCATCATCAGCCTGGAGAACGTCCAGTCCCGGCTGAGTCTGAAGAGGGAAACCGCCAAAACCGCCAAACCGCTGCCACGCAAACGCGACCGGCTGAAGATTGCTATCGGCTCAGTTGTCGACCTAGTGGACCAACAGGGAAAATTATTCCGCTACACGCTGGTCCATAGCCTCGAAGCGAACCCATTAGATGGACGAATTTCCGTGGATAGCCCACTAGGAAAAAGTTTGTTGAACCATAAAAAATCCGAGACTGTCTCCTGGAAAAATGGACCAGTCACCAGGCAATTACAAGTAGTAAAAATTAGCTAATGTAGATTGTCCACCATGACAATTTGGCCCTCACTGGAAAGTGGGGGCTTTTTCTCATATAATAACCATATGCTTTTTTATAACTTATCAACCGACGAAGCGTTGAAAAAATTAGACTCACGACGCGAAGGTTTAACGGTAAATGAGGTAAAAAAACGCCAGAAAAAATTTGGAGAAAACATTATCAAACTTCGCAGCGAACCGCTTTGGCGAAAAATTCTAGAGCCCTTTATGGACATCTTTTCATTGGTGCTAATTGTGGCGACGGTGGTTAGTCTTATCAATAATGAAGTCATCGACGCTGTTATCATTACTGTAATTTTGGCAATTTCTGCCGCTATTTTTTATGTGCAGCGTTTTTCGACTGACCGGGTGCTGCGCAGCCTGTCGCGCCATGATGCCCAAAAAATCGACGTGCTGCGCGCCGGAAAAGTTACTGCTGTAGACAGCTCGCAGCTGGTGCCGGGCGATATCGTCAATTTGTCCGAGGGCGAGAAAGTCCCCGCCGATATCCGCCTAATTAAGACCGCCAATTTGCGGGTTGACGAGGCTCAGCTGACCGGAGAATCTGTACCAATTTCTAAAAACATTGAGGCGCTGGACGGGAAAAAAGAAATTTACGAGCAGACCAACATGCTATTCCAAGGTTCGTTCGTGGTATCCGGCACGGGCGCTGGCGCAGTAATCGCCACCGGCAACGATACCGAGTTTGGCAATCTGGCAATGCTGTCCAAAAAAGAAGCCGCTAAAAGCCCGGTTCAGCAGAAAATCGACAAGCTAATTACCAAAATTATCGCGGCAGTGGGCAGCATCTCGATGGTGGCGTTCGGGCTGAGCTTGCTGCGCGGCATGGATTTTTTGGATAGCCTGAGATTTGTCATGGCGCTGGCAGTCAGCGCCGTGCCGGAAAGCTTGCCGATTGCTATTTCCGTGGTGCTGGTCCTGGGAATGCGGCGGATGGCTGCTAAAAAAGCGCTGGTCCATCAAATGCGGGCGATTGAGACGATCGGCGTCATTACTACCATTGCCACCGATAAAACTGGCACGCTGACGAAAAATCTGTTGACAGTACAGGATACTTGGACGCTGGAAAAGCATAATAATTTGGCGAAGTTGATGGCGTATTTCGTCAATCGCGGTGACAGTAAAAGCCACGATCCGCTGGATATCACGCTGGATAATTTTGCCCGAAAAAACAATGCCGGTGTTCGCGGTCTGCCAGCGGCGGAATTGCCGTTCAACCAGGAATTCTCGATGTCGGCGACGGTTTGGCATCATGGCGCGGATTATAAAGTGTATTACAAAGGGGCGCCAGAAGAAATCATCAAGCGCTGCAAATTGCCGGCAGCGGAAGCCAGACGCGCCAAGCGGGCGATTGGCGATTTGACATCGCAAGGCTACCGCGTCGTGGGCCTAGCAACCAGCGACACCTCGGAAATCTTGGCAGATTTCCAGCAAATTTCGCGCCAAAAATTGCGGTTCGCCGGACTGGCGGCGGTGGCAGACGTCCTGCGTCCAGAGGCAGCACGGGCTATCAAATCAGCGCTGGCGGCAGGGGTTTCCGTGCGCATGATCACTGGCGACCACTTCGAGACGGCATACCAAATTGGCAAGAAACTTGGCATGGTAGAAGACAGGGAAGAAGTTTTTGATTGCCGGGAAATGTCGAAGATGACTGACGACGAACTAGACAAAATCATTGAACGAACAAAGGTTTTCTCGCGCGTTATCCCGGAACAGAAATACCGGATTTTAACTATCTTAAAGCACCATAATATAACCGCTATGACCGGCGACGGCGTTAACGATGTACCGGCGCTATCCGGCGCGGACGTCGGAATTGCCATGGGTTCAGGCTCGCACATCGCCAAAGATGCTGGCGCGATAATCCTGCTGGACGACAATTTTAAGACGATTATTGATGCCATGAAAGAAGGCCGCACGATTATCGCCAACGTGCGGCGAATGCTGTTTTACTTATTATCAACCAACACTGGCGAGCTAATCACCATGATCGGCGCACTGCTAATCGGCATTAAAACTCCGCTGGAGCCAGTGCAGATTTTATGGGTCAATTTGGTAACCGACACGTCGATGGTCATTCCGCTAGGACTGGAACCAGCAGAAAAGAACACCATGAAACAGCCGCCAAAGCAACCCGACGCGCCAATTCTGGAGCAAAAAATGATCTGGCGGATGTGTATTGTCGCCTTGACGATGTCGTCGCTGGCTCTCGGCGTTTATGTCATATTTGAAAAAAGCCGCGGCCACGACTATGCGCAGACGCTGGCTTTCGTCTCTCTGGTAGTCAGCCAATGGGCTAATGCCTTCAACGCCCGCAGCGACCAAGATTCGATATTTGTACGCCTGAAAGTAATAAACCGAAGCTTTTATGTTGGAATGATGATATCGTTGACACTGCAGACTCTGGTGTTATTCGGACCACTTGGTGAAATCTTACACATTCATAAGGTTGACATTGCTCATATCGTTGTTGTTAGCCTGTTGGCGCTAACCATTCCAATTGCCACCAGCGAAATCCATAAATGGTGGACCAGACGGAAAATTAGCCGGTAGAGTGTTATAATATTTTCCCGGAGGAGACATAATTATGGAAATCAGATCAATGACAATCACAGACTATCCCGATGTCTATGAGCTTTGGATATCAAGTGCAGGGATGGGTCTAAATGATCTGGATGATTCAAAAGAGGGAATTGATAAATTCCTGAAGCGTAACCCGACAACATGTTTTGTGGCGACAGAAGGAAATAAGGTCGTCGGAGTAATTATAGCCGGACACGATGGTCGCCGTGGCTATATTTATCACACCGCGGTCGCTAAGCAATATAAGAGACAAGGAATTGGCCGAAAATTGGCCGAATCAGCTCTAAAAGCATTAAGCGAAGAAGGCATCAATAAAGTTGCTCTGCTAGTATTTAATCACAATGAGGGAGCTAAGGAGTTCTGGAAGAAGATGGGATTCGAAGCGCGAACACCAGAGGAAGGCGACGATGTTGTGTATTACAATAAAGCCCTGGCAAACATAAAACGAATTGATACATGACAAATAAAAAAAACACCTTTAAGGTGCAAAAATTCTTGGCTGGGACGGCAGGATTCGAACCTGCGAATGCTGGGACCAAAACCCAGTGCCTTACCACTTGGCGACGTCCCAATATAGCCAGGACCATGATGATTATAACACGCTGGCCAGAAAAAATCCACAAGTCCTGATATAATACACTCTAATGGGAAAACAGATTTTTGAGACTTTAAGACTAGAAAAAATCGTTGGTGGCGGCCAGACGCTTGGCGCTCTGAATGATGGACGCAAGGCGTTCGTTTGGGGCGGGCTACCTGGCGAATTGGTGAAGATTCGTATAACTAAGAAAAAATCGCACTTCGTCGAAGGCGTGGTGACAGAAGTTCTTGAAAAAAGTCCAGAGAGGATTGTGCCGCGAGATGAGAATAGCTATCTCAGTACTAGCCCTTGGCAAATCATGCCACTCTCCAGCGAACAGATGCATAAAGCAAATTTAATCGAAGAGGCTTTCCGACTTCATAATGTTACGCTACCAGGGGAAATTGATGTCTTTACCGACGGTGTAGAATTTAATTATCGTAATAAAGTCGAGTTTAGTTGGTTTGGTGATAAGACAGATGACGACACGAGAGAAACTTTAGATTTGGCATTTTTCAAGCGAGGCGGCAAGGGGAAAGTCGTTGTTGAAGGCACCAGTCTGGCTCATCCAAATATCAATAAATTGGCAATTGAAATACGCGACCTCCTGCGAACCAAACCAGTTACCGCCCGACAACTAAAAACTCTGCTGATTCGCTGCGACCAACAAGGAAACGCCGTCTGGCAATTATACACAAAATATCGACTCGCAGAACTAATTTCCACAGAAGAAGCCGGCCGACTACCAGCCAAAGGCGGCGAAATAATCTATTCCGACCCCAAAAGCCCAGCCAGTAAAATCACTGAACGCTTGGCAAAATTTGACGACACGGCACTAACCGACACAATTTTGGGCGTCACCTTTAATTATGCCTGTGAAGGATTTTTCCAGGTCAATATTCCAGTTTATGAGAAAGCTCTAAGCGACATGCGCGACTGGATAGACCATGAGAATAATTTACCAACCCTCGACCTTTACTCTGGAGTTGGTACAATCGGGCTGACAATTGGCGGTGATGATATTACGCTGGTTGAAATCAACGAACGTGCCGTCGCGGAGATGCAAAGAAACATCACCAAATTAAACCGAGCAAACGCCAAGGCCATCTTGGCGCCAAGTGAAAAATCTCTGGAATATATAACAGGCAGACAAATTGTAATTGTCGACCCACCGCGCGCTGGACTGCACGCAGATGTTGTTCGGAGACTACTGGAAACTACGCCGCCACGAATTATTTATCTAAGCTGTAACCCTGTCACACAAGCACGAGACGTCAGTCTACTTCAGGAAAAATATGAAGTCATGCACCATCAGGGCTACAACTTTTTCCCGAGAACGCCACATATTGAGCATTTGGTAGTCCTGGAGAAGAAGTAGGATTTTAGAAATATCATTGACAATATGTAAATTATTTGATATAATATAAAGCATGTACTACCATGAGCCCTCTACTGGGAAGAATAGAGAATTTGATAGATTCCCAGATACTTCATCTAGAGATGATGAATCTAGCATTATCCCAAACAGACAAGGTAAATTAGGAGAAGCCGCTATTCAAGCTATACTAAATGACATATTAAACTCTCTACCCGACGGGAGTGAAGATTCTCCGTCCGACCCGTCGAGCGAGGAATAATTGCGCCAACGCCGCGAGAATAATCACGCCAATCGCTGGCCACATGATAAATAAATTAGGCACCGTAAAGTCGAAGAAATCTCTCAGAAAGCCAAATCCAAAACTACCAGCTGCCACAATAACCACTGACAATAAGTATAATAGTCGGGCGCGTTTGGCGGCTTTATCTATGGTAACATCAAGCATGATTCCCACCAAAAATACTAAATAGACGCCAAAGAACGTCGCCGTCAACACCGTCATTGTTACGACTTCAGCGGCGTGACCAGGGAAGACTACCGACATAATCCAATAGGTAAATGCTACTGTTAACCCAGTAATTAGGGCAATCGGCAATACCGCCAGCAGAGTATCGCGCCAAAAACTCTTAGGGTTTATCCGATGCTTTGGCACAGGCGGGAAAAGCGTCCACATAAGCGTTGGCATGGTCACCAGAAAGATGTTCATAAACGTAATATGTCGCGGCGAATATGGATAGTTCATGTCAATTAAAATAGTTGCCATTAAAAGTGTTACGCCATAAATAATTTTATGGAAAAATAGGATAGCAATTACTTCAATCGCCTGCATAATTTGATTGCCCAGCTTCATTCCCATGGGTAGAGAAGTGAAAGAATTGTTAAGTAAAATAATGTCAGAAACCCGTCGCGAGGCTGGAGCTCCCGCATACATCGCCACACCCAGGTCCGCTTTTTTTAGAGCCAACGCGTCATTGACCCCATCGCCGACCATGCCAGTAAATTTGCCCGATTTCTGAAACCTGGCAATTAAACGCTCTTTCTGATCGGGCAGCACACGTGCAAAAATCGTATAAGTATCGGCAGCTTCATTAAATCTATCGTCACTTAGTGTTGCCAAGTCAGCTCCTAAAATCACTTTTTCTGGATGATGAATCCCAGCCTCACGCGCAATATGCTGAACAGTACGCGGATTGTCGCCAGAAATTACCCGAATTGTTACACCTTGGCGCTGTAAAAAATCCACTGTCTCAACCACACCATGACGTAGAGAATTACGTAAAATTACCGCGCCAATCGGTCGTCCAGAATTATTAGGCAAATCATTCAGTTTGGTTTTCTCATCCGTAAACTCCGCCAACATCAACACCCGTAAACCTTTGTCGGCCCATTCGTCTAATGCTTTCCGGGTCGCTTTATTAACTGGCGCTAATTTAGCCACAAACTCCGGCGCACCCATAAGCAATGTCCGTACCTTGCCATCGATTTTTACCCGAACGCCCGCCATTTTACGTGCCGAAGAAAACGCCATCACATCAATGATCTCCGTATTTTTTGGTGGTGAGGCTTCTGCTAAGATGGCTTTTCCAGTGATATTGCCGCCACTAGTCTCATGTGCGATAAGCGCTGCAAGCTCAGCTACGACCGACTCAGAAAGCCCTGGAGTCTCATCAAACACCGCTACTTGCTCCAACGCGACTTCGTCGCTGGTCAGCGTGCCAGTCTTATCTACCGCCAACAAATTGAGTAGCGCCATTGCTTCAATCGCTGATAATTTCTGCGGCAAAACTTTCGCTTGAGCTAATCGCAAGGATCCAAATGCCAGCAGCAACGAGCTCGCCAACAGCAGCCCTTCTGGCACAATTGTTACCGCCGCTGACGTAATGGTTTTTAGAATGATTACCACATTATCACCAGAAAAATAATAGACCGCAGTAATCAATATCGATAAAATAATTGCACCATATGTCAAGAAGTAAATCGCCCGCCAAATCGCCATCTGTAGTGGCGTCAATTCTGGCTTATAGCGCTTCAGGGCCTGACTAATCGTGCCGGCTTTCGTGTCATCGCCAATAGCAATTACTCGCGCCATACCTTCACCGGCCAATACCGTGGTCGCCGCCAATACTGTATCGCCGACCTTCTTCTCAACCGACGCCGACTCGCCAGTTAGCATGCTCTCGTTTAATTCCAAACCCTTCGATTCCGTTACTTTAGCATCAGCCGGCAGCTCATCGCCAGCTTGAATAACAATCTCGTCATCAATTTGTAACTCATCATAGTCTACCTCTGTAATCTCACCATTTTTTAACAACCGAGCTTTCGGTGCACTCATCAGCTCCAGCTGGCGCAAAACCCGCTTGGCGCGGAGCTCCTGAATAATACCAATCGCCGAGTTCACGACAATCACCACTGATATAAACCATGCATCACGATATTCTCGCACACAAATTAATGCTCCAGCTAACAGAAAAATCACCACAACTATTGGCGAGAGCAAGTTTCGCTTAATAATGTCCAAATAGTCGCCCATTAGCTTGTCGGTATCCTCCTATAATAAAATCGTGCACCCACCCGCCAGCCATCGCGCGCGTCCGGGTCGAATTGATAGATTTCGCCATTTTTCACCTCAGAAATAACAGCTAGGGCAGGGTTATACGGCGCCAGAGTTTTATAAAATAACAAATCCTCATCAGTGATATGCTTACGACCAGGAAAAACTTCACGAAACTTATATTGTGCAATTTCCTCAAAGTAGTGCGGCTGTCCTTTAGGTGGTAAAAACAACTCGGCGCGTAGTCCCATTTTTGAAATTATCTTTTTTACATCTGATAAAATCAGCGGAGAAGTGGCTTCTAAGTACAACATCAATTGTTTTTTGTTCGTTAAAAAAACCGACGCTTTGGCAGTTCGACTAACATCAGCGTGAAATAAAATTATCGATTGGATATCAATTGACAAACCAAATTTTTCCTTCGCAATTCGTTCCAGTGCCAGCTCATCGTACGTCGCCTGATTCATAACTATATTTTAGCATTTTTTTATGAGGTGCGCGAGATAAGGAAGCATAAATAAATTGACATGGTAAAATGAATCTATGGATTTTCAAACTCGCTACGCCAAGCTGAACGCCAATCAGCGCCAGGCGGTCGATTATATTCACGGTTCGCTCCTAGTGATCGCCGGGCCGGGCACGGGCAAGACCGAGCTACTGAGCATGCGCACTGCCCAGATTTTGCGCCAGACTGACACGCTGCCGGATAGTATTTTGTGCCTGACGTTTACCGAGAGCGGCGCTGCCAACATGCGCCAGCGCCTCCGCCAGATAATCGGCGAGGACGCTTATAAAATTGCCATTCACACCTTTCACAGCTTCGGCACGGAGATTATCAATCAGCACCGCCAGTATTTTTTTCACGGCGCTGATAGTCAGCCAGCGGATGAACTGACGCAGTACCAAATTGTCGCGGGGATTCTGGAGGGGCTTGATTGGCGTAATCCGCTGAGCGTTAAAAACAACGGTGAATTCGTCTACACCAGCGAGCTGATCCGAGTCATTTCTGAGTTCAAGCAGAGCGGCCTCACGCCGGCGGAACTGCGGGCGATTACGGCGGATAATCAGCGCGCTATCGCCGACATTACCGCTGACATCCAGCAAGTGTTTGCGAACAAAATTTCTAAAAAAACCGTCGAATTATTTGCACCGCTGGCAGAGAAGATCGCCGAGAGAATCGGCGAGGGAGGCATCACAGAACCCCCTGGAGATACTGCCAGTTCAGCGCCAGATAACGCTGCGACCACCGCTCAAATCCCTACCAATTTACCGTCCTCCATCACCCCGTACGCCCAAGTTCTGGCGCTCAGCATCGCCCACGCGGCCCAAGAGGCTATTGACGCCAACTCCACCAAACCACTAACCGCCTGGAAAAACAAGTGGTGCGAAAAGAACGCCGCTGGTGAATTCGTCCTGAAGGATTTTACCGCCAGCGAGAAATTATCCGCCGCCATTGACGTCTACGAAGCATACGGCAACGTGCTGGCCGAGCGCTCGCTGTTTGACTACGACGACATGATTTTGTCCGTTATTCAAGCCTGCGAAGCCCACCCGGAACTGCGCGCCAACCTCCAGGAGCAATATCAGTTCATCATGGTCGACGAATTTCAAGATACCAACCTGGCGCAGCTGCGGCTGCTGTTTGACCTGACTGGCGATGAGGACAATCCCAACATCATGGCGGTCGGCGACGACGACCAGGCGATTTTCAGTTTTCAGGGCGCGGACGTTGGCAATATCCAGCGCTTCCGCCAGCACTATCACGACCCAAAGATTATCGTGCTGACGGACAATTACCGCTCGGCGGCTGATATCCTGACAGCGGCGCGCGGAGTGATTACCCAGGGGACGGATCGCCTGGAGAATACCATTGACGGCCTGTCAAAACAATTGACCGCACACGCGTCTAGTAGCGGCGCGCGGGTTGAAATCCAGGAATTTACCTCGGTGAGCGAGGAGCGGGCAGGGGTGGCTGGGCAAATTGCTAAGCTGATCAAGCGCGGCGAAGACCCAGCGCACATCACCGTCATCGCCCGCCATCACAAGGAGCTGATTGAGCTGCTGCCGTATCTGTACCGAGAGAACCTAACGGTCAATTACGAGCGCCACGACGATATTTTAGAGCAAGATATCATTCAGACGCTGGACAAGCTAGCGCGAGTCGTCATGGCGATTCATCAGAATAATCTTGACGTCGCTAACAGCCTGCTACCAGAGGTCATCGCCCATCCAGCATTCGGCTTTTCGGCGCTGGACATCTGGCGGCTCAGCCTCCACGCTTATAACCATCGGCAGCTATGGCTGGAGAGTATGCTGGCAAACAGCACCTTTCGGCCGTTTGGCGAGTGGCTGCTGGAGCGGGCGAAGGATGTGCCGAATCTGCCGCTGGAGGAGCAGTTGGACAAGTTGTTGGGATTGGAGATAGACGCCGGAATTACTCCAATCGACTCCGTGCAGCGACCATCACCCGAGCGTCCTCAGACGCCCGGCGCGAAAAGAGGAGTCGATAGGGATAGTTCCGGCGCTCACTCTGGCAGGGAACTCTTGCAATCAACCGGCGAGGAGCTTTCCTCAGAACTTCGTACAGCGATTGCAGCCCGAGCGTCCTCAGACGCCCGGCGCGAAAAGAGGAGTCCTAGTAAAGGCTCTTCGCTTAATTCTCTCGCTACCCACTACTTCTCGCCTGACAACCTCGCTCAAAACCCCGACGCCTACCTAACCACACTCGAGAGTCTGCGCACGCTGCGCCAAAAATTACGCGACCGTATCACCGACGCAACCCCGACGCTGGCGGACTTTTTAGAGTTCATCGACCTACACCGCTCGACCAAAACCCGCCTGACACACATCCGCCCCCAGGCCAGCACTCTCGGCGGCGCCATCAACCTGATGACCGCTCACAAATCCAAAGGTCTGGAGTTCCCGCATGTCTTCGTCATCGGGGCAATCGACAGCGCCTGGGGCGAGAAAGTCCGCTCGCGCTCGCGGCTAATTCGCTATCCCGCCAACCTCCAGTTCCAGCCCGCCGGCACCACCTACGACGAGCGGCTGCGGCTATTCTTCGTGGCGATGACCCGCGCCAAAACCACCCTGACCATGACCTATTCCCAGACCAACGACGCCGGCAGTGACACCATGATCGCCAGCTTCCTGACCGACCACACGCCGACGATTATCCCCGCTGCTAACACGCCCGCAGCGCAAACTACCGTGGCACAAACCGACTGGATCACGCGGCTGAGCGCACCGATTACCGCGGAGCTCAAGGATGTGCTAGCACCGACACTCGAAACCTACAAACTTTCCATTACACATCTCAATAATTTCCTCGACGTCTCGCGTGGCGGCCCGCAGAACTTTTTGTTGAATAATCTGCTGCGCTTTCCGTCCGCCAAAAACCCCGCCGCCAGCTACGGCACCGCCATTCACGCTAGTCTCCAGCAGCTGCACAACCTGCTGCGCGCCGACCATCGCCTGCCGCCTACCGAGCACACCCTCCAACATTTCCGCACATCGCTTGAGGCCCAGCACCTGCCGCCCGACGATTTCAAGCTATATCTAGACAAGGGCACGGCGGCGTTGACGGCGTTTCTGGATGCCAAATCGTCTGATTTTCGTGACACGGAGCTCGCGGAACTCGATTTCGCTCATCAAGGCGTCGTCGTTAGCGGCGCGCGCCTGACCGGCAAGCTGGACGTCGCTGATATTGATAAGCATAACAAAACCATCTTTGTGACCGATTACAAGACCGGCAAGCCGTCACACTCCTGGAGGGGCACATCTGATTATGAAAAAATCAAGCTCCACAAATACCGCCAGCAGCTGATGTTTTATCAACTCCTGGTCACGTCATCACGTGATTATGGCAATTTTACCTTCACCGGCGCCCGCCTGCAATTCGTCGAGCCGGATGTGAAAACCGGCGATATCCTCAGTTTGGAAGACACATTCTCTGGGGAAGAACTGGATGAATTCGCCCGGCTGATCGGCATAGTCTGGCGGAGAATCACCACTCTGGATCTGCCGGATATTTCTGGGTATTCAGCAGACTACAAAGGCATGCTGCAATTTGAGGAGGATTTGTTGACAGAGGCGGAGTAGGGAATTATGACGAAATGTATTGACATTTCTTGATTTTATTGATATAAATATACTTGCTTTTGTTCGACAGAGCTAATTTCTCGATTTGACGCCGCAAATGGTGTCAAGTCCTGACCATGCTTCGCACAAAAGCATGGTTTGACAAGAGGAGTCGGCTCTTTTTCTATCGCCGCAACTCGCGGCGGGGAGGGGGTGAAACCTCTTATGTCCTGCATCCAATGCTCCCGAATGGGATATTCGGGTACGAAGACGTGTCCGAGTTGCAACGGGACCGGGAAACGGTCCCTCGGGTATCGCTGCGACAACTGCGGCGGTACGGGTCAGGTATGCCTCCAGTGCGGAGGCAAGAACGCCTGATTCCTTCTTCTTTGGCGGTCGGGGTTTGTGCGACCCCGAAACCGCTGACCTCCACGGTCAGCAACAGGGCGTCCGTCCGCCCACAAGGATGTGCCCGTTAAGGGGGCCTAGGGCGGGTTCGACTCCCGTCACATCCACCGAGATGGCACAATGGCGCGTCATCTCTCCCTCCTTGGGCTCGCGAGTTTCACTCGTGGCAGTTGTTCTCACCGTCGAGACTAACTCCGAGCAGAACCGCTTGAGCCCACCCCCTCACTGTCAATGACGCCAGTGAGGGGATTTTCCTTTTTGTGATAAAATAACAGAGATGACATCATTTTGGGACAATCTACCGCAGCCATTTTTCATCTTGGCGCCCATGGAAGCCGTCACCGACGTGGTGTTTCGCCATGTCGTGAAAACGGCGGGCGCACCCGACGTGTTTTTCACCGAGTTTGCTAATGCCACAGGCTGGGTACACGCTGGCGACAGGGCCATCGCCGGGCGGCTCGTCAAGACCGACGATGAGCATCCGCTGGTCGCCCAAATCTGGGGTGGTGAGCCGGGCGACATGGAACAATTTGCCGCTCACTGTGCCAAGCTCGGCTTCGACGGCATCGACATCAACATGGGCTGCCCCGCCAAATCCGCCATCAAAAGCGGAGGAGCAGCGCTGATCCGCCAACCCGACGTAGCGGTCGCCGCCATCGCCGCTGCTAAAACTGCTGGATTACCAGTCAGCGTCAAAACACGCCTGGGCTATACGCATGTTAACGAATGGCGCGAATGGCTCGCGACTATTTTGCGACAAGATATTGTCAATCTAACCATCCACCTCCGCACCAAGAAGGAGATGAGTAAGGTCCCAGCCCATTACGAGCTCATCGATGACATCATCAAACTACGTGACGAAATCGCCCCACAAACCCTACTAACCATCAACGGCGATATCCGCGACCGCGCCCACGGCGAAGAATTAGTTAGAGCCCACCCAGGCCTCAACGGCGTCATGATCGGGCGAGGAATTTTCAGTGATCCGTTTTGCTTTCGGAGGGCAGCTAACCTATCCTCAGTCGAGGAGGCTGTGACGGGTGCATCAAGCCCCGTCAGCCGAACGCCACGGGCTGGCGAAGCCACCCGTAAAGAGTACTCCGAGGCGGAGGATAGGTTAGCTGCCCATCGCAAATCAGAACTAATCGCCTTACTGCACTACCACCTCGGCCTCTTTGACCACTACCAACCAACCCTCGGCCGCCCCTACGAAACCCTCAAACGCTTCTTCAAAATCTATATCCGCGACTTCGACGGCGCCAAAGAACTGCGTGACCAACTGATGCACACCAAAAGCACCGACGAAGCCCGTCTAGCTATTGCAAATATATGTAATTTGTGATATAATATAGATTATGCGCCAGTTCGAAGGATATTCGCTCACAACACCAATCACCATCGGTGATGTGCATAATCTATCAAAACAAGTAACTCGACTACCTCGAGGAAGTATCGCTCTATTAGGCACCGACCGACTCGGCATACCATTAGAGCAGCTCGACATAGAACTAACGCCTCGTGACGATTACGCAGAAGGTCGTCGTAACAGCATCAATGAGGTTGGGTTTTATGACGCAACATTGTACTGCTCAGACATACCCCTCGTAACTCAGCCTTGGGCAATCAAGCCATACCTTACCTCTCGTACAGCCGTGAAGGATATTACTACAATGTAAGCCATTAATAGCCTACAACATCCTCAAGCAATCCGCACCTTTGAACCAAGAGGTATTGCTCGTCTCGAAAATGGTGAGGTGGCGGTTATTAGTGATTTCATACAGGGCGTGCGTAGTTGCGACAGTCTAGTTGATGCATACCGCGAAACGACACTACCTGAGGAAAAAGCGCGACTTATCGCCCGTACCGCACTCGCTACTATGCACTATTTTCACAGCCTCCCAGAGCCATATACAATGAACGACGCACAAATAAAGAACTTTGCATTTACTATCAATACCGAACCGTGGTGTATTGACACTGAAAAATTTCTATCGACAGACAAAGACGACCCATCATCAATCGGTCAATTCGGACGAGATATTGAGTGCTGTGTTTATTCAATGAGCGGTCAATCCAATAATGACGGTCAGCAAATGTTAATTCCCGAACTTATCATTGAGCATTTTATTAAGCCATACGAAGAGGATATCTCTAATCTATTTCCTCGCGATACCGCTAGTCTTATGCAAACATCAATCGAAAATCTCAAACAAGACATAGCCCAAGGAGTCTGATGTCAGGGCCCTTGGTGGCGATGTAATTAGCGTCGTCGCTTATGCCGCTGCAAATCTGCTACCTTCAACCGCACCAAGTGTCGGTCGATGAGCTGCTTGGCTTTCTCGCGCTCTATTTGGTCGTCGGCGTTATCACGCGCTGCGATGGCTCGTTCCAGCGCCGCCTGGGTTTCTGCCTCGATGATGTCGTCGCCGTGATCAGCTTCATCAACTAAAATACGTACGCCTGTCTGATCAATCTCTACCACGCCGCCAGAGATAGCGAAGAATTCTTCTTCCTGCGTCTCCTTGGTGCGGCGGACAGTGATGACGCCATCCCTCGCCACCGTCACTAGCGGCTCGTGGCTCGGCAGCACCGAAATTTCGCCGTCAATCGTCGGGATAGTAACCGAGTAAACCGTTTCATCCAGCTTGACACCACCGAGCGTTACCAGCTTCAAATTCATCAGGCTAGTCCTTCTTTGCCTCTGGTTGCTTTGCTGCTTCAGCGTCGCGAGCTACCTGGTCGGCCAAAGTGCCTTGCACCATGTAGAACCAGCTTTCTGGCTTGTCGTCGTATTTACCAGCCAAGATGTCGGCAGCGTCGCGAATGGTATCTTCCAGCTTGACGTACACGCCAGGGTTGCCAGTAAATTTCTCAGCCACGTGGAATGGCTGCGCCAGGAAGCGCTGGATGCGGCGAGCCCGAGCAACGATTTGCTTCTGGTCGTCCGACAATTCTTCCATACCGAGGATGGCGATGATGTCCTGCAATTCTTTATACTGCTGCAATACTCGCTGAACTTCGCGCGCCACGCGGTAATGTTCCTTGCCGACAATTTCTGGATCCAATGAATTAGAGCTAGAATCCAGCACGTCGACCGCCGGGTAAATACCAATTTCCGTCAAAGCACGGTTCATCACGATGGTCGCATCCAGGTGAGCGAAGGTCGTCGCTGGCGCCGGGTCGGTCAAGTCGTCGGCTGGCACATAGACCGCCTGGACAGAGGTAATCGAACCCTTTTTCGTCGAAGTAATGCGCTCCTGCAGAGCACCCATTTCTTGCTGCAAGTTTGGCTGGTAACCCACAGCACTTGGAAGTCGGCCCAGCAATGCCGACACCTCAGCACCAGCCTGGGTGTAGCGGTAAATATTGTCGATAAACAGCAACACGTCCTTACCTTCGTCACGGAATGCTTCAGCCATCGCCAGACCCGACAGTGCCACACGCAGACGTGCTCCAGGTGGCTCGTTCATCTGACCAAACACCAGCGAGGTCTTGTCCAGCACGCCAGCCTCTTCCATCTCGTAGTACAAGTCATTTCCTTCGCGAGTACGCTCACCAACGCCGGCAAAGACCGAGTTACCAGAGTGGAACTTAGCGATATTGTTGATCAGCTCGGTAATCAGAACAGTTTTACCGACACCAGCACCGGCGAACAGACCGGCTTTACCACCTTTGGCTAGCGGGGCGATGAGGTCGACAACCTTGATTCCAGTTTCCAAAATCTCCGTCTTATTTGACTGCTCGGAAAGCTCTGGAGCAGGGCGGTGAATCGGCGCGGTTTTACCCTTTGGTTGTGGCTTTTCGTCAATCGCTTCACCAACCACGTTAAACATGCGTCCCTGAGTCTCGGCACCCACCGGCACAGAAATCGGCGCACCAGTCGCCACCACGTCTGCACCGCGAGCCAAGCCGTCAGTCGACGACAGCGCAATCGTTCGCACCGTGTGCTCGTCGAGGTGCTGCGCTACTTCCAGCACCAACGTCTCTTTGCCATTCTTGACATGCAATGCGTCATAAATTGCTGGCAGATTAACGTCACGCGGAAACTCCACATCGACCACCACGCCAACGATTTGAATAATTTTTCCTAAGTCTTTTGCCATCTTATTCTCCTTTATCATTGTTCCATCGCCTCCACGCCGCCGGAAATTTCGGCAAGCTCCTGGGTAATCGCACCCTGGCGAGCTTTGTTCATCGCCAGCGTCAAATCGTCCACCAAGTCAGACGCATTGTCTGTCGCATTCTTCATGGCCATCATCCGCATAGAATGCTCTGAGGCACGAGCGTCCAGTAATGCCTGTAATAATCGTGCGCCCGTCAAACGGTTCGCCACGGCGTCCAGCACTTCTGGAATGCTTGGCTCGTACTTGGCATCGGAAACTGTGTTAGAGACTTCACTCGGATCAATCAATGTCTTCGTGCCAGCTGGCAACAGGCGCGACAACTCCGCCGTCTGAACCATGCTATTGATAAATCGCGTGTATACCAACGTTACTGCATCAACTTCACCATTCTCAAACATGCTAGTCGCGGTGTTTAGAATAGTATGAAAGGTCAATCCTGACGGCTGATCCGGTAAATCGTCATA
Organism: uncultured Candidatus Saccharibacteria bacterium; assembly: GCA_963528615.1. Taxonomy (GTDB): domain Bacteria; phylum Patescibacteriota; class Saccharimonadia; order Saccharimonadales; family Saccharimonadaceae; genus Nanosynbacter. The sequence goes on along the minus strand of CAURVB010000002.1, from coordinate 28,277 downwards.
GTTACCGATAATCTTCGTATCCTTCAAGCGCGAGGCAAACTGTGAAGCCCGACGCCCAATTGTCAAGGTCAGATTCTCAATACCGCGCTCATCGTCACGGTGTAAAAGTTCCAGATACTTTTTCAGCACATTAGTGTTGTACGCACCCGCCAGGCCTTTGTCACTGGCAATAACGATGATCAAGCGCTTGGTGATTTTGCGGCGTTTAAACAGTGGGTGATTATCCGTCGCACCTTGGCTGGCTAGGTAACTCAGCAATTCCTCAGCCGCCATGGTGTAGGGCGCTGATGCCTTGTCCGCCTCTTGGGCGCGGCGCATTTTGCTAGCGGCCACGAGCTGCATCGCCTTGGTGATTTGCTTGGTCGAATCTACCGAGCGAATGCGATTTTTCAGCGCACGGGTACTCGGCATGGATTACTCCTCAAATCCTTTCGCCGCCACCTGCGTTGCCTCGTCGATGATCCGGAGTTGCTCGTCAGTCGGCTTAGCGCCCTTATTCAATTCACGCATGGCGTCCTTAGAATTTTTCCAAAGCTGCGTCAACAGAGCAGCCTGCGCCTCCTTGATCTTAGCGACTGGCACGTCGTCAAAGGCGCCGCTGGTCACCGCGTGAATGCTGACGAATTGTTCCCAGACGCTCATCGGCTGATATTGCGGCTGCTTCAAAAGTTCAGTCAAGCGCTGACCGCGGTCAATCTGCGCCTTGGTCGCGTCATCGAGGTCTGAGCCAAATTGCGCAAATGATGCCAACTCACGGAACTGACTCAAGCCCAACTTCAGGTTACCACCAACTGATTTGACGGCCTTAGTCTGGGCAGCACCACCAACACGGCTCACCGATAGACCAGCAGAGATGGCTGGGCGAATACCTTGGTAGAACAAGTCAGTTTCCAGGAAGATCTGACCGTCGGTGATGGAAATCACGTTGGTCGGAATATAGGCCGAGATGTCGCCAGCCTGCGTCTCGATGATCGGCAGGGCAGTTAGTGAACCAGCGCCCAATTCGTCTGACAGCTTGGCCGAACGCTCCAGCAGGCGAGAGTGCAGATAGAAGACATCACCAGGATAGGCCTCGCGTCCCGGTGGACGACGGAGCAAGAGCGACATCTGGCGGTACGCTACCGCATGCTTGGTCAAATCGTCATAAATCATCAGCGCGTGGCCGCCGTTGTCGCGGAAATATTCACCCATGGCCGTACCAGCATATGGCGCCAAGTACAACAGGGAAGCTGCATCCGACGGGCTGGTCGCCACCACGATGGTTTGCTCCATCACGCCCTCTTCTTTCAGGCGGTCAACCAACCGTGCAATCTTTGATAATTTCTGTCCAATCGCCACGTAGACGTTCACCACGCCAGTCTTTTGCCGCGCCTGGTTGATCATGGTGTCGATGGCAATGGCCGTTTTTCCCGTCTGACGGTCGCCAATGATCAGCTCGCGCTGCCCGCGACCGATTGGGAACATGGCGTCAATTGACATGATACCGGTCATCAATGGCTCATGCACCGACTTACGACCCATCACGCCGATGGCTGGGCGTTCAATCAGCCCACGCTGCTTGGTCTTGATAGCTGGTCCGCCATCCAGCGGCCGACCCAGCGGGTCAACCACGCGGCCGAGCAGCTCCTCACCAACTGGCACATCCAGCACCGCACCCTTGCGGCGAACGCTGGCGCCAGCCTTGACCTTCTCCTCGCCGCCGAGGATCACCGCACCGATTTCATCTTCCATCAAGTTCAGCGCAAACGCCTCCACTGTGCCGCCATCAGTCTCAATTTCTAGCACTTCGCTGTAGCCAGCTTTACTGAGGCCGTGCACCCATGCCACGCCATCGCCGACGCGGATAACCACGCCAGCGTCCTCTAATCCTTCCGTCGCCTCCAGCTGCGCGATTTTTTCCCGCAGGCTTTTAGCTAACTCTGTCACATCAATCTTGCTCATTATTCCTCCTAGATTTTCTTCGCCCGCAAGTCATTTAATTTCTTGGCAATCGTCGCGTCCATCACTTGAGTCGGCGTGGTAATCTTCACCCCACCAATCAGCTCGGAACGGATGATTTCGCGCAGGCGCACCTGAGCGATGCGGTCGCTCGGGACTTCCGTATCAGGAAGTTCGACATGCTGAGTGGCGTGGTCGCTGGCATCTGTTTCGGGTACGCGGGCTTCGCTCCGGGCGTCCGTTCTGGACGCTCGGGCTGCAGAGCGACCCTCCACAGATGTCAGCGACTCCATGCCCAAGTTAGATGATAGTAGCCGTTTAACTGCATCCTTCGTCGCCTCGCCCAGCGATGTTGCACTTTCCACCGTCGCCACAACCGTGCCACGTTCAGCTAATTCTGCCTCAATATCCCGTGCCAACAATTCGACTTCGCGCTCATGCTTCTCATAAATCAAAAACCCGGCAATCTCTTCCAGCACCGCATCATTTCCCGCCAGAATCTGCTCGGCAGCATACTTGGCCAGCTTTCGCCTGGACACCAGCCGCATTTATTCGGCCTCCTTCAGCGCTGTTGAAATCAGCTTCGCATCCTTTTTAGAATCAATCTTCTCGCCCAAAACTTTGCCAGTCGCCTCCGCCACCAATTCCAGCGTCGAGTTATGCAATTCTTTCTTCGCATTTGCAACTTCCTGAGCGATTTTATCGTGCGCTTCTTTAATCAAAGCCTCGGACTTAACGGTCGCTTTTTTAGTAGCATCCTCAATAGCTTCGGCCGCTTCTTCGCGAGCTGACGTCACAATCTTATTAGCCTCCGCTCGAGCTTTTCGCATCATCTCAGCAGTCATTTCTTCGGCTTTATCGGCATTTTCTTTAGCAGATTTCGCCGCCAAATCAGCCGCCCGCAAGTCTTTCTCGCGCTTGATAAGCATTTCCATCATCGGCGGATAAACAAATTTACGCAGCACAAACAGCAAGATCAGAAATGCTACTGTCTGAAGAGCCAGCAATGTCCAATCAATTCCTAGTGAACCAAGCAAATCGGCTTTCTCTGAAGCGCCAGAATTGGCAAATTGTGTTAATATTTTCTCCACAATTTACTCCTGAAAACTACATAACTTTGCCGACAATTGCCGCCACGAAACCGATAATCGCGATCGCGTCGATGAAGGAAATACCGAGGACCATCATGGTGCGCAAATCGTTGATTTTTTCTGGGTTGCGGCCAGCAGCGTTCATAGCAGCTGCACCGACGATTGCCGCACCAGTTGCTGCAAATGCCGCTGGGATTGCGTAAGTAAGTGTGAATGCTAATGCTTCCATTGTTAATATTCTCCTTTAATTAATTGTTACCTAATTTAATCACTTTCTGCTGCCGCTAATTTCTTAGTTTCAGTAGAGGAGTGAACTTCATCAATTGGCTCGTGCGAATCATGGTGAGCCAGCCCCAGGGAAATAAACACCGTTGATAACATAAAGAAAATATATGCCTGAATGCCGCCGATAAACAACTCGAAGAAATAAAACGGCTGCAGCGCCACTGGCGACATAAATTTCGTCATATAAGCAATAACCGCCAGAAGAATTTCACCGGCCAGCACATTACCAAACAGGCGGAAACTCAGACCCAGCATTCGCGAGAATTCCGCCACCAGCTCCAGAATACCGACAAACGCCATAATCGGATCGCACAGCGGATTAACAAAATATCGGCCCATATTTCCCTTAAAACCCAGGTATTTAAAGGCGTAAACTTGCGCTGCTACAATTGTCACAATCGCCAGCCCAAACGTCATATTAAGATCCGCCACGCCGCCGCGAAACAAGGGAGTGTGATGTTCGCCAACGGTGATCGGACCAACAATCGGCAAAAGCCCCAGCCAATACTGCGCGATGATAAAGAAGAACAGCGTAATACACAGCGGCGCTACTTTTCGCGCCCACTTCTCATCAGGAATAACTTGACCAACTGTGTCGTACAACCCGTCAAACGTCCACTGAACCAGCCTCGTCGCGAGGTTATGCTTCTTTTTACCTAAAACCGCTGCTCGCGTTCTAAACATCAGCCATACCAGCACGATCAACCCCAGAATTCCCACCAAATGCGAATTGGTAATTGAAACGCCAGCCACGTTAAAAACTTCGTCAACCTTCACCGAAATGTGCGGTCCAGCATTCGCCATCATATTAATCATTGTTTGACTCCTGTTGTTTAATCTTGGCAACCTGCAGCCACACGAGAACTACTGCAATAATTACGCCAATAGCAATTCCTCCAAACGTCAGCCACGGTTTCATATTAATCACATTATCCAACCACAGCCCGAATAACGTCAAGCCAATCGTCGGCAAAAACACTCTCCAAGTCGTCCCCGCCATCGTCTTCATCAGGAGCGTCGCAGAATCGTCCGTCTTACTCACAGAAATATCAGTTTTTTGCACCATTACTTTTCACTATATCAATCTGTTATACTATTTTGCAAGATGCCACGGCGAAATTATCCAAAAAATACTCAAAATACCCAAAGATTATCTCTAATGTCAATTTCCCAGTACGCCAATTGTCAGAAAAAACGCCGCTTCTCAACAGAGGCCAAAGCACGCCAAGCCTCGGAAATCCAAGAACTGACAAACCCAAATTTATCAATTACGATTTACCATTGCGAGTGGTGCAAAGGATGGCACTTGACCTCAAAAAATTCCCATTAAACATAATCAGTATGCTATAATTATGACTATCGATAAATAAGGGGAGAGAATATGAGCGAAGACACAACCAACAACCATCAAGCTGCCAAAGTTACCGTCTATAGCACCAGTTGGTGCGCTTTCTGTCATACAGAGATGGAATGGCTGAAAAAGCTCGGCATTGATTTTGTCGCCAAGGATATCGAGGCCGATCCAAGCGCCAAGGAAGAATTGCTCAGTAAAAACGGCGGCAACTTCCAAGGCGTGCCAGTGACTGACATTAACGGCGAGTTGGTACTTGGTTTTGATCGACCAAAACTGCAAGACTTGCTGCGCAAGAACGGCTTGTTGGCTGATTAAAGAATACGCGTTTGAATACGAATTATCCCGCCTGACGGTGGCGGGATTTTTATTCTGCACCAATTTGCACCACCTCGCCGCCAATTGCTTGACGGAAATAATTGTCGTGACTGACGTAAAGGATAGCGCCAGAATATTTCGCCAGCGCCGTCTCTAACTCCTCGATGCTCGGCAGGTCAAGATGGTTGGTTGGCTCATCCAGAATCAGCAGCTGCGGGTCATTCGCCAGCATAGCAATGATCTGAAAGCGCGCTTTCTGGCCACCCGACAGGCGCGCCAGTGGCGTCATCCGATCCGCTTCGGTGAACAGATAATCGGCTAGTAATTGGCGAATTTTGGTATCAGAAATTGGCAGGTCACGGCTAAGATATAGTTTCTCGATCGCTACCTCCAGCGGATCCGCCAAATACCGCTCATCAATCTCTTGCTCATACACACCCACCCGCACCTGCGGATCGAGGAAGAGATTACCGGAGTAGAGGATAGGGGCGACGGCTGCGCCACGCTCCTGCGCAGAAGGTGCCGCAGTCAGCGCGTTGGGTGCGAATGGCGTCTCAGATTTCTTCTGAGTGTATTCAAGCTGGCTCGTCAAACTCTTTTTCTGAAGGCTTTGCCTTTCCGGCAAAGGCGCGCCAAGAGCGCCAGCTGAATCAATTGGCGGCGCGCCGGCCTGAGGAAAAAGATGTTTGCGAGACGGGCGAGCCACACCACCGCTTGCCAACAGCATCCGAATCAGCGTCGTCTTGCCAGCGCCATTACGGCCGCGCAGCTCCACCGCCTCACCCTCACGCAAATCAATATTCACGCCCTCAAACAATATCCGCTCGCCAACGCCAACTGCCACATTCTCAACTCGCACCAGCACGTGCTGACTACGACTGGCCGCGTCCTTCATCGATAGCCGAATATTGCGTGCCTTGAACTTGCCGTAGCGCTCAGCCGACTTATAATCAAGCTGTCCAGCCGACTGCTTGTCGATCCAAAACGTTGGCTTGTCCATCTCTGATAATTCCGCCAGCTCGGCCCGCGCCTCCTGCTCCAGCCGCTTGAACTTTTGGATAGTGCCGGGGTTGCGCGACTTTTCCTTTAGTCGCTGATAATCCAGCACCTTTTGCCGAAGGTTAGTCATCCGCTTCTCAATGTGCTCAAAATTATTCATGCCCGCCGCCGTCGCCTGAGCGTTTTGCTTGAGGTAAGCATCATAATTACCGCGGTAGCTGACCGCTCGACCGTCTTTGAGCTCAATAATCCGGTCCACCCGACCCAGCACATCGCGGTCGTGAGTAATGATCAGCATCGCCTGGCGCGGCTGCGAACTCATCCAGTCGATGAATTGCTGCTTGGCCACATAATCCATGTGGTTGGTCGGCTCGTCAATTAGCGCCAAATGCGCTTCCGAATGCATAATCTTCACGATCTCCACCAGCCGCTTCTGACCGCCCGACAGGGAACCAAGAGTCCGATCGCCACACCCACTCAGCTGAAAATTATTGAGCTCCCGCCCAATCTTCTCCTCAATCTGGTAAAACCCTTTCTGGTCAAATCGCTCCAGCGCCTGGGTGTACTCCTCAATCTTACGCATATTATCGCCCATAGTTTCAGGATATTCATCGATAATTTTCTTCAAACTCGTATATTCCGGTAGCCCCGCCAGGATGTAGCTCAGCACCGTCTGATCACCCAAACCGTGATGCTCCTGCGCCGTACTGGCCACGGTGATACCGCGCCGAAAAATCACCTCGCCGGTATAATCAGTGTCCGTGCCCGCCAAAACCCCAAACAGCGTCGACTTGCCGACGCCGTTGCGGCCGACCACGCCGACCTTCTCGCCGTCATCCACGCTGAACTTGACGTCGCTCATCAACACCTTGTCGCCAAAACTCTTCTCGGTGATGTGAATGTCGGCTATCATTGGGCTATTGTAGCACAAATCCTACCCCAGAAGAGGCCACACATTTCTATAGAACAACACGCAGCGCACCTGCTATAATTAGGTCATGCCAAAGTCAAAAGCCAAAAAGCTGGTCGCGCAGTCCGTCGTTAATCGCCGGGCCAGGTTTGACTATGAGCTGGGCGAGGAAATAGTTGCCGGGCTGGTTTTGACAGGAATGGAAGTGCGTGCCGCCAGGGAAGGCCACGTCCAGTTAAAAGGTGCTTTCGTCAGTTTGAAAAATGGCGAATTATGGCTGAACAATGCCAGTTTTTCGCTGCGGCTGAACGAGCGCGGGCAAGCAAATACCCGCAGCGTCGACACCTCGGCGCGGAAATTATTAGTCAGCAAACGGCAATTAGCACACTTTACCGAGGCTAAAAAGCAGGGCATGACCATCGTGCCGACGAAATTATTGACTAGCGGCAAATTTATCAAGATTATTATCGCCCTTGGTAAGGGCAAAAAAACTTACGACAAGCGCGAGACCATCAAGCGCCGCGACCAAGACAGAGAAACCAGGCGACTCATCGCCAACCGATAAATTTATCAGAAAATCCCGGCATTTTCTGAAGACACCATACTCGACTTATTCCAAATTTTTCCGCGTCTCAATCAGGCTTTGGTAGAGTTTTTCAAGCTTCTTCACTTGGCTGCGCTCGGTAAATTTACGGGCAAGCTTTTTACTTTCAGCGCTAAATTCCGCCTGTTTTTTCGGGCTTTTTAGAATTGAGATTACTTTTTCAGCCACGCTTTCTGGAGTATTTTCTACAAAATAGCCATTAATTCCATCCTTTACAACCTCGGAAACTTCCGTATCGATAATAACTATTGGCTTGCCGGCGTGCGCAGCTTCATGCAGAACCCAGCCCTGCGTGTCTTTTAGCGATGGAAAAGTAAACACCTTCATCACTTCATATGCCACGCCTAAATCTTCGCGCGGCATAGCTCCGGTGAATATAATCCTATCCGCGAAATTTGTTTCCGCAGCCATTTTTTCCAAAGTCTGACGATATTCAAAGTCGCCGACAAACAACAGCTTAGACTTCGGCCTGGCTGACGCGATAAACTTATCAAACGCTTCGATGAGGATTGGCAGGTTTTTTTCCTCGCCTAAGCGCCCCACAAAACCAAATACTTCATCCTTTTCACGCAAGCCCCATTGTTTCCGAAACTCTTTTATCCGCTCCGCCTTCGGTTTCGGCAAAGCGTTAACGCCGTTTGGCATTAAAGTAATCTTATAGCTGTAATCTTCTGTTTGCCAAGATTGCAACTGGTCGCGGCTTTTACGCGACAGCGCGATAACCGCATCCGCCTTGCTGTATAGAATAGTAATAACGCGCTCAATGATATCTTTATTCCATTTTGTTACGCCGTTGCGCGGACGATATAGCTTGGCAACCTCTAATAAATCCTGCCCGTTCAACTTAACAGATAGCGGAAAAACTATTCCCGCCAAAGCTAAAGCTCCTGGTAAAACCGCTGGATAATGATCGACAAATTCATACAAGTCAGTGCAATGCTGAACAACAAGCGGAATATTATTTTTATTCGCCGCCCTTACGCCCAATAGTCCAATTTGCGATGGCGTAAAAATATGAACGACATCCAGATTCATATTAGCAATTTGACGCTGCACCACCGGAGGGAAGAACACCGACGTATCATAATCATCAAAAAACGCGCCCTTAATTGAGCGAAAACGGATAATCCGGCTGTTGTCGTCTTCATGAAGCAGTTCAGCTTGCTTAGCAGGACTAATAGATTTCGCCGGACAAAAGACATAGACCTCATGCCCTAAAGCCTCTAGCTCGCGCTTTAGCGACTCGACTACATAAACGATACCATTGATAGACGGTCTATAGCTATCCGTAAAAAGTCCTATCCTCATAACCTCATTATACCATTTATAGCAAAGATCGATAAAACTCGACCAACCGCTCAGCACCAGCACTACTGTCAAACTTCTTCGCAATCCGTTTAGCTCCGCGCTGCGCCTCACTATACGCCTGTTTATCTCGGTGCAGCATATCAATCAAATCCAAGAATTCATCATCCGTTTTTGCCATAATAGCGTCGCCCTTAAATGTATCATCATATTGAGGAATGTCGCGTAGAACAATTGGCAATTCAGCACCAGCAGCTTCTAAGACGCACATAGGATGGTTTTCTTGCATAGCAGGAAGAACAAACAAGTCAGTAGCCACATAATAATCCCTAACATCCTCCAGGGGAATAACGCCAGTCACCGTAAGGTTATCGGGGGCACTTTTTATCATATGCTGCATAGCACTATGATCGGCTCCCAAATTTTTAAACGGAATTCCTCCCACCCAAAAGAATTTTACATCCGGCATTTGCTTGGCGGCTTTTATTAGGATATCAAGTCGCTTGCGCGGCTGTACTTGACCATTACCCATTACCACGAAATCGCCATCTTTCAAGCCCAGCTTTTTTCGTGCTGTTTTCTTTTCCGTAGCAGTATGTTTATATCTCGACATGTCAATTGTATTGTAAAGCATCTTAGTTTTAGGAACATTCATATCATTTATAAGCTCCTCGGCAACCATACCAGAACAGGCCAAAACCAAATCCGCTTTCCTGTAAAAGAACTTTAACCACATTTTACCTAAAGGTTTCCAATATTTTGCACCCTTAATTGAGCCGATAAAACTATCCGGCACAATATGAGCTGAAACTACTTTCTTGCCGCCTTTCTTTATCAATCGTCGAAAAGAATACAGCCCCATGGTTTGGATATGAATTATATCAGCAGGACGATCGGTATTCACCTCAACATCAACATCTTTTCTTTTTCGCAGCGCGTCCGTAATCTCCTTATATGCCGTATGTACACCATGGCCCTGAACAGTAAACTCGCTTTCGGAAATCATATTAACAGTCAACTTCTTGCTATTGTTATTACTCATAGCTACAGTATAGCAAACTATTCTTCTGACAATATCAGCTTAGAGATCAATTCCGGACTATCCAGCACCGACAAATGTCCTGTATTAAGCTCCACAAATTTATTAATTTTCACCCCAGTAGCACCAATAGGACGAGTAATTTTATCAAATTTTCCCACGATCAATCCCGTAAATTTACTCTCAGGAATAACCATTTTCTCCATCCTGGAAACATCTCGTGCAATTTTCGCCTGTTCCAAATATTGCCGAGATGTCACACGCGTTTTTCTTGCCAGCCACTTTATTAAGCTTATTGTGCTTTTTTGTCTATTTCTTATCAAGCACATTCCGCGAAATACTGAAAAATAATAGTTTAAATAGATGTGTTGATTTATCCAACGAACATGATATAAGAATGAAGAAGAAATCTTTGCCACAATTGGCGTTTCAAACGGAGGGTTGATATACCAAATCTTTGGACATCCTGTCTTACTAGCCGCCAAGCAGCCCAGTGAATGAGCTACTATCTCATTAATCCGTAGGTCTCTTTGCTTAAAAGCTGGCAACAAATTTCTTGCCCAATATTCAATATCACTAACTTCCATATTCGCAATCAATTGGCTTTTGCCATGTGACGGCAAATCAACAAACAATAAATTTGCATCATCTCTTAAACGGTAGGCCAGCGGAATCATCCCGTGAAAATCACCACCTATACCATGAATTAGCAAGATAGTCTTATTTGAATTACCATTATAGAAATAATAGGCGGTTCTCACACCTCCTACATTTATAAAATCGCTTGAAATTTTACTTAAAAACTCATCGTACATCAATAGCATCTTCATTAAATTATAGCACCACGGTATAATGACTCTATGAGACTCTTTTCCTGGAACGTCAATGGTATCCGCGCCGTCATTAACAAGGGTGAGTTTGCCCGCTTCCTGCAAACCTACGATCCAGATATCTTATGCCTACAAGAGACCAAGGCTACCCGCAACCAGGTAGAAATTGATCTGCCAGAGTACCACGAGCATTTCTATTCAGCCGCCAAAAAAGGTTATTCCGGCACGGCGATTTTGTCGAAAATCCGGCCGCTACACTGGCGCGACGGGCTGCCGCTAGCTATCGTCGAGCGGTTCAATTTGACCGGCGATCAGTATGGCAATCCGGCGGACGAGGGGCGTATCATCACTGCCGAGTTCGACGATTTTTGGGTGGTGACATGTTATACGCCAAATTCGAAAGGGGATTTGAGCCGGTTGAAATTACGCCATGAGCAGTGGGATCCGGCGGTGCTGGCCTATCTGGAGGAATTGGAGCTAGTCAAGCCAGTATTATACTGCGGCGATATGAACGTGGCGCATCAAGAAATTGACCTGGCAAATCCAAAGCCTAATGTCGGCAAGCACGGCTTCACTGACGAGGAGCGAGAAGGCTTTCAGAATTACCTAGACGCTGGATTTGTCGATACCTTCCGGGCGGCTTTCCCTGAAAAGACCGAAGCTTACACCTGGTGGACGCACTGGGCCAACGCCCGGGCGCGCAATGTCGGCTGGCGGATTGACTATTGGCTGGCGTCGCGCGAAATCGCTAAGCGTGTCAAAAATCCGCAAATCCACGCCGAACAAATGGGCAGCGACCACTGCCCAGTAAGCATTGAGGTTGAGGTATGAAAATCACCAAACGCTCGAGTGAACGCAAGCTACTCATCAGCCTTGGGGCTATGTTGGTTGTCGCCAGTAGCGCTGTAGTGACTTATTTCACCCTCCGTCATTTCAACCCGCCGCGTACCACCACCAAGCAGTCCATCAGCAAAGAGCAGCCCGCGCCAACACCCAAAGCAAAAACTCCCGACAGTCAGAAACCTCCAGCGCCAGCCGCGCCGACCATCGCTCTGCCAAACGCTACGCCGATCCCCGCCCGCATTGTCAACAATGCCGATGACGCTGATCTCTGGAAAATTGCTAACAAATCTCGAGCCTTCGCCAATCCTCGCTATCAGCCAAGCGACCTCCGCATCGTCAGCGTACCGACATTACCCGGCCGCGGCCAGGACGAGCGCTCGCTCCGCGCCGTCCTCATGCCTGATCTCGAGAAATTAGTCGCCGCTGCCCGCGCCGCTGGCGTCACCCTCCGCGTCGGCTCAGGCTACCGCAGTTACGCCACCCAAGCCTCGCTCTTCGCTAGCTACGTCCGCCAGCACGGTGAGGCCGCAGCCAGCCGCTTTAGCTCCCGCCCCGGACACAGCGAACACCAATCAGGCCTGGCTGCCGACTTCGCTGGCGCCAACCAAACCTGTTGGGTAGATGATTGTTTCGAACGAACCGCCGCCGGCAAATGGCTAGCCGCCCACGCCCATGAATACGGTTTTATTCTGCGCTATCCGAAGGGCAAGGAAAAAATCACCGGCTATCAGTACGAGCCATGGCATTTTCGCTACGTTGGGCGGGAACTCGCGGGCGCCTTACAGCAGTCGGGCTTGACGATGGAGGAGGCGTGGCCGTATATTGAAAAGGCAGCAGGCGAAATCAAACAAAAATGATTTTATCATCGTCATAATTCCAACGCCCATCCACCAAACGTATCAAATTAATCTAGCAAAAACCACCCAATAGCGTATAATACATATCATGTATAAGGGCGGGAAAAATATATTTACTTATTTGTTAGCAATGGTTTTATCGGCGTGGGTAACTTTTACGTTTTTGGTGATTAGTGGCACCTACGAAACCAACTATACATACGACCGAATTCAAGCGCAGATAGCAGCCCAACCAACCGTTTCGCCAGTGAAAACTGTTACTTTTGCTGGCACTAATAATACGCAATTGAAGTTAAAAATTCCATCACAAAAATTGTTAAAAACCAGCGGTATCTGGGCTTACGTATCAAAAACCCAGGGAATTAGCGAAGATTACCAACCGAAATTAGCGAACCTGACAGTCGAGCACGGCGACTGGTTGGAAGATAAGCGGGCCAGCGCCATAATCCAGCCGGAACTAAAAGACATGTTTGCTGCCGCCAAAGCTGCTAAAAACGACCTGATCGTGACCAGCGCCTACCGCTCGGCTGCCGACCAGAAAAAACTTGTTGCCGAATCGAAAGCCAAAAGCGGCGCCGCTTACACCGAAAAATACGTTAATCAAGCAGGGCACAGCGAGCATCAGCTTGGCCTGGCGGTGGACTTATCCAGCTTTGATAAAGACTGCAAAGCCAATTTCTCCCGCTGCAACCTGAAAAAGGAAACTGCCGCCTGGCTGGCAAACAACTCTTACAAATACGGCTTCATCCTGCGCTACCCGGAAGGTAAAGAAGACCTCACTGGCATAGAAGCCGAAAGCTGGCACTTCCGTTACGTCGGTAAAGACATGGCGAAATTAGTCCGCGACTCAGGACTAACATTTGATGAAATATATAAAAAGATTTCCGGAAACGATAAAAATTACAATCAAAAATCAGAAAAACCAAAACCGTAAAACATCCAGAATATTCAGCCGTGCGCTACTTGGTGATAAATTCCTCTTCGATAAGAATCGTTAATTCGTATAATTTTTGGACACCGTTTTCCAATTGGTAATAATAGCGAATATAAAACAACTCCAAAGTAAACAGTGCTAGCACCATAATTCCAGACAAAACCGTCAGCAGTCCGTCAAGAGCCAGCGACGAGAACCAGAAGAACAACCCCAGAACACAAAGACACAACAGAGCAAAGAAGAATGTCACCAGCAAATGCACCAGCCGCTCATGTTGAAACTCGGTAATTCGAGCATGATGAAACCGCGCCAAATCACGCAAATCTTCTTTATTTTTAGCTTTTTTTAAGCGAATTTTGACGGCTTGTTTGTGGGTCAGCATTTGCTTATACATAAGCAGAGTATAGCTCGAAATGCGCAAATCGACAAATAGATACGCTACAATAAACATATGGACATGAAATTTTGGCAAAAACAAGAACTGGGCAAACCACTTTTTCCCGACGTTGAATGGAACAAGCCAGAACGGCGAGACCAAGCAGGGAAGCTGGGAATTATCGGCGGCAATAAATTAGGATTTTTAGCGGTCGCGGAAAGTTACCAAGAAGCCCTTAAAACTGGAGTCGGTGAGGCTCGTGTATTGCTACCAGACGCTTTGAAAAAAAATGTTCCATCGGCCATGACCGACGTACTATTCGCACCAACAAACCAATCCGGTAGCCTGGCCAACGAAGCCCTTAGTGAGGCGCTGGCATTAGAAAATTGGGCTGACGTATTGTTATTATGTGGCGATGCTGGGCGCAATAGTCAAACCTCAATCGTCTACGAAGAATTGATAAAAAAAGCCAACATTCCCGTCGTCTTAACACGAGATGCCATCGACCTAGTTCAGAATAGCTTCGCCGAAATCCTCGAAAGTCCTCATGTAGTTTTCATAGCGAGCCTAGCGCAAATCCAGAAAATTTTTCGCGCTGTCTATTATCCAAAAATCATCACCTTCAGTATTCAATTGGCGCAACTTGTCGACATTCTCCACAAATTCACCATCACCTATCCCGTTACCATCTGCGTCTTTCATACTGACAATCTAATAATTGCCCACGGCGGTGAAGTCGTCACCCAAAAGTGGGATGCTCCGATGGCAATCTGGCGAGGGACCGTTGGCGCACGTGCCGCGAGCTATTTAATCTGGTCACCAGAGACACCGCTAGCAGCCATTAGTACTGCTATTTCTTCATAAATAAAATCGCCCAAACTGGACGATCAAGCCTGAAGCAATCTCTGGTACCGCGGGCCGGACTTGAACCGGCACGAGCTATTGCTCACCAGATTTTGAGTCTAGCGCGTCTACCAATTCCGCCACCGCGGCACAAGAGAACGCTTCAAACTACCGTTCGATTGTACCATAACCGCCTCTCAGCCACAAGCATGACTTTTATTTACCGCCAATTTCCCGTATAATGAAAGGAGCTATGTATCCGACGGATGATCAATCAAACGGTCGAGTGGGTATGCCGCCATCAGATCAGCGCCGACCTCTCACGCCACCACCTCGCGACCCAGCAGCCTCAAAAAACGCCGCCGCGGATATTATTCGTGGACAGCTTAATGCTATTTACGCCAAATCAGAGGAGCGTACTAACTCACCGCAAGCCACCCAACCACAGCCAATCCCAGCTCCAACCCAGATTAAACCACCTCAGCCCAAACCGCAGGCTGAGCCGCAGCCAAATCCTACACCCACACAAAGCACCCCTCACGCTATGCGAACTGCACCAATTACCGAAGAGCCAAAACAATCAGAGCCCAAACCGCAAGCCGCCCAATCACAATCGCCCGTCCACACACAAGTTTCGGCCGACCAATGGAAACAATATCACAGCGCTTGGCAAAAATACTACCAAATGTATTACGAGCGTTATTACGCTGGTAATATTGCTGCTAAAAACCGTGAAATCTCTCGCTTAACCAAAGAAACGCAAAAAAACACACCAGACACTAGCACTGATAAACCGACAGACCCGCAAGCGATTGCCATCAAGGAACTTCGTAGTCAAATCCAACAAAAAGTCCGTGAATCCGCCCAAAAAGTTAAGAAATCTCGTCATTTTATCCCAGCCATTGCCGGTATATCAGTCCTCTTAGTTTTCATGTTTTTACAATACAATCGTATTATTTTTGGCGCAGTCGCCGCTTATACTACTCCTGGCGCGATTAACCCACAGAATATCATTGTTGATGCTTCAACTGACGCTTCTGTCAGCTCTGAGCCTCGCATGATTATCCCTAAAATAAATGTTGACGCACCTGTTGTTTATGGCGCCGCCAGCGACACAAAATCACAATCAGAAGCCATGAAGCGGGGAATTGCTCACTTTTCAATTCCGGGCGCCAGTGCCGTGCCAGGACAGGTCGGTAATGCGGTCTTTGCTGCCCACTCCAGTAATGACGCTTTTGCCGCTGGTGATTATAAGTTTGTGTTCGCACAGAATGAAAAATTGGTTAAGGGCGACATAATTTACATGAACTATAATAGCAAGCGCTATACGTATAAAATTACTTCCACAGAGGTCGTTATGCCAAACGAAGTCTCAAAGGTCCAACTCAACACCAATAAACCAATGTTAACATTGGTGAGCTGCGTACCTCTAGGAACGGCAGAAAAACGTCTCCTGGTTTTTGCTGAACAAATCAACCCCGACCCCAACAAGGCTACCTCAACAAGCGAATCAGGCTCATCTCAGCAGCAGGGAAATAACTCCGCCATTCCCGGAAAACCCGAGCCGACCATCTTAGAGCGGCTCTTCGGTGGGTAAAATATAAATAGCGACTTAATTAAAGAAACCTGTTGATCCGGTGTCCATGTTCATCTTACTCAGAACAATTTTTCCCGCCGCGTTCACCGTTAGCCCATAGACATAGCGCTGATTTGACGACAGAACCGCGCCCAAATCCTTATGCGCGTCCAGTAGCGTATGTGCATTTGTGCCGTCAAATTCACGAATTTCCATTTTTCCTGAAGTTGAAATACTGCGAATGTAAAAATTATCAAGCCATTTCACTTCCTGCGCAACACCAATATTGAACACCTTCGATAACTCTTGACGCTCCAAATCGTACGATTGCAACATCGCGCCGTTTTGCACTACCAGAAATCGCCCAGCGTTATCCAACGTTATATTCATTGTCGCATTTTCCGTCTTAATGATCTTCGCTGTTTTTAAGAATTCCTTTTGTTGATCTTTTGAGTCTGAAATATCGCCGCGATAGATTGTCATTTTCTGACCAACTGCCAAAACCACGGTATCTTTATTAAAATATCGAGATGTCCGAATTACTGGCTTCTCTTCAGTTGTAAAACTACCAATTACAAACGGATGCTTCCAATCTCTCTTCCAGACTCCCGCAATCCTCTTACCGTCGCCAATCGCTATATATGACAAGCGGTCATCGCCATACAGCTTAAACGACTCTACGCCGGTTAAAATAGGACTGGAAATTGTTGAGCTGTCAAGATCAACTCGCCTAAGCTCACCGCTATCCTGCAAAATATACACCGCGTGCGCGCCAGTCCCAGAAAAACCAATTTGCTTAATTCCCAGACCCGTCATCGCTGTTATATCGATAATTTTTTCTGAATTTTCTCTATCAAAAACCAACCACTGTACGCCTGTCGTGTTATTTTCTGCTGGATACACGTGCTTCACTAAAACATACCGCGAATCACGATCCCACTCTACCACTGAAAATACATGATTATCAGCAGACAGGGAATAGCCAGCTAAAACGTTCGTGCTGAGTGCATGTTCCGTAAATTTTTCTTTGCCCTTACCGGTGTCACCTATGTCGCCAATAGTCATTATTGGTGCTTTATCCTTCACCCCAAACCCTATCAAAAAATTACCGCCTGGCGACAGAGAGACAAATTGTACTGTATCAAGCGTTTTTACCTCTGTTGTCTCGCGATTGACAGGAACAAGTCGAGCATAATTTAAGTTTGTTACTGTATTAGACTTAATATCGACCGTCTTTTGCCACGGCTCATATTTATCCAATTTCATCGCAAACGTATGTTTTCCTGGTAAAACCGTGCTCTTCGTCGAGGTTCGACGCAACTCCATATCATCGACATAAACTAGCGCACCACTGGGATGAGATTCATACTGAACAAGACCCGTTTGCTGCAACTCTTTTGTGTTAGGGTTAAACGTATAGCCAAGCATTCTAAACGTCAAAAACACCAATAGCCCAACCATAACCAGCGTCATCAACGCGTACACAAAAGTCCGCCGCGCGAGCTCTTTGGTGCGATTTCTTTTCTGATGCATAATCATGGAGATTATAACATATTTTTACACTTGAAAAAACCGTAGGCGGTTTGTACTATATATAGTAGGAATAAACATTAGGGGGATTAATGGCAAGTAAAAATTATGTAGTCATCAACGGACGCGCCTATAATACCATAACTGGCATGGTAATGAATGATGTTGATGTAAAAAAAATTGAAGTAAAAAGAGACCAATTAAGTAATAACCGCGGCACGGCAGTATCGCGCATTCATGCCGCTCACATCCAAAAATCAAGCACCTTAAATCGCCGGCACGTTAAAAAACCGCAAGGAGTGCCTCTTGCTGCCAAAACTCAGAAACCCCGCATCACCGCGCAACAACACGTTGCCATAAAAAAATTTGCCCCAGCAACATCCAAGCCAGCCCCTCGGCAAACTGCCATCAACCGGCCAGCCGAAACACACCCTATCATTAGGCGCGCACAACAGAGACCACTCAGCACTAATAACCAATTACGAAAAGATCGTCGCCCAATGCCTATCGTCAAAACTCCAGCCATCATCCCACAAAAAATCGAAAAACCAGTCGTAAAAACCGCTAAAGAACTGAAAAATGAAGCCATTGAAAAAGCCTTATCGAATGAGATTGCCAGCAACAAAAAAACCCGTCGACGCCAGAAAAAAGGCGGCGCACTACGCCTACTAAACACCTTTTCTGTCGGGTTTGCAGTGATGTTGCTTGGTGGCTATTTAACATATTTAAGTATGCCAAACATCTCTATAAAAATGGCAGCAGTCCAATCGGGAATTGACGCCAAATATCCAGGCTACAAGCCCGACGGCTACGCATTAAACGGCCCAATTAAATTCAAATCCGGCGAAGTTACTATGCGCTATGCCTATGCCGACGGCAGCTCAGCTTACACCATAACTCAGCAGAAAAGCAATTGGAATTCATCAGCCGTTAAGGAGTTTTTCTCTGAAAAACATAAATCACCGAACACCACGATGATTGATGGATTAACAATTTACAGCGGCGGCAAGGAAGCTGCTTGGGTAAATGGTGGTATTTTATACCAAATTAGCGGTGACGCCAATCTCTCTAGCGACCAAATCCAGAAAATTGCCGCCAGCCTGTAGCGAATCAGATAACGTGATATAATTTATTCATGACTATTAGAACTCGTTTTGCACCAAGTCCGACTGGCTATATGCACGTCGGTGGTATGCGTACCGCGCTATTCGCTTGGCTCATCACCCGGCAGTCAAATGGAAAGTTCATTCTGCGCATAGAAGATACCGACCAAAAAAGGGAAGTGTCTGGCAGCGTAGAACATATCTATGAATGCCTGAGGTGGCTTGACCTTGTACCAGACGAAGGACCCGACGATTTTGGCGGCGAATTTGGACCGTACAAACAGTCAGAACGGCTTGACATTTACCAGAAATATGCACAAAAACTCATTGACGCTGGCCGCGCTTATGCCGATCCGTATACGCCGGAGCAACTAGACGCTTTTCGCGAAGAAGCCAAAGCCCATAAAAAGCCTTTTTTGTACCGTGATTACCGTCCGGAAAACCCGCCGGCCTGGGATGGCAGCCAGCCGCTGCGTTTCCGCTCAGAGCCGAAAGCTTACACCTGGCACGACGAGGTCATGGGCGAAATGCACGCCGGCCCAGAGGTAATTGACGATTTTATATTAGTCAAGTCCGACGGCTTTCCGACGTACAACTTTGCGCACATTGTCGATGACGCCGAAATGGAAATCACCCACGTTATCCGCGGGCAAGAGTTCCTTGCCAGCACGCCCAAATATCTTAATCTCTACGATGCGCTGGATATAACTTGGCCGATATTCGCCTCAGTACCGCCGATCATGAACGAGCAGGGCAATAAGAAATTATCCAAACGCGACGGCGCCAAAGATATCCTAGCCTACAGAGAAGAGGGCTATCTGCCGGACGCCATGCTCAATTTCCTCGCCAGCCTGGGATGGAACGACGGCACCGAACAAGAAGTTTTCACCAGAGACGAATTGATTGAAAAGTTCAGCCTGAAACGCGTCCAAAAATCAGGCGCGCGGTTTGACGAAAAACGCTTGTTATGGCTTAATGGCGCTCATATACGCAATATTCCTGTCGATAAGCTTTACGAGTACGTGTCGCCACAGGACGATAACCCGCAAAAAGACGGGGGACAGACTGGTTTCTGGCCGGAATCTGCTTACGCTCCAAATATAACTAAGGAATACCGCATGAAAGTGCTGGCTTTAGCGCAAGACCGCCTGAAAATGTTTGAAGATTTACGCGGATTTGGCTACTTTTTCGCGGAGCCTGAGATTAACCTGGAACTTATTGATGGCAATAAACAGCTAAAGAAGTTGTCTGGGGACGAGCGGCGCGAACTACTGGAAACCACCCGCCACGAGATCGCTAAAATCACTGACTGGACGCCAGAGTCAATCCAAAATTGCCTGAATGGGTTATTAGAAACGACAGGTCAAAAACCTGGCATCCTCTTTAGTTTGGTCCGAATTGTGACTACTTGGGCTCAGTTTAGTCCACAGCTGAATGACACATTAGCGCTAATTGGCCAAGAGAAGACCCTGCAAAGAATTGATAATTATCTACAAAAATAGTTTATTCACGCGCCGAAAATGCTATACTAAGCATAAGCATGAATATAGAAAAAATAGATAAATCTCGACAAAAAAAAGAACCCCGCTGGAAACGATTTAAAGAGTGGGTGAAAAAACATATTTTAGCGATTGCGCTAATTTCCAGCGCGGTAGTTATTGCTGGAGTCTTCTTGATTGCTATTTATTCTATAAAGTATGACCAAACTGCCAGTACAGATTTACAAATACCAAAGAAAAAAACTACACCAAAGAAGTTTTACTTACCACTAACCGGCGTAGAAGTTGCTGATGAAAACGCCACGAAGCAACCCGTTACTGGCGTGATGATTGAAAACAGCCCAGCCGCTCGACCACAGTCTGGCCTAAAAAAAGCCGGCGTTGTTTACGAAGCAGTCGCCGAAGGAGGAATCACCAGATTCTTAGCCTTATACCAAGGAGAAAAGCCAGCGACAATTGGCCCAGTGCGCAGCCTCAGACTATATTACCTCAGCTGGGCAGCGCCATACCAAGCATCAGTCGCCCACGTTGGCGGCAGCCCCAACGCTTTAGCGCAAGTCAGAAACGGCAACTACCGCGATATTGACCAATTCTTTAACGCCGGCTCATACTGGCGAGTCCGCGATCGCTACGCGCCGCACAATGTCTACACTTCCGGAGAAAGAATTGACCAATTAAACAGCTCTAAGGGCTACACCAAATCCGAGTTCACCAGTTTCAACCGCACGGATGGAAAACCAGCCGAAGCGCCAAACGCAACTTCCATTACGATTAACCTTAGCGGCGCGCTATACAATACATCCTACGCCTACGATAAATCATCAAATTCCTATGTAAGAAACTTGGCTGGCGCACCACACGCTGACCGCGAAGATGGACAAATTGCCTCAAAGGTCGTAATCGCCATGGAAGTCGGCGTCGAAGCTCGCGCTCAAAATTCCGACGGCTACGAGGACGCCAAAACCACTGGTAGCGGCAAAGCCTATATTTTCCAAAACGGCATAGTCAATACTGCAACTTGGTCAAAGGCAGACATCAATTCACCCCTGAAATTGACTGACGAATCCGGGAAGAATATTGCCTTGAATCGCGGTCAGACTTGGATCGCAGCCTTCACTCCAGGCAGGGGAGGCGTTTCATGGCAATAGACCCAAAAGCCAAAACCCTACGACAATATAAACAATATTACTACCGGCACATTACATTAATCTTACTTGCGGCCAACACCTGCGTGATTATCGGGTTGGCGACTACTCTTTACCTGACTGATATCAGCTCTATTTTTCAGTTCAATTTCTGGATTACTATTTTAGTGGCCTTTATTTTAGGAATTGTATCTTCAATTGTCATCGTCAAAATTATTACTGCGCCGCTTAGTAAAATTCTGGCAGCGCTATCGCATAAAATTGGTGAACCGACTACCGAAAAACCACCCAAGCCCAACGATAAACATTATGAAAAAACTGGCTTTAAAACTGCTCTTCAAGCAATTTATGATGATTGCCAGCCAGCAGAAAAGCCTACAGATAAAGCTAAAAACACTCCGCTCACCCAAGCATTAAACCAGACCAGTACCGGTGTTGTAGTGCTTAATAGTAAACAAAAAATAATTTTCGCCAATTCTGCCGCACCGATTTCCCAGAAGCCAAATGGAGAAAACTTTTTAGCGCTGGATTTTATTAACGAGCCAACGATTACCGACTGGCTACATGAAATCTCCAACGATAAAATTAAGGATGAACGCCGTTGGCGACGCATCGGCACTAATCCGGGTATTATTCAAAAATCACGAATATTTGACGTGGTGGCTTCATACGAAAAGGGCGCTGCTGCGGAAACCATTATTTTTCTTATCGACAAGTCCGACAGTTATCTCCCAGAGGAAGAGGATCTCAATTTTATATCATTTGCCGCACATGAGCTTCGTGGTCCAATTACAGTGATTCGTGGCTACTTGGACATTATCGCTGAAGAGTTTTCTGGACGACTGCAAGGTGACGAGAAGCAGCTGCTCGATCGGTTAACAGTTTCTGCAAATCGATTGTCTAGCTACGTCGATAATATTCTCAACGTGGCAAGATTTGACCGGCACCACCTGAAAGTTCACCTATTAGAAGATACCGTCGCTCACATTTATGCTTCAATTGCCGACGATATGCAGCTGCGCGCCTCAACCCAGCAACGTTTGCTGAATATTAATATCCCAGATGACTTACCTACCGTGGCAGCCGACCGAGGCAGTATTAGTGAAGTAATCGGCAACCTCATTGATAACGCCATAAAATACAGCTTTGAAGGCGGTTCGGTAACGGTTTCCGCCGAGAAAAAGGGTGACTTTATAGAAGTTTCTGTCGCCGACAATGGCATTGGCATGCCCGCCAACGTCGTTAATAATTTATTCCACAAATTTTACCGCTCGCACCGATCGCGCGAGGCAGTCGCTGGCACCGGCATCGGACTATACATCTGTAAAGCCTTCGTCGAATCGCACGGCGGCTCCATTACCGCTCGTTCCCGCGAAAACGAAGGCTCGGTTTTCTCGTTCACCTTGCCAATTTACGCCACTGTCAAAGATAAATTATTAGAAGACGGCCAGTTAAATAATCAATTGATCAGAAAAGGCGGCGGTTGGATTAAAAATCACGCCATGTACAGGGATTAGGAGGAAATATGATAAAAACAATTTTATGCGTAGAAGACGACCGGTTTATCGGCGAGATGTATGTGCGAAGTTTGCAAAAAGCCGGCTATGATGTGACGTGGGTGGTTGACGGCAATGACGGGTTGGTGGCGGCGCGCAATCAGCATTTCGACCTGATTATCCTGGATTTGATGCTGCCAGAACAGCGCGGCGACCAGGTTCTTGACGCACTGCGTAATAATGACGTCGATTTGATCCCCAACAGCAAGGTGCTGATTATGACCAATTTTGAGCAGGACGAAGCTTCGCGCAACTCTGTGATGAGTCGTGTTGATGGATACTTAATCAAGGCCGACATCACGCCACGTAACCTTATCGAGGTTGTCAAGCAGATGGATAATGATACAGATAAGCCAGAGAAGTAGCCCTGTCTTCATCATTTTTATCAAACAGAAGTGCATAATATTTTCTAATAAATAAAAATGACGGAAACTCCGCCAAATTATGAATAACCAATCTGGTGACCCCACCGGGAATCGAACCCGGGTTACCAGGATGAGAACCTGGTGTCCTAACCGCTAGACGATAGGGCCATAACTCCATGGATTATATCATGAAAAGGGGCCAACTGTCTACTTTTTACTAGCTCAGGATTTCTTAAGGCGATATAGCACCGCTACCCAAGAAATATAGAACCTTACTCAGTACCCCATAAAAGTAGCCCTTGAGATTTTACAAAAAATTCGCCATAATAAACTCATGAAAAAGGGCAGTATTTGTTGTAAGCCTCAGGCGATTTCTAGATTTTGGCTACGACGATTATGCGAAGTAGCTTTACTAAGCTGTTGGACCATTGTCCTTTTGTACGCATGGGCGCGCTTCATTCCTACTGGCTATCAACTACCCATCGGCCTATCTGTTTCTGACTTGGCGGCAGTCCTGGCCGCGAGCAGTAGTTTACTCATCCTAATTTTATGCTTTTGGCTACCCAGAAAACACGAAACTGCCATTGGAATATTCGTCTATTTACTAGCCGTTACCGTTTCTTCTGCGACCATTATCACTAGCGGCGGAGTTCTCTCTCCATTCTTAGTTATGTGGATTATCGTCGCAATTTTTGCGGGATTTTTCGGCATGGTAATTTTGGGAATAATGAGTCTGCTGATTGTCGTTCAAGTTATTTTCGCTATTATCCAACAGGGAATGAACACGCAAATTATTATTGGTTATCTTTTCTTTGGGTTTTTGCCGCTCGTGTTTAGTCTTATACTGTGGAGTCGCCGCCAGCAAGTTGACAACAATTTGTCTAGCCTGGAAACCAAACTCTCCGCCGTTGAAGGTAAGTCTGATGTAGTGATTAATACTATTGATGATGGTGTTTTGGCGATTTCTAGAGAGGGCAACATTGAACTAATCAATCCTTCTGCCCAACAGATGATTGGCTGGAATCAAGGAGATGCACTCGGGTTAAGCTGGAAAAGTGTCTTAAAACTGGTAGCATCAGACGGCAAGGAAGTGAATGAACTTGAAAACCCAATCTCCCAAGCTTTAGCAAAAAACCAGCCGACCCACAGCGATAAATTGTTCTTGCTAACCAGTTCTGGAAAACGAATTTTAGTCTCAATTGTCAGCTCGCCTGTTGGTACGGACGGAGAGGGGATTATTGTGGTAGTTCGCGACATCACCAAAGAAAAGGCTGAAGAACGTGAGCAGGCTGAGTTTATTTCCACCGCTAGCCATGAAATGCGTACGCCAGTTGCGTCAATTGAAGGTTACTTGGGGCTTGCCTTAAATCCCGCCACTGCCCACATTGACGAAAAAGCTCGCGATTTTATCACCAAAGCTCATGAATCTGCACGCCATCTGGGGAGATTATTCCAAGATTTGTTGGATATCAGCAAGGCAGAAGACGGCCGACTGAAAAACGAGCCAGAGATTGTCAACGTCAACGAGTTCGTCAAGGAAATTTTCGACGGCTTAACAATGAAAGCTAACGAAAAGCAACTTAATTACGTTTTTATGCCAGATGTAGTTAATGAGAGCGGAGAGAAATCATTGCAGCCGATTTTTTACGCCAATATCGACCCTGATCATTTCCGAGAAGTCGTTGGCAACTTGATTGAAAATGCTATCAAATACACCTCGTCTGGTGAAGTTTTAGTCAATGTTTCTGGTGACGACAAACAGGTTTCTGTCAGCGTCAAAGACAGTGGAATCGGTATTCCTGCCGAAGATCTGCCGCACTTATTCCAAAAGTTCTATCGTGTTGATAATTCTGATACACGCGAAATCGGCGGCACAGGACTGGGGTTGTATTTGAGTCGTCGCTTGGCCGAGGCAATGTCTGGCAATCTACGCGTCGAAAGCGAATATAAGCACGGCAGCACGTTTTATCTAGAGATTCCGCGCGTTAGCAACACAGAGGCCAAGCATCGCCTAAATTCTACAGATGATCAACCAGCACCTCAAACAGAGGTCAACCCAATAACTACTGAAACGCCTAAGCCCGCTCCTAAAGAAAATGTAGAGTCTGAGCCTGAAAGCAAAACTCCTCCAGCGCCAACACCAACCTCAACTACAATTTCAATCCCCGTGCAAGTAGTAGATTCTTCCAAACCAATAGCCCAACCACCAGAGCCAAAATCACAAAAAAGCACTACTGAACCAACACTAGCAGAGATTGAAGAAAACCTCAAAAAGAAACGTCAGCGAGAATCAACCTCCAAGTGCAAACAAACATAAGGACTATAGCTTTTTTACCGAAACTTCAGTATAGTATAAATATATGACAAAAATTTTATTGGTCGAGGATGACAAAAGTTTACGCGAAATTTACGGCGTACGACTTTTGGCGGAGGGCTACGATATCGTTTCGGCGGGCGACGGCGAAGAAGCTCTGGCCATGGCAATTAAAGAACGTCCGCGGCTAATCTTAAGCGATGTAATGATGCCAAAAATCTCTGGCTTCGATATGTTAGATATCTTGCGCTCTACAACAGAGACAAAAGACGTCAAAGTAATCATCATGACGGCATTATCGTCAGAGGACCAGCGAAAACGCGGTGAACAATTAGGTGCTGATCGTTATTTAGTAAAGTCGCAAGTAGGCATCGAAGACGTTGTTAGAGCAGTTCATGAGACATTGGGCGATTTACCTGGCGTCGGTACGGACCCGGTTCTAGTATCCCAGCCAACATCCCAGTCAGAACCGCAATTACCACCATCAGATCCAGAACCACAACCAGTAACCAGGCCTGATATATCGTCATTATCTCCACAGCCAGCTGCCCCTTCAGTCGACATTCCGACAACACCGCCCGTAGATCCGCTTCCGCAGGCACAACCACAGCAGCCAATGACACCGCAACCAACGCCAAACGCCGCGCAACAGCCACAGCCGCAACCGGCAACCTTACCGCAGCCAACTGCACCATTCTCGTCATCTGTACCACGCCCAGCAGGGCTTGGAGATCGTGTTATTCAACCATTACCGACCGATGACTCACAGAACTCAGTCGATGTTTCTCAATTAATGGCTCAGGAGTTAAGCACGCCAACACCGACAACACCAATACTAAATACTCCACAGACAACGACAATTCCAGTCGTGTCACAGCCTGCCCAGCCTTCTGCCGAGGAAATTAATATACCTATCGCACAGCCACAAGGTCTTCCGCCTCAACCACCAGAAGCTCCACAGCCACAATCTCCGCCACTAAACCCACAGCAATGACAGATCTTAACACCGCTCGAAACACTCAGCGCCTCAATAAATTTGTGGCGCTGAGTTTGGGTGTTTCTCGCAGAAAAGCCGATGAACTGATTGAAAAAGGGAAGATTATTGTTGATGGCCAGCCCGCCAGGCTGGGACAACAAATCTCTAAAGTCAACCACGTCTCTTATAACGGCAACTCCCTGAAGATTCAAGATAAAAAACTCATCGCCTTAAATAAACCAGCAGGCTATCTCTGTTCGCGCGCCTCGCAGGGCGGCGTACCAACCATTTACGAATTATTACCAAAAAGTCTCCATCACTTGAAACCTGTCGGCCGCCTAGACAAAGATAGTTCGGGACTGATTCTCCTCACTAACGACGGCGACTTAGCTCACCAGATGACACACCCGTCGTTTTATAAGATTAAGCGCTATTTGGTGACGCTCGACCAACCGCTCCAGCCACTCCACCGGCAAATGATCAATGACTTTGGCGTGCAGCTGCCTGACGGACCGAGCTGCTTGACGCTCGAACGTCAGCATGAGGGTGATGAGCACCGCTGGATTGTCCAGATGAGCGAAGGCCGCAACCGCCAAATCCGCCGCACCTTCGCCACCCTCGGCTACACCGTCACCAAACTCCACCGGACAGATTTTGGGAGTTATTCGCTTGGCAGCCTTAAAAAAGGCCAGTGGAAAGAAGAGATTATAGACTAGCCTACAACTAAACCCTCATATTTTCCTTTACATACCATAATTTTTATTGTAAGATATCCATCGTGTTAAACTTATTAGGAAGATACAATTGGTCATGGAATCAGAGACGTTAATAAAAGCGCCAAAAATCAGAGAAATCGTAAGAAAAGCACTAGAAGGAATCTATGAAGATACTATAATCCCCCCTAAAAGAAGGAGATTTGAGCATCTTAAGGTTGTATTCTAATAGAGATATAAATTCTCTCCCGAATCTGATAGAAGAACAAATTCCCAGATATAGCAAACTTATCTTAGAATTAGAGGAACTCGCTGGTCGACTCAGATACGACAAACTACCAATCGTAGAAGATAATAACGGCAACAAATATTACTGTATATCCGACGGAAAAGGCTACTCATTAATCATTTCCGACGGAAAAGGCTACTCATTAATCATTTCCCACGATTCAGCACAAATCTAAACTCCCAACCCTGCGGAAGACTCTTCGAATGATGATTATATAGAAGTTGACGATAATAACTATAAGCCATTCACTGTAGAAAATTCAGATTACATGAAAGAGTATATGGAAATTGCAAGATTGTGTCTTGCAAGAATAAACGAACATCATCACGGGTTTATAGCCGAAGTCCAGCGCTAGCAGTCTCGCCAGAATAGCTAATAACTGTTATAATTACTACAATTATGTCTAGTAAATTACCTACTGTCGCCATCATCGGTCAAGCTAACGTTGGCAAAAGTTCATTGTTCAACCGCCTGACGCGCGCCCGCACCGCCATCGTCGCCCGCGAAGCCGGCACCACTCGCGACAACGTCGTCGGCAAAGTTTCGTATAAGCGCCGTGCCTCATCTCCTGACGAGGCAAGCCAGGATGAATTCTGGCTGATCGACACCGCCGGCCTCAAACCCGCCGAAGATGAATTCGAAGCCACCATCCAAGACCAAATCGCCGACGCCTCCGCCGCAGCCGACG
>CAURVB010000001.1:0-76868 GCA_963528615.1 uncultured Candidatus Saccharibacteria bacterium | reverse complement strand
AATAAGCCACGGATTTTGAGCAGATATCTATAGACTGCCAGCGTGCCAATCTTACGATTCAATATTATTCTGCTGCACAAACGCTGCCGCCCGTATAAAATCGTCAATCAACGTCTGGCGCATGCTGCCGTTATATAGCGCTGCTGCTGGATGATACAGCGGAATCACCACAAATTCCAGCTCGTGCAAGCGCACCCGCCGCGGCCGACCGTGGTCCTGACTGATCCGCAGCCCAGGAATAAAACCGCCGCCGCTGTGCCGCCCTAGTGTCAATACCGCTTTTGGCTGGATAATTTCTAATTGCCGCATCAAATACGGCCAAAACTGGCGCTTCTCCTCTGGTAGCGGGTCGCGGTTATTTGGCGGCCTATATTTAACAATGTTAGTAATATAAACATCTGAGCGCTGCAAACTGGCTGCCGCTAGCATCTCGTCGAGAAATTTCCCCGCTGCACCGACAAACGGTTTACCTTGTAAATCTTCATTCTTGCCTGGTGCTTCGCCAATAAATACGATATCAGCATCAGCATTGCCATCGCCCATCACCAGCTGCGTTGCTTGAGCTGCCAATTCCGAACAAATCCCAGCTTCGATAATTTCCGCCGCTAACGAGTCTAGTTCAGCTTGCTTATCCATATATTTATTTTACCAAAAAACGCCCCGCAAAAACGAGGCGTTTATACTTTATAGGAATCTTATTTATTTACTTTATCTACTAAGATATCCTCTAAGCTATTTAGCTCATTACGCAGTTCGCCTTCTTCTCCTATTTTTTGCATATTTGACTGCCATTCACGAGCGATTTTCTGAATCTTAGTATTGATTGTGTAAAACTCCGTCATATAACTAGAATCGTATTTTTTATAATCAGACCGCATTTCAATAATCTTTGGCAGCATTTCTTCCATCTTTTCTAGCTGTTCAGTAAAGTCTTTGACGAATTTTTTATTATACTCGTGCTTAATGTCAGCATTCTTAAGATCTTGTCTGGTCTTCTTGATTGAGGCTGCTAGGTTAGAAAGATTGTAGCTGCTGCTTGCACCCGAGAATTCGCTCATTGCTGGCAGCAGCTTGCCATAAACCTCACCAAGAGCATCCATGACTTCGTTGAACTTTTCCAGCCTATTCTTTATATTGTCATACTTTTCGCGAACCTCTTTATCGTTGGTGACGGCTTTCATCTTGCCCAGATCGGTCAATGCTTTATTAATGTCGCCTTTCGCTGTAGTAATCTTGTCACGATTAGACTCTAATGATGATTTTGTTTCCGAGGTAGAAATATATGATAATGACGACGACACTTTATTATACTTCGTGATAATACTGTTCATTTTTTCTTGGGCAGCTTGGTAGTCCGCCTTACTTGGGCCACCCAGGAAGATAACCCCTAGGACTATACCGACAATGAGGACTATTAGTCCGATGGAGCCACCAATGATTCCCCATAGGGCACCTTTACTCATTTTCTTCTTCGGTGGCATTTGGTATGGCATGCCTGGAGTTGGTTGTGGTGGAACCGGCTGAGGCACAGGAACGACAGGCGGCTGCACTTGCCGCTGGGCTGATTGCGATTGATTGTTCTTACTATTATCCATATTCCTCCTAAGGTAATTATACTTTTATTATACAGTACTACGATACAAACAAAAATACCCCAGCAAGCTAGGGTATTTTATTCTCAAAGATAAACGCTTAACCGTTAGCCTTTTTCTCTAACAATTTTTTAAAATCGTCATAGTTATTCCTTAAATCTCTTACCAAGTTTTCTTTGCCATTAACTATTGGCGGCTTTGGAACATCTGGCCTCAAAGAAAGTTTCCCAGTTTTATTATACTCTGCCAGTTTTACATAAAACTGTTTTACCTCTGCAAAATAATTTTTTAAATTATTTCCATATTCTGCAGCAAATTTATTGTCAGACTTTGAAGTCTCATCTACCAAGTCCATACACTCTTTCATGACAGAGTCGAAGCTTTGTTCAATCTCCGCTTTGGTTTTATCCATGAATTTAATCTTATTGCGACGTTGACATTTGTTAGAAAACTCCGATCGCTTACCCGCAATAAGCGCTAAATATTGGAAGTACGGCTTCGTATCATTTTTCCAGGTATTATTATACTTATCGTAAACGTCTTTTAGTTCCTTGTCACGAAGTGCTTTATGAGATTCAATTTTTTTATGTTGCTCGTCAGTTCGCTCAATCGACTTATTAATGCCGTCCTGAAGATTACCGCCATTGCTACTACTTTTCACCTCACGAAGCGCGTCAGAATTAAAGTCATTAATCTGCGAAATCAAGTCCTTGTAGTCCGCCTTACTTGGGCCACCCAGGAAGATAACCCCTAGGACTATACCGACAATGAGGACTATTAGTCCGATGGAGCCACCAATGATTCCCCATAGGGCACCTTTACTCATTTTCTTCTTCGGTGGCATTTGGTATGGCATGCCTGGAGTTGGTTGTGGTGGAACTTGGTTTGGTGTTGGTTGGATTTGCTGGGATTGTTGACTCTTAGCTTTGCTGTCATCCATAATTATTAACCTCCTAAACTTATCTCGCTATTATATATTTACAACCCGATCATCGTCAAGTTAATCTTACCGCGTTCATCAATGCCGGTGATTTTCACGCGAACGGTTTGTCCTTCCTTGACCACATCAGTCACCTTAGCCACGCGGTGATCGGCCAACTTCGAGATGTGCACCATCCCGTCAACTCCCGGCAGAATATTCACGAACGCCCCGAAATCTTTGATACTGACCACCTTGCCTTCGTAGATCTTGCCAACTTCCGGCTCCTCGACCAGGCTTTTAATCCAGTTGAGCGCTTTCTCGATCGATACACCGTCTGGACTGGCGATGGTAATCAAGCCGTCTTCCTTGATATCAACCTCAGCACCAGTCTCGCTAGTAATCTTGTTAATCACCTCGCCGCCCTTGCCAATCACGGCACCGATCTTATCTGGATCAATCTTTAGCTTTTCAATCCGCGGCGCGTACGGGCTGAGCTGATCACGCGGCGCTGCCAATACGCTCAGCATATGCTGCAAAATATGCGCCCGCCCCGCCTTGCTCTGTTCAATCGCTTGGCGCAACACTGCCACCGGCAAACCATGCACTTTCATATCCATCTGGAGCGCCGTGATGCCTTTGGCTGTACCAGTCACCTTGAAATCCATATCACCAGCGAAGTCTTCCGCATCGGCAATGTCGCTCAGCACGTACGGCGTATCACCATCCATCATGAGACCCATGGCAATACCGCTAACCGGCGCCTTCAAGGGCACGCCAGCATCCATCAACGCCAGACAGCTCGAGCAGGTCGCTGCCATCGACGTCGAACCGTTCTGGCTCATAATTTCGGTAACACTGCGAATAGCGTACGGGAAATCTTCTTCGCTCGGCAACACTGGCGTCAAGGCACGCTCTGCCAAATAGCCGTGGCCAATCTCGCGCCGGCCCGGACTGCCTATCCGCTTAACCTCGCCAACCGTATAACCTGGCGCATTGTAATGATGCATATAGCGCCGCTCGCCGTCGTTGACCTCCATAGTATCAACCAGCTGCGCGTAACTCAGCGGCGCCAAAGTCACAATGTTCATACCCTGCGTCACGCCGCGGGTAAACAAGCTCGAACCGTGTGCTCGTGGCAACAAACCAACCTCTGAGCTGAGCGGGCGGATTTCCGTCAATTTACGGCCGTCTGGACGCATATTATCCTCGACGATACCGCGGCGAACATCTTTATGCAACGCCAAGGTGAATGCTTCATCGTACTCGTCGCGCACCTCGCTATATTCCTCAGCACTCAAACCCAGCTTTTCGGCCATCGCTTCGTGGAATGCCCAGCGAATCTCATTAACCACTTCGTTGCGCTCTGGATACGGCCGGCGGATTTTCTCGCCCAATTTACCGTCAACCCAAGCCTCTGCTTCAGTTTGCAGTTCAGGATTTGGTAGAATCAATTCATATTCCTGCGGGGTCGGCGCCACTTTGGCAGCTAGTTCGCGCTGCAACTGAATCGCCGGCTGCATCATCTGGTGCGCCCAGGCCATGGCATCGACAATTACCTCTTCTGATACCTCCTTAGCGCCGGCTTCCACCATGGTAATACCGCTGGCAATACCGGCCACCACTAGGTCCAAATCAGATCGCTCACGCTCCTCGGGCGTCAAAAAGGCCTTAAACTCGCCATTCACGCGGCCCACCCGCAAGCCTGCCACCGGCCCGTCAAACGGCGTCCCGGTCAGCATCAAGGCGCTCGACGCCGCAATCATCGCCACCACGTCCGGGCGAAAATCCGGATCCATACTCAGCACCGTCGCCACGACTTGCACTTCTTGGCGATATCCTTTCGGGAACAGCGGCCGAATCGGGCGGTCAATTAGCCGGCCGATCAGCACCGCTTCGTCGCTGGGGCGGCCTTCGCGCTTAATAAACCGCGAGCCAGAAATTTTAC
Source organism: uncultured Candidatus Saccharibacteria bacterium (assembly GCA_963528615.1). Lineage (GTDB taxonomy): Bacteria > Patescibacteriota > Saccharimonadia > Saccharimonadales > Saccharimonadaceae > Nanosynbacter. The sequence goes on along the minus strand of CAURVB010000001.1, from coordinate 72,409 downwards.
CCGCCGCATAAAACCGCTCTTCATAATCAATCGACAGCGGGAAATAATCCAGCTGTACTGGCCGGCTGCCTACCTGGGCACTGCCCAGCACCACCGTATCGCCGTAACGCACCAGTACGCTGCCCGTCGTCCGGAAGCCAACGCGATTGACCTCCAACGTCAGCGGCCGGCCGCACAGCTCGGTGGTAACGCTAAAAATCTCCTTGCCACTCGGGTTAATAATACTCATAAAAAGAGCTCCTTTCTCGCGGTAGTAACAGGGATGAAACCATGCCAACATGTTAATGACACATTCTCATCTCTATCACTTCCGCATTACAAATTGCTATTTCTATTATACTAAAACCTTCAGCTAAACACCAGCCAGCCAACATGACAACCCCACCATTGTCACCCTATTAAACAGATGTGATGTGCTATAATCATCCCATGTCGCTCCAGCTAAAATCTTTAGAAAAACGACCAAAACGATGGAAGAGCCGATTGATTTCTGTGACTGCAATTATGCTAATTATCGGCGGACTATACACGCTTGTGATTGCCATATCGCCATTCATTTCATCTCAAAACATTAACCCAAAGAATAACTCCACCACCCAACTTATCAGCAAAACAGAAAATAAAATCACTGAAAATCGACTTTATATTCCAAAAATTGACATTAATTTGCCGTACGCATCTGGCAGCGCAGAAGTCATGGAACATGGTGCTTGGTGGCGCAAACCAGAGAACGGCAACCCGAAGGACGGCGGTAATTTTGTTTTATCCGCGCACCGTTTTATCATGGGATTGACTCCTCAGCAAACACTTAGAAAATCACCGTTTTATAATATCAACCGGCTAGATATCGGCGATAAAATCATCGTTGATTATAATGGCAAGCGCTATGAGTACCTTATCAGCGAAAAACACAGCGTTAAGCCGGAAGCAGTAGAAATCGAGCAACAAACCGCCCAACCGCAACTAACCCTCTATTCCTGCACTTTAGGCGGCGCCAACGACGGTCGCGACGTACTTATCGCCAAATTGAAGAAATAATCACAACAACAAAAATCCCCCTCTCGTCAAAGGGGATTTAAGCAGTTTTCTGGCGTAAAGTTATTTACGCAAACCTAACTTGGCAACAACTGCTTTGTAGCTCTCAAAATCAGTTCGCTCCAAATATTTCAGCAAGCGCTTGCGCTTACCAACCATTTGGACCAAGCCGCGGCGCGCCATGAAGTCGTGCTTATTCGCCTTCAAATGCTCCGTGACCTCTTTGATACGAGCCGTTAAAACCGACACCTGAGCCTGTGGGCTACCGACGTCGTTTTTATTGACCTGAGTCAAAGCAATTGCTTTCGCTTTATTATCTTTGCTAATCATAGCCTTGTAATTATACCAAGTTACTCAGCTTTTTGCAATTAGCTAGTAATCCCAAAATCCGCCAAAGTCTTCGCCATCTTAACAGAATAATCGGCTATTTGCGTGCGCCGCAAATTCTCGCAATACGCACCCGTCCCTAGTTTCTCGCCAATATCCACCGCTAATGTTCGGATATAAGTTCCGCTAGAAACGTGAGTTCTAATTCTTAATTTAGGATATTCATAGGATAATAGTTCCAATGAATAAATTTCCACCGTACGCTTCGGAATCTCCACTTGCTTCCCTTCGCGTGCCAATTTATAAGCTCGCTGACCGTTAATTTTTATTGCGCTAAAAATCGGCGGGGTCTGCTCAATTTTCCCAACAAACTGACTAATTGCCTGCTGAATCTCCTCTAAACTCGGCTTATAATCAGATACTTCGGTAATTTGACCCTCAGGGTCACCCGTCGAGCTTTTCTTTCCTAAGATAATTTCCGCCTCATACCATTTATCTAGCTTGGTAAATATTTCAGCCTCCCGACACTTCTTTCCTGTCACAATAATCATTAATCCCGTAGCGAACGGATCAAGCGTGCCCGTGTGGCCAACTTTTACTTTCTTGCCCGCCTGATTTGATAAAACTCGCCGCAGGCGCGCTACCACCCCAAAGCTAGTCAAACCTTGTGGCTTATCGATAAGAATGACTTCATCCATCAACTATTTTTGCCCTGGAATCTGGAATTGTGCTGGGTTAAACTCCCCCGCGCTCTGAACTGGCTGAGTTGGCATTGCCGAGATTGGCGGCGCAGCTACCGGCTCGGGCGTTACCCCTAATGGTGCAATCTGAGGCACTCCTGTTGTATCAACTCCTGTCGGTGCTGGTGGAAGCGGTGGCAATGCACCAAAATCCGGAACTGCCGGCGGCATCGGTAAAGCAGCACCAGCTACGCTATTTTCAACATCTGCCAATGTTTGTCCTGGTTGCAAAGGTGCGCTAATCGGCGCTGGTTCAATTGGCGCACTGGCTAGATTTGGCGCTGGCAACCCAGAAGCGTTTAATTTATTAGTATCGCTAGCAATAGCCTCAATGATAGACTCATCTGATTGAGGCGCTAGAGGTGCTACAGGAATAGAAGACAATTTCTGCTCACCAGCAGTATTAGCAAACGGGTCAACCTTCGGCGGCTCATCAGACACTCCCATGGCAGCATTCAGCGGCGTATCCCCAAATGACGGCGCACTATCACCCACATGCTTACTATGAGTTAAAATTGTTTTATTCTGATCACCGGACAATTCCTTCTGCTTATCTTCAGCAGCCTGTGTGGTCGTTGCATTCAACGTACCGCCCATTAGCGGAGTTTCTTCAAAAGTCAGTTCCTTTGCCACTAATTTTTTGCTAAGATCCTCATCTGCTTGGTCAACATCCTTAGCTGGCTCAATACTAGCCAACTTCTCTGCGGCGACCCGTGCCGATTCTTCCTGCTTTTCTTTCGCTGTTTGTGCCGCTACTTCATCAATATCGCCCTTTTTCTCATGACTAATCGACAGCGTACCATTTGCCTGCTCCGATTCGTCATCCTCTATTTTCTCTGGATTTTCTGTGGCTGACTCTTCCTTATCAGGCTTTTTATCTTCAATTTTCTCAATTTCTTGTAGCTTTTCCTCTGCCTCGCTTTCGGCAATCTTTGACACTACCAACTGCTGATTGGCTCCTGCCGCCATAAGTTCTGCCGCCGCGGTCATCGCCTTTGATGATGTATTACTATTGCTAAACCGCTCAGTAACCGCCACGATTCCCGTCAACAATGCCGTCGCCATCTGTTCGTCCAGTGTTACCTTTGGCGTTTTCAAATCATCAATTAGCTCAATTGCCATCTCGCTCACGCCACTTGCATTATTTTCATGCCAATCAACCGACCCCAGTCCGCTTTTCACGCTGCCCGCCGTTATCGCAACAACTGTGGCATCATGCAAAATCTTACCATGAGCCGTCAACGCCGCATCAATACTGTCGCTATTCTCAACATTCAACGCCAGCACCAACTCGACATTGTAATCTCCCTGGGAAAATTCTAAATCTTTATCAGAAATTGTCGTCCGATATGGCGTAATAAAAATCTTCACCGCATCATCAACAACTTTATATCGCAGATGGTCAGCCTTTTCTTTGTCTAAAGCAATAATAAAATCACGTAAACTATCAGCTGTCTGTTCAAATGTTTTATCAGGATTCAGAAAGTTGATAGCTGGTGGAGTGTCACCACTAAACACGGCCGTGGCATGCTTGCCGAGCTTGTTGAGGAAAATCGTCAAACCAAGCGCCGCCGATAATTCGTCAACTGACGGACTAGCGCTCACCGTCACCAAAATATTAGTTACATCCTTGATGCTTTGGACTACTTTCTGTTTTGCTGATCCGTTTGGCATGATTTTTCCTATTTTTGTTTTGTAGTTATACTTTCCATCACTATACCATAAGCACTACCATAAAGTCAATATCTATACCACCTCTTTACAATTTATGTCATTTTCTGTATAATTCTTCCTGATTAACGATACAAATCTATAGAGGTAAAGGAGTAACATGCCAATTATCAAATCCGCCATTAAGCGCGCTAAGCAAACCTTAAAACGTCGCGAGCGCAATATCGGCATTAAAAAAGACGTTAAGACTGCTGTTAAAGCTTTTATCGCAGCGCCAAGCGCTAAAACTCTTGCTACTGCTCAAAGTGAAATTGATACAGCCGTTAAAAAAGGTCTGATTAAGAAAAATACCGCTGCTCGTCGTAAAAGTGCATTGAGCAAAATTGCCAAGGAAGCTGGCGTTAAGCTGGAAACTGCCGCTAAAAAGCCGGCTGTAAAAGCCGCCCCGGCCAAGAAGACAGCTGCTACGAAAAAACCAGCTGCCACAAAGAAAGCTCCAGCAAAAAAGCCAGCAGCTAAGAAAACTGAAAAATAATTTGCGAGAATTGTTAAAAACACCCCAGAGTTTACTGGGGTGTTTTTATGAGTAATAGGCATAGTACAAAGCCTAACTATCCAATACTCCTTTAGCCAAAAACTGGGCCTTAACTGGGTCACTGACCTTATGTAAATTTGTACTATCAAACTCCATACTACCATTAATCACCACTCCTTGCCCCTCTTCAACAGAGATCGTTCCATCTTTATTAAAGGTCACTACTACAATCTTTCCGCCTTTATGGTCTAAGTTAGACACCTCAGTAAGACTCAGTCCAGCACCCAAAGACTCCTCTAGGCTGGTGGTTGTCATAGGAGTCTCTTTTCTTACAGACGAATCTTTAACATCAAACGTAAGCAAAAGTTCTGATGTAGTTTTCCATCCTCCACTCTTTATATCTCTTTTTGTTATTTTTGCCTTTAATACCGACTCATTTTCTACCGTACTTGCATTATAAACAGCAACCTCTGTCATGTGCTTTCCGTCTTCAGTATAAAAATAACTAACCAGAGATCCATATGTATCAGTGCCAGTGTAAGCGTCAGTTCCAGTATATCCCCTCCAGTATTCATCTTGTAATATATTTTTAGCCTTTTCGTCAATTTCAGCCTTTCGCTCTGGCCTAACTGGAAATTCGCTTGGCACACTGGCCGATTGTTCTGATGAAGTTGTCGCTGGGGGTATGCCATGTGGCTCTTCAGGATAGTCATTTATGGAACCTATGAAAATACCTCCAGTCAAAAATGCTGCTACTGCAGCGCACCCCAAAAAAGACCTAGGGTTATCATGACGATCGCTACGATCATGTAAGCCTTCTCCTTTAGGTAACCTACCCATCTTTCTTCAAACTCCTCTATATTACAACGTGAAGATTATTATACTTACTATCAAAATAAAATCAATACTTTCGATAATCTTACAGCTACCCAACCTGGACTAAAGCCGCCTCTATCAACAGCCACGGATTAATCCCAGTCGTTTTCATCTGAAGGTCTGCCTGAAACAACGCATCGTTGATCGGCCTGAGATGTTCAATGTCAATGGTTCGAGCTGACGAGGACAAGCGCTGCAATACATATGGATTGACCGATAAATCGGCTGCCACCGTTTTATTGTCACCACCTGCCAGCACCAATGCCGTCACATTGGTCGCCTGTGACGCCAATAGTCCCATCGTCTGGTAGGCGCCGTCTACGCCACTTTCCGACTCCAAATAGCTGATGATGTTGTGCACCGTTTCATAATCCTTTGACAAAGCAGCGATAAACAAATCAAACACGTTTTCTGACCTCGCCAACGGTACTAACTGGTCGATTAGTTCGTCAGTAACCTCCTTCACTAGCGCCAATTGATCCAAAAAATTACTGAGTCGCAACTGGTCAAACCCCAAACGGTCGAGCAGTGTCCCTATTTGCTTACGCGTCAGCTTATAACCGCGCTCACGGGCCTGCATTTCACACCAGGTGATAAGTTGCGGCTTCTGGCGGTCACCGAGTGGCAAAAATTCTTGAGTTTTGGCAGTTTTTTGTAGCCATTTATAGGTTTTTGTTCGCTTATCAAGTTTATTCTCCATTAGGACAATGGTTTTATCTTCATCAAACGATATCTCTGGTAGCCGTGGCCAAATATCAGAATTTTCGCTCAATTTCGAGATGACGTACACCGAAGACTGCGTAAACAATGTCTGACCAATCGTTATTTCCTGCATATCCGCCAGCGTTAATTCCTCGCCATCATACCGCACAACATCCGCATCACCAACCAGAGCTACCAACGCCGCCTGTTTCTCAAATTCGTTATCGCCGTAGAGAAGATGAATCATTCAACCTCCACCTGACAGACTGGGCACACATGCGTACCACGGCCGCCGATTTTTAGCTTGATGATTTCTTGGTCGGGGTGGCGATGGCAAGCCTGACCTTCGCGGCGAAACACACGAGCAAATGTCAGATAATTCCCCTTTCGACCCTCGGCATCAACGTAATTCCTATCAGTCGAGCCGCCCTGGTCAATACTGAGTTGCAATATTTGCCGCAGCTCATTAAATAATATATTCAGCTGCTGGTCGCTAACATTTTTCACCCGCGTTTGCGGATGAATACGTGCCGCCCACAGTGCTTCGTCAGCATAAATATTACCAACCCCGGCGATCACTGCCTGGTCAAGAAACGCTGGCTTGATCATTGAATTTTGGCGGCGGCGAATCCGCTGGATGAAATCTTCGGTGCGCGTCTGAGGATCAAGCGGTTCCGGCCCAACTTTTTGCATGAACGGCAAGTTCTTCACCTCATCAGTCGGCAGCAACTTCACCCAGCCAAACTTGCGCTGATCATTGAAAAATAGCCGCGACCCATCGCTAAACTCAATTTGCACCCGCGTCGACCGATCTGGCAGCTCGCCGATCAAGCTATCGTTCGGGTGGCCGCCAGCAAAACTCTGCGCTCCACGAAAAATAAGCTGACCCGTCATCTTCAAATGCACCACCAGCGAGTAGCGAGTGTCCAGATCAATCATCAACACCTTCGCCCGCCGCCGCACCGCCGTCACGCGCGCACCGTATAAAAATTGTTCGACGTCACTAGGCGCATTCGGAAAACTCTTCGGCGAATCAAACACCATCGCTCGCGCCACCACTCGGCCCGGCAATAACTCCGCCAAACCGCGGCGAACCGTCTCGACTTCAGGAAGTTCCGGCATACAGTACTCCTACAGCTTAAACAAGGCCTCTTCCTGGCCCAAGCCAATACCAGCAACCATCTTCTTGCCTTCAGGAATTTGCTTCAAAAACATATCCAAAATTTCATTGACATTTGCCTGCGCTGAGCCTTTAGAGCCACTACAATCCGACGTCCATAAACTCTTCACAACTGAATTATCGCTCAATGTTTCAAACTTATATACTTTGCCACTCGCGCAAATACCACGTAAGTCGTTCTGCTGCTCTGTCAATTGTGTTCCATTCATCATCTTCCGCTTATCCAGCGCGTAAACTAATTCTGTATAGGCTTTTACGTTATTATTCAATTTTTTCTGACTAATCTCTTTATCCAAGTAGCCCTCATACGTCGTTATTTGCCGAGAGCTTGGCGAAACTATAACACTATATGAGCGAAAATTCTCGTTTGCTACAATTGGCCCACGAACCGTCAGGCGCACAGCTCGCCCTTCGTCTGTTGATAGCAGCGCAATCTGACCGGCATTAATATTTTTATCCTTTTGATCTGATTCGTTTCCGCCAAACAGCGCCCGACCAATTGCAATAACCGCCGCTACCGCTACAATGGTAATGACAATCACTAATAAAATGGGTACAAATCGAGAAAATGAATTGCGTCGCTGCGTGTATTTCATGGCGTAATTATACCATATTTTTTATACTTCGTCCCAGTGCGTACCCACGCCGACATCAACTTTTAATTTAATCGGCAAATCCGGGCAAATCCCTTCCATTTCCGCGCGCATTATTTCGCCAACTCGCTCGGCATCTTCTGCCCGGCATTCCACCAAAATCGAATCGTGAACCTGCAGGACTGGCTCGGCCAGCCCAGCCAACTTGTCCTCCAACCGAATCATCGCCAGTTTCATCAAATCCGCTTCCGTTCCCTGAATCGGCATATTCATCGCTGCTCGCTCGGCCGCCGAACGCACCATAAAATTGCTCGACTTAACGTCTGGTGTGGGCCGCCGCCGGCCAAAATAAGTCTCAACAAAACCTTGTTCGCGCGCTTGAACTAAAATTGTATCCAGATATTGGCGGATTGGCTGGCGCACTGCAAAATAGTGTTCAATGAACTTTTTTGCCTCGGTAAAGGTCATACCAGTGGCCGCCGCCAAGCCATGCGGACTCATGCCATACAGTACGCCAAAGTTGATCACCTTGGCCGCACGCCGCTGTGCTTTCGTCACCTGATACATCGGCACACCGTAGGTCTCGGCCGCCGTCTTGGTATGAATATCAACATCGCTATTAAAGTCGTTAATCAGCTGCTCATCGCCCGCCAGCACCGCCGCCAGTCGCAGTTCAAATTGTGAATAATCCGCACCAACAAAAACCTTACCTTCGCTCGGCACAAATGCCTGGCGAATTTTCCGCCCCAGCTCCGTCCTCACAGGAATATTCTGCAGATTAGGATTTGTGCTGCTCAACCGCCCAGTACTGGTGACGTCTTGATTAAACGTCGTGTGAATCCGCCCGTCCTCGGCCACCAACTTCGGCAGCGCTTCAATGTAGGTGCTGATCAATTTACTCAGCTCCCGGTACCGCTCAATCAGCTCGATGATTGAGTGTCGCCCGCGCAGTTTATCCAGCTCTTTCTGTCCCGTCGAATAGCCAGTTTTGCCTTTTTTAATGCCAACCGTCGGCAGCTGCAACTTGGTAAATAACACCTCAGACAGCTGCGCCGGACTAGCAGCGTTGAACTCGCGCCCGGCCATCGTATACATTTGTTGTTCAAGCTGACTGACTTCCGTCGCCAGCTCCTTACCCATGTGTTCAAGGAGTGTCGTGTCCAACTTCATGCCGCGCTTTTCCATCTGAAACAGCGGCCAAATCACCGGAAAATCAAAGTCGCGAAGCACCCGAGCAATCTGCTGATGCGTCGCCATATAATCCCGCTGCTGGCGGTAAATCTGGCGTAAGCGTGCCAGCTGCCGCGGCACAGAATTATCCTCTGAAAAATCACCGGCCAGCGCCATCAAACTACGATCACGCCTGAGCGGATCGATCAAAAACGCCGCCTGCCCAACATCCCAGACCTCATGAAAACGCACCGTCACACCGTGATCGTCCAGTGCGTGATACAACTCCTTGACGTCCGCCGCGATCACCACGCCCTGCGCCAATAACTGCCAAACCTGTTGACCAATTTCACTGATCTTGGCCCGCCACGCCACGCCAGGCTTAGAATTAATATAGACTATGTCCGGCTCCGATGGATCAATATAGATAATATTTTCTGTTTCAAACAACGGCTCAGCTGGCAAATTGTCAATACGCGGCAACTCCAACTCCGCCGTCTCCGCTACCTCACCCACCGCCTGCATCGTCTTTGGCAGCCGCCCGATCAGCGAATGAAACTCCAATTTCCGCAAAATTTCCGCCACCCGAGTAAAGTCGCAGTCGTTAACATCCGCCACCTCCCAGTCCAATTCCACCGGCGCGTCCGTCCAGATTTCTGCCACTTGCTTGGTCAAATACGCCGACTCACGGCCGCTCTCTAGCTTTGTCCGTAAAGCGCCTGTTTGCTCATCCACATGCGCATACACACCGTCCAGCGTGTCATATGATTGCAATAATTTCACCGCCGTTTTTTCACCAACACCTGGCACGCCCGGTAAATTGTCGCTCGAATCACCCTTCAGCGCCTTCAAATCCAAAAACTGGTCCGTCCGAATACCATATTTTTGTTCAAAATATTCCGCCGTAAATTCCTCGATGTTCCTCAGACCATTTTTCATGGCGTAGACTTTAGTCAGCGGTGACACCAATTGCAGCGCATCCAAATCCGACGTCAGCAGGCAGGTTTGCACGCCGCGCGCTTCCGCTTGCCTGGCAAACGCACCCATGATATCGTCCGCCTCATAATCATCCAGTTCATACAGCGGCCAGCCAAACGCGTCCAGCAGTTCCATCAAAATCGGAATTTGCTGATAAAAATCATCAGGCGCTGGCTTGCGACCTGCCTTGTATTCTGGGTATAATTCCCGCCGCTTACGGATATTGGTGCCGCGCTTGTCCCACGCCACCGCCACATAATCCGGCTCCAATTTCTTGATCAGCTCAATCGCCAAACTCACAAACCCATACACGCCGCCAGTCGGCGTACCGTCCGCCGTACTCAGCCCCGGCATGGCATAATACCCTCGGTAAAATACCGACTTACCATCAATAACCACTAGACGCTTCATAGTTCTATTGTAGCATTTAAGCCGCTATTGCCAGATCTCTAATTGACACAGAGCCAAGTTTTTGCCATATTCTCTCATACTTATCATAAATCTCCCCAAACCTTTCTTCAGCACTGAAAGAATAATCACCCAGATTCATCAGCATTTTCTCATATCTCTCATAGCTTTTTCTAAGGTCTTTCATAGCACTGTAGGAGTCATTATCGTGTTTCGTCCACCGCCTATACGTCTCCCACCGATCTCTTTCATTGTTGGAGAGGAGGCAATGCCCGGTTCTCTCGTCACTCATCTGTATATTTAAGACTTCTGCATCACCAAAATTATCAAATCCGACAGAAAATTTATAAATCGGCCCAAGCCTACTTCGGGTGGGAGTCACTTCAAGGCCATCTATAAAAACATAATCAAAATCATCTTTATCGTCTGGCATCTTATATATCTGATAACAATCCCCAGACTTCCAAATCATCCATACTTGACCATACTGATCAATAACCGGTTCGTTAACAAATCTTTTCCATGCTTTACTGCCATCTGAATTAGAATTAAATTTCGACTCCAGCTCCTCAACTTGGGCTAATATATTACCCCATTGAACTTCTTTACGATATTCTATTAAACGACCCCAGATATCAAGATCAGAAAGTGAATTCTGAGATAAATCTTCAGCGTGATTATGAACTGTTTCCATAATACTTACCCTAAACATACGCTCTATTTGGAAGAATGTCAACAAATTGCTAGAATTGGTCTATGACACAACCACATGCAAAAATTATCGCCCTGGTTGGACTAGCGGGTAGCGGTAAGAGTTCGGCTGTCGAGTATTTGACAGAAAAAGGATTTCCAAAAATTTACTTCGGTGGCGTTATTTATAAGGCCATGGACGAGGCCGGAATTGAAAAAACTTGGGACAATCAACAACAATTTCGCGAAGAAATTCGTCGCCGTGAGGGCAAAGATTTCGTAATCAAACGCGTCATAAAAAACATCCACGACTTAATAAACGCCGGGCAAAATAAAATCGTTTTGGACGGATTATACACTTGGAGTGAATATAAATTCCTCAAGCACGAATTTCCTGGGCAAGTAGTCGTTATTGCTATTGTTACCCCAAAACACCTCCGTTATCAACGTATGGTAAAACGCCCCGAGCGCCCAATGCAGCCACATGAAGTTGACCAGCGTGATTGGTCAGAAATTGAGAATTTGGAAAAAGGCGGACCAATTGCCATCGCTGATTACTTTGTTATAAATGACGGTAATCTCGATCAATTACACCAAAAAATAGACGCCGTTACCCGCGACGCCCACTTCTGTAAAGTACCCGAGCAGTGCTAATTAATCCAAGTATTCATAAAGTTTTTTAGCATCTTTATGCTTTCTGAGCTTTGCCAGAGCTTTGGCCTCAATTTGTCGAATTCGTTCGCGCGTCACCGCAAATTCCTGGCCGACTTCCTCCAGCGTGTGATTCTTACCATTATCTAGCCCAAACCGCATGCGCACAATTTTTTGCTCGCGGTCGCTTAAACTGGATAACATATCTTGAACTTGTTCTTTTAGCAGTTGGTTTGACGCCGAATCTTCTGGCGAAACAGTATCTTCATCAACAATAAAATCCTGCAGCACCGAATCATCATCTTCACCATCACGACCAACACCAGCATCCAAGGAAGAAATATCTTGCTTAATCTTAATGACATATTCAATTTTCTCCGGCTCCATGTCTAGTTCTTTAGACAATTCCTCAATCGTCGGTTCGCGGTTCAGCTCCTGTGTCATTCGCCGCTGCGTACGCAGCAATTTATTAATTGTTTCCACCATATGAACTGGAATACGAATCGTCCGCGCCTGATCGGCAATCGCCCGGGTAATCGCCTGGCGAATCCACCAAGTAGCATACGTCGAAAATTTGAAGCCTTTATCCGGATCAAACTTCTCGACCGCCCGCAAAAGACCAGTATTTCCTTCCTGAATTAAATCCAAAAAGTCCAAACCGCGCCCCGAATACCGCTTGGCAATTGACACCACCAACCGCATGTTCGCCTCGGCCATCTTATCCTTGGCCTTCTTATCGCCTTCAATAATCCGGCGCGCCAGCTCCATCTCTTCCTCGGCGCTTAGTAGTGGAATTTTACCAATTTCCCTTAGATACAACCGCACCGAATCGTCCGACACATCATCCAAATACTGCCCTGTTGTCAAAGAATCCAAATCTTCCGATTCTTCTTCGTTCATAATTTCTGGATCAAAATCCGCATCGTCGTTCAAATTTGCCGGCTTAGTAGTCGTATCGTCGCTCACATTTTCTCCTTAATCAGCTGGTTCAGATTCTGGCGCAAGTGCTGGGACAAAACCTCGTCACCCGCCGCCTCAGCTTCCCGCAGCTGGGTTAATAATTGATTCTTTTGGTTTTCGCGATGTTTTATTGTTATTTGCCTGACTAGCCGAGCCATTTCTTCATCCAAGCTTTTCTGCTCCCAATTGGCATAACGACTTTCACTTTTTAACTGTACTATTTTCACATACTGCTCAATTTTTTGCAAGCCTTGAGGAATATTACTTAGGTCAATGTCCAAATTTTCCCGCAAATAGCCAATTAATTGCCGCGCATTGTCATTCTCAAGCATCTCGCCGGAAATCGCTGCCAGCCAGCGCCGCACTGTTTTTTCGCTTGCTGCCAGACCCGCTAGCATATCCTCAGTTTCATCTTGAACAGGGTGCGGTTTTTCCTTGTCAATTTTAGTTTTTCTCAGCTGCTGATTTACCGTTTTTTCGCCCGCCAGCTTCGACTTCAAGGCAGTAATCGAGGCGCCAGTTTTTTTAGAAATCACCGCCAAGTAATGCTCTTGCTCCACCGGATCTTTCAAGCCGCGCACAATTCTCAGTGCAGTTGTCGAAAATCGCCGCTTCCCCTCCGCCGTTTTCAAATCTTCCATCTCGGCGTGCTGAGCGATCACCCAATCCACCGCTGGCTGCGCCCGCTCAACCGCCACTTTCCACAACGCTGGGTCTTTTTGGATCAATTCATCCGGATCTTTCACGCCATCCGGCAAACTCACCACCTCCAATTCCACGCCAATTTCCTGCGCCAAATTGATCGCCCGCTCCGTTGCACTGACGCCCGCCCGGTCACCATCAAACGCCACACGAATCCGCCCCGCCAGCCGGCTCAGCGCCTTCAAATGCTGCAGCGTCATCGCCGTTCCCGCCGTCGCCACCACGTTTTTGACGCCAGCTTGGTGGCTGCTAACCACGTCCAAATTCCCCTCGACAATCACCGCCGCGTCGCTCTTACGAATCGCCTCTTTCGCCTGATGTAGCCCAAAAATATGGCGCGATTTATCAAACAGCAGGGTCTGCGGCGTATTCAGATACTTTGGCGCCCTGGGATCGTCATGAATAATTCGCCCCGTAAAGCCGACCACCTCGCCGCTGCTATCGCTCAAGGCCACCATCAGCCGTCCCCGAAACAAGTCACCGCCAAACCGATTCACCAGCCCTGCATCAGCCAGTTCCCGGCGCGAAAACCCCCGCTTCTCCAGCGCTTTCGTCAGCACATCGCCCTGATCTGGCGCATAGCCGATGACAAAATCACCGATCGTCTGCCGATTCAGCCGCCGTTTTTTCACTGCGTATTTGAGCGCCACCGAATTTTTCACCAAATTTTGCTGATAAAAATTCGCTGCTAATTTCAGCGCTTCCCTCGCCCGGGCTCGCCGCTTGGCTGTCCGTCCATCACCATGAGAAAATAAACTCAAATCCACGCCCGCCTTGCGCGCCAAATGCTCCAACGACTGACGAAAATCCATTCCTTCCACCAGCATCACAAATGAAAACACGTCACCACCCTTGCCCGAAGAAAAATCATGCCAAATCTGTTTTTCCGGACTGACCATAAAACTTGGAGTCCGCTCATCAGTGAATGGACTAAGTCCCTTCAGATTACGACCCGCCCGCTTCAGCTGAACATATTCGCCAATCACATCCTCAATATTCAGCCGCGCCCGCACTTCTTCTTTGGCATCTTGCATATTTTTTATTATATCATCCTTTACCTCTGTTATCGTTTGTGCTTAAATAGATACATGTATCCAGATAATTTTAATAATCCATCTCAAGGTATTGATTATCTCAATCAAATTGCTACGCCTCCACCGGCAGAAGGTTTCGATAAAAAAACTAAAATAATCATAACTGTCTTAGGAGTCATAGGGTTCTTAACGTTAGTTGCAATTTTTATTTTCTCACAGAATGCTATGCCTAAGACTACATCTTCGCATGTGGCGGCGCGCGTTAACAAATTGCTAACTATTTCCCAAAAATATAATAATAAATTCCGATCAACTTCTCTACAGACTACAAATAGCTCATTAGTATCTGTCTTAACTACCGCAGAAGCATCTTTGAGTGATCCACTGCAAGCAACTGGCATCGATTACAAAGAGAAGAAAAAGGAAATTCTCGCTCTTGACCCATCAGATAAGCTGGAAGAAAAGCTAGACGACGCAGCGCTTAATACACAGCTAGACATTACTTATGCCCATGAAATGAACATACAAATAACCGATACTATTGACATGATGTCAAAGGTGTATAAATCCACCAAGTCGAGGGCCATGCGACAATGGCTAGAAAAAACCGCCACTGATTTGGAAAATATCCAAAAACAAATTAATCAAATAATTAAGTCAAGTTAGGCTTCCGCCACTAGCCGATAGCTTAGCCGCGCCAAGTCAAAAATCTCTTCATCGCTCAGCTGCCCCGAGCAGATGATGGTATTCCAGTGTTTCTTATTCAGGTGATAACCTGGCAATACCGCTTCGTACTTTTCCCGCAAATTCTGTGCCAGTAATGGATCACATTTCAGACTTACCCTGAGCGGCTTTGAACCCTCCGCCACTAATGCCACCATCTTCCCTGCGCCGTCATTATCCCGACCAAATTTATATACCGCAACATCCTCGCCAAACGGATAGTCCAGCCACACACCGGGCAAACTTAAGATAAACTCTTCAAATTGTTTATGGGTCATTTTTTCACCTTCTTTAGATAATATTGTAATTCCATAATGCTGCCGCGGATATCCTCCAACGCCCGATGATCCTCTGGCTTGGCAAATTTCTTGCCATATTTGCCCTCAAACACCACCTTCCAGGCACTAACATCCAGCATTCGGTAGTGTAGTCTTTTTGACAACATAGGCCACCATTGGTCGATAAATCGCCGGTCTTGATGAATTGAATTACCACCCAATAAAATCCGTGGCTCATCCGCAAAATACTCATCACAAAACGCCAGCAATTCACGCTCCACTTCGGCTAGCGGCTTACCAGATGCATTTTGCTCCTCCAAACCGCGTCGCGCCTCCGGATGTTCATTCCAAAAGCTGGCGTTTCGGTCCAGCAGTTTACCCAATTTCTCCGGATCATGCCGCAAAACTCCTTCATACGTCGCAATTTCCGTAAAATCCCAATCCGTGACGATCGCCGCCACCTCCAAAATCTCATCATGCACTGGATCCAGCCCGGTCATCTCCAAATCCATCCATAAAATCTTTCTCGGCTTAAAACTGGCTTTCATGTTTCTATTTTACCACTTCCTTGCAGCATGCTACACTAAAACCATGACTAAACGTATCCTCCTCAAACTCTCCGGCGAGCAGCTTCAGGGCGAGTTCACCAGCGGTTTCGACCCGCAGCGCGCCCGCTGGATCGCCGAACAAATCAAACCAGCGCTAGAAACTGGCGCCGAAGTCGTCATCATGGTTGGCGGCGGCAATTATGTCCGCGGCAACCAAATCATCGGCCACGGCATCCAGCCTGTCTCAGCCCATAATATCGGCATGCTCTCTACCCTAATGAACGCCATTGCTCTGGCTGATGTCTTCAACGACGCCGGCTTGCCGACCCGCGCCCTGTCCACCGTCGAAATTAATCAATTTATCGACCAATACACCTTTCGCCGCGCCCTCAGCCACATCGAAAAGGGCCGCGTGGTCATCGTTGCCTGCGGCACTGGCCGGCCGTTCCTAACCACTGACACTGCCGCCCTGAACCTAGCTTTAGAAATGCAATGCGATGTTGTCATTAAAACAACGAAAGTTGATGGCGTGTACGATAAAGATCCTGCCAAATTCCCTGATGCCGCCAAATTTGATCAGCTCAGCTATCACGAAGCCCTGACCAACCCTCATATCACCGTCATGGACAAAGCCGCCATCGGACTAGCTATGGATGAACATATCCCAGTTATTATCTGCGACTTACTCACCGACGGTAATATCGCCCGAGCCGTCCGCGGCGAGACAGTCGGCACGCTAATCAGTTAGATATAGCCAGTCACCTCAGCTACCGAAGCTTAAGCACTAATCTTTTTTCTTGTCTAATTTATCAAGCTTAAACAGGTGTACAATTGCATATACCACAAAAGCTACCGCCAACAATGTAATCAACGAGCTAATAAACGCCCCGTACAGAAACTCGCCCTTACGCCCAGCAATTTCAACGGTAAACGATGCCGCCTGAAGTCCCTGCTGCGAACCAACGATCAGCTGTACTAGCGGGTCAATAAATGCCGTCACCAACTTCTTCACCGTATCACCAGCTGCCGTACCGATCGCCAGACCGACAGCCAAACCAACCACGCCCTGTTCGCGGATAAAATTAACAAACCCGCCCATATGGCTATCTTTAATTACCTCGCGAACCACCTTTTTATCTTTAGTAGACATCGCTCTCGCGGCAGCCTTGGCGCTGCTAGCAACCAACTTTTTAGCGGACACCACACCGCTGGCTGATAATTTTCCAGCAGTTTTAAGCGGTAGTTTTTTAGCAACAGGCTTCGTCTCCGGGATTTTGCTAGCTGATTTTTTTGCTGATGAAATAGTTTTCGCCATTACGTAAACTCCTTTTAATTATGCTTTGATTGTAACATTTTTAATAGCCGACAGGCTTTAGCTAATTTTCCAGCTCTTAGCTTGCTGGGCGGAAGTTCACGGTACAACGCAATCGCTTCTCTCATTAAGCCTGCATCGCCAGTTGCACTAGCTACTTTTCGCTTAATGTCCGGTAAAAAGAATATATTTTTTGATGCATCTCCTTCGACCAGGCTTTCGTTCACCACCATAGCCACCTTGACGGCTTTCCCTCCCATGCTATTTTCTATTAACTGACGGCACAGTCTGCCCACTTCCGCCAAGTCATTGCGCGAATCAACGTCCAGATAAATGCCGGAAATATCCTCCATTAAACCAGCTGCCTCTTCCGGTCGGCGGTGGCGCCGCAAAATTTGTGCATTGTATTCCATTTCCAATAATTTTCTGCCGGGAATTGACGGTAAGCTTATCAACTGTAAAATATCATCGCGAGAATTGCTCTGAAGCTGCATGTCTGAACTAGAAAAGTTTAGCCAAGGTCTTTGATCGACGAACTGTTCTCTATTGATAGCAGGCGGCAAATGTTTCAAGACTTGATTAGTATGCAAACTGTTTATCGCCCGAAGTTCGCCGACTTCCAACTGATTCAGCGGATCTACACCGCCAACAGCTTCTGTCGCTTCACAGTACAATTCCTTTGTCGGTGTGTCCAGCATAAACAAACGATTACTTTTTCTATCAGGCACTAAAACAATAGCATGCTGATTAGCATAAGCGATAAGATGTTCTATACCGATTTCATCCAAGCATTCAGACGCCGTGATTGTATAACCAAAACAATTCGCCGTCTCTCTTTCCGCCAGCGTTTCCGCATTAAATACCGGCGTGAGATCGCTTGTCGTAGAAAAATCTAGCGTTTGCCGCACTAACAGACCAACACTTTTTGCCGCTTCAATCTTATCGTCAAACGATTGCGGCGACTGCTGATAATCTGCTTTTATTGTTCGTAATTGTTGCGATTCTAACAACAGTGTGCGTTCCAACTTAGGGTCAGCCTCCAATAATCTACTTTTTGGCGTTAATAAATTGGCTGAATATGGTTCATCCATAACAGTATTATTATATACTAATATTGAATATTTACAAGCGCTCCGGCGCTGCGATACCCAAAATCGTCAAACCAGCCTTCAAAATATCCGCGTACACTGCCACCAAACCGACGCGGTGCGCTTCTTTATCGCTGCCAACAACTTGGTTCTTCTCATAGTAGCGGTTGAATTCTTGTGCCAGCTCAAACAAATAGGCGCAGATATGATGCGGCTCCAAACTTTCGGTAGCGCGGTTAACTGCCTCAGCGTATTCGCTCATTTTCCTGACTAACAGTCGATCTTCGTCGAATAATTCCTTCGGAAATGCAACTGCTTGCTCAGATTTTGCCAAAATTCCTCGCGCCCGAGCGTGCGCATATTGCAGATAACTACCGGTGTTACCCGTCAAACTAACCGCGTCATTGATGTCGAATACGACGTCGCTACCGATTTTTACCTTCAGGAATTGATAGCGCAGCGCGCCCGCCACCACATCGTCAGTCGGCTCGCCGCCAGCTTGGGTGATGGCTTTTTTGAATTCGTTGAACAGCCAGTCAATGGTAATCACCTCACCGGTACGCGAACTCATTTTGCCTGTTGTTAATTTAACCAGGCCAGTCGCATAATTAAACAATTTACCTTTCAGCTCTGGAATCGCCAATTCGCTGGCGGCGATCACCCCGCGGAAATACGCCGCCTGCTCTTCGCCGTTGACCGTAATCGACAGGTCCAGGTTCGGATAATCTTGATGTTTCAGCTGAATCAGCCCCATGTCGTGCGCACCGTACAAACCGTTGCCGTGCGAACCGATAAACACATTATCAAACGCACCGTACTGGCTGCCCTTGAAGATATACGCGCCGTCTGATTTGGTAAAGACCTCTGGGGTTTTTGCTTTGATCAAGGCCTTGCCCGGCACTTCAGTCTCGCTCTCGACATAGCGCCGTTCAATTGGCACATTGCCCAGCCGCGCCACATTGGCGTCAATTTCATCAAAACTCCAGGCCTTGCAAGTGTCATACACCCGCTTATACAGCGGATCGTCCAACACAAACGATTGCTTAGCTAGCTCATCAATTTCTGCCCGTGCCTCTGGTGATTCCTTGGCTGCCCGTGCGCCTTCAACGTACATACGGCTCATAAACTCGTTGCGCTTGTCGACCGGAATAGCGTCTAGCTTGCCAACATCACCGTCAATTTCGCGCAGAATTGCCCACATACTCTTACCAACATGCGTGCCGACATCGCCGTGATAACTCACTCGGTGTACTGACGCACCATCCACCGCCAGTAGATTCGCCATCGTATCCGCCAAAATCGCGTTCAGCGCGTGGCCAATGTGCATGGCCTTAAACGGATTTGGGCAATTGGTCTCAATGACCACTGTTTGCCCTGAACGGTTGGTTGCCGGTCGTACTTTCAGCGATTCCAACACCGCTTGGTCGCTTAACGTCACGTTGATGAAGCCTGGCCCAGCCACGCTAACCTCGCTAAACTCCTGGCGGCCGCGCAATTTTTCGGCGATTGCCTCGGCAATCTCGCTGGGATTTTTACCCAGCGGCTTCGCCAGCTGCAGCGCCACATTCGTCGCAAAATCGCCAAACTTTGGATCAGGTCGTGTCAACTGCACTGACACATCTTGATCAAAAAGTTGCTTCACCGCCTGAGAAATAATCTGTTCCATACCTTCCAGTATACAACAGAGGCCAGCGATTATCTACCTCAAACAAAACAGCCTACGCCGCGTCATCAAGCTCACTCATTTCCAAACCCAACCTTGTCACTGAGCTCGGACTAGATCCCTTGACATGCTGCAACACATACGCCAATGCTGACATATCATCTCGACTTAGCACACTTTCTGCCAAATCATGAACGTCTTTTTCTTCAGCCATTTTATTCCTTTTTGTTTTAATTTTTATATAGTAAAATGATATCACATTATTTTTAATTTGTCAATGAGGTGTATGTAAGTCAAGCCAGTTTACTTTTTAGACAACTGACGATTACCTTTACTGACTATCTTCTTAAATACCCCATGATTCGCCAAATCATTCCTAATCATGCGTCGTATGGCCTTCTTTGTTTTAGGGCTGGCTTTTCTATAAGAATGGCTAATTACGTCAGACCAATCGTCTCCAGTCTCACCAATATCAATTTTTAGTTTATGATCCTTCAATACAGCCGCAGATGGTCCACCAGAAAAATCCTCCGCCTTATCGCTTGAGACAGATATCGGTAGAATCTCAACACCGGCCTCTAGGGCAATATGTGCCGCTGCAGAACCAATATTACGATGCGTCACTGACTCGTGATCCGAAAACCCTGCCATAACGACTATTTCACCATTCTTAACTCGTTCAACGACCTCTTTATAATCATCTTCAGAAAAGGGAGCTGGTCTTTTATTTTTTCGATCTATCCATTTATACGGTACACGAATAAAGTTTTTTATTCCCGTTAGGATGTACTGGATGGGCTCCGCATTAAATCCACCGACATCTTTTTTAATCCAATCACTATTGGTCGAAGCTATGCCAATAGCAGTCTTACCCATCAAGGAAGCCAGGTAGCTAGCAGTAGGCACATCAAGACCAGACTCGTGTGACGTCACCACTACCAGCCCTCTATTATTCTCCTTAGCTCTTTCTACCGCCTCAATTAGATTATCTTCACCGGATATATCAACTTCACCACGGCCGTGCATTACACCCATCAAGGCCTTGAGGCCCAAAGACAAACGGATATCCGCTTTTGGTAAGCCCAGCTGTTCGCCAGCAGCTTTAATCTTTTTTACTGCAGGATGCTTAGGTAAAAACGTTTTTTCAGATAACTCCATAACACAGTTATTATACAATAAATAAATCTATATTGTCAATAATAGGCACTTCTTAGACGGACCTTATTCGCAACCGTCGCAAATTGTCAGACTAGCTGGATCAATGGGTGCAGCAACACTACCATTTGCACTAGCTTGGTCGTCAGCTGTTTCCTGTGCCGCTTTTAAGGCCGCGTCGATAGCGCTTAATTTTTCTTCCAATGTCATGTCGTCAGAAATAATTTGACTTGCGTTCATGTTCCTGTCTTTCTATATATTTAGTATCGCTTACGCTTATATTACGCTATATATAGCGCTTATGCAATATAGTGCCGCCAATTTCCTGTTGTGTTTTTTTCATCAAGCTTGCCAATTGGCATGATGTAAATTTGCCTATTCTCCACACGCGGCATAAAGTCGCCCAGTTTGTTGGCGTACACTTCCAAAGCCGCGGCCTCTTCTTCCTCTGGCAACTCTCGTACCTTTGTTGTTAAAAAGACAGCATTCTTTTGATCATTCCACACTACAAATTCCACAACACCGCTGCGATAGGCGTTAACAGCATGGTAGGATTGCCGGTCAGAGATCCAAATAATGTTGTCATTTTTATAACGTACAAAGTGGAGCGGCGTCACTAGCGGCGTTCTGTCACGATTAACAGTCGCCAAAGCCCCAACTTCAACTGTGTCTAAAATATCTGTTGTAATTTTGTCCATGGCAGTTATTTCGTGGTGTTTACTTCATAACTAGTGTTAGTGCTTTCAAAGAAATTGACCAATTCCAAGGTATCGTTTGCGGTAGCCATCCATTTGGCCGGGTTGGCCACGTTGTACTCTGGCTCAAACCCAAGCTCGACCAAGCGGCGGTCGGTCATGTGCATGACGTATTGATTGACATAATCAGCGTTCAGGCCCAAGATGCCCTTTGGCAGCATGTCCTTGTTGTACTCCTTCTCCAGCTCCACCGCCTGTAGGATAAGCCCGCGAATTTCCTCAGCAAATTCCTGGGTTTGTAGTTCTGGGTTTTCGTCCAAAATGGTCAGCAGCAAATTGATACCAAAGGTTAGATGCAAATTCTCATCCTTGGTAATCCAGTCCAGCAGTGTGCCGACATTACGCAGCAAGTTGCGCTGGCGGAAACTCATGCCAACCATAAAGCCCGAGTAGAACCAAATGCCTTCGAGCACAATATTATAGGCCACCAGTGAGCGGACAAAGTCTTTCTTACCCTCCAGCGTGTAGATATCAAGATTTGGATCCAGCATCACATCCAGGTGCTTGTTCTGGAAATCTGCCTTGTCAGCCAGCGATTTTTTGCCAAAGCCGGCCGCGTAAATCTCCTCCCGGTCAAACGGAAACGTCTCAATGATATATTCAAAGGTCATGAAGTGGTTGGCTTCTTCCCACATCTGTTTTGACAGATAGAGCTGCGCTTCAGCGGCATTGACATACGGGTAAATACCAAATGCCAGCGACTTGTTAATCAGTAACTCGTTTGGGTTAAGATAACTAATGACCGTTTTGAGCGCATGCTTTTCCTCGTCACTGAGTTTTTCAAAATCCGCCAAATCCTGTACTAACTGCACCTCGTTTGGAAACCAGGTGTTAGCCACTGCTTGGTTGTATAAGTCGTATGCCCATGGGTAACGAATTGGGTGCAGTGATAAACCGTCGCGTAGTCCTGAACCTAAAATACCCATCTATTCATCCTCCTCTATTATAGCTACTGTAAATAATGCTTCTTGCCCAACAGCTCGCTGCGCTGCTTCCTTCGCCAACAAATCAATTCCCGGTAATGTATCTTGATATTCCATATCGTTCCTCCTTTATTTTATTTATTAACCTTGGCAAATCCAAACCCGCGCGTTTTAGCGCCAGTTCGAATCTTCTGTTCTGCTAATTTTTCCACCGACACTGTGGTCTGCTCTGATTGATGACGCGGCTTAACATGCAGGTAGTAGGTGGTTTTCAGACCGCGCCGCCAGGCTTCAGAATAAATCTCCACGTATTCATCAATATCGCGAGTTTCAAGATACATATTGCGGCTAATTGCCTGATCAACCCACTTCTGCGCCCGCGCCGCCACTTCAATGAACGCGTATGGGCTTAATTGGAAGCTGGTTTTATACACATCTTTCAATTTCTGCGGAATAGCATCAATGTGTTGAATGTCACCTTGATTGGCGAACACTTCCTCTTTTATTTCGTCCCACAAATTCAGCGCCTTGAGGTCGCGTACTAAATTATTATTCACCTCCAAAAACTTACCATTCAAAGTTGAGCGGCTAAAAATCTGGGCAAACTGCGGATCAATCCCCGGCGTCGTCCCCGCCACATGACCGATGTTAGCGGTCGGTGCAATGGCCATCAAAGTGGCGTTACGCATGCCTTTTTTAACTTTCTTACGTAATTTATCCCAATCTAGACGGGTTTTGTTATTAATTTTCACCTTAACCTTACGGTCGGTAGACAGCGTCTCCAGCGTGTCAATCGGCAGTAGCCCTTTACTCCAGCCACTACCGTTATATGTCGGATAACTACCCAGCTTGGCCGCCAAATCCGCCGACTGGTCGATAGCGTGATAACTAATAAACTCCGTCAATTGATCGATTAACTCATAAGCTTCGCTCGATTCATAGCAATAACCGAGTCTTTCCAATACGTCCGAAAAACCCATCATGCCCAGGCCAACAGCTCTAGTCTGCTGGTTGGCGTGCATTGCCTCTTTAACTGGCGTCTCGGTAATATCGATTAGATTATCCAATTGCCGAATTGCTGCCCGTGAAGCCTCTTGCAAACGGTCCCAGTCCCACGTCTTATCCTCACGCAAAAACGCCGACAGATTAATACTAACCAAGTTACAGGTGGCGATATTATCCTTGTCTTGAGGCAGGGTAATTTCCGTACAGAGGTTGGACAAATGAATTGTACCAGTGTTATTATTCAGTGCCCGCACATTAATGGTATCTTTCCAGGTGAGCCACGGGTGGCTAGTGGCCTGCAGGCTAGTTAAAATCTGCTTAAATTGCTGGCGAGCCGACATCTTTTCAAAGACGCGCAATTTGCCAGCTTCGGCTAGCTTAATATATTCCTTATAACGCGCCGAGAACTCCTCACCATATAGCTCGGGCAGATCTGGCGTTTCCGCTGGATCAAACAAGTACCAATCTTGGTCTTTTTGCACCCGCTTCATAAATTCATCAGAGATAAATACCGCAGTGTTGGCAAAGCGCGTCCGCATGTACGGGTCGCCAGAATTGGAGCGCAAATCAATAAATTGCCCAAAATTAAGGTGCCAGTTCTCCATATAAATGGCGGCTGCACCGGCTTTCTTGCCCTTACGGCTAACCGCAAACAGCGCCGTATCGATCATCTTCATGAAAGGAATTGGGCCAGTTGATTCAGTATTAGTAGTCTTAACTGGGCTACCGGCTGCCCGCAACTTAGTAAAACCGATGCCGATGCCGCCAGTACCCTTGGCGATAAACATCGTATCGCGCACGCTCTTGGCAATTGATTCCATATCGTCATCAACATTTAGCAAAAAACAATTGCTGAGCTGCGGGAAGGAGCCGCCAGCATTGACCCGCGTCGAGCCGCCTGGCAGATATTCCAATTGACTCATGTGTTCATAAAATTCAATCGCGGCCGCAGTCGGGTCTGGCTCATTGTAGCTAAGCCCCATAGCGATACGCATATGAGTAAATTGCGGTGTTTCCAGCGGGTCGCCGCTTTGTTTGCGCAAGGCATAGCGGTTTTTATTAGTCATTACACCGAGGTATTTACTGAGATCGTCGCGCTCTGGCCGTAATGCTTCACCCAATTTTTTCAAGTCAAATCGCCCGTCGCTCATCCGCTTATCAAGTAAGCCATCTTTAACCGCCGCTTTAACAAGCTTCGGAAACTCCCGCGCGTGCAATTTCTTTAATTCGTCTGCCGTCTCGTAATCGCCCAAAATACTCTTATAAATAGTCTTCAGTAACAAGCGGGCTGCGATTTTATCATAATCTGGATCATCCTTGACATTCTGTAGTGTCGTCTGGATGACGGCCTGATCGAGCTGCTCGGTGGTAATCCCGTCAAATAGCGTCAGCGGCAGCTCGGTTGCCACCTGCACCACCTTAGAAACCTGATCTGGCAGTCCGTCGCAAGCCTTCAAAATCGCCGCATTAATTTTATTGACATCAAACGGCTCTTTCGTTCCGTCGCGTTTGATGACGTTGATTTGTTGCATGTACCCTCCTTAATTTGCCCTGCTAAAAATCAGCCGCCAGTACCCCATCTGGTGGCTCATTTGGATAATTTGCCTTTTTGTTTATTTATGGGTACGCTACATATATAGCGTACAACACTAACTATAGCCGCTACATCTAGTGTTTTTCAAGACATTTGGTAAATTTTACAACCTATTTTTGCTATAATCAGATACGGTATGAAATTTGCCTCAATGCGCGACATCACTTATTTTTTGGACGAGTTAATCGCCCATCCGCCCGAAAAGCATGATCGGCTGGCATATATAGCACACATTCTGGAAACCCTTGGTAGTCCGCAAAGTCAAATTCCCGCCATCCACATCGCTGGCACCTCCGGCAAGGGCTCGACTGCTTACTATGCTACCAGTTTGCTGAACCAGGCTGGTTATACTACCGGCACATTAGTATCGCCGCATATCGCCAGCGTCGCTGAGCGCTCTCTAATCAGCGGGCAGCCGCTGCCTGAACAAGAATATTTGCACTATTTCCAAGAGTTTGCCAACCTTTGCGTAGCACACAACCTGCATCTATCCTATTTTGAATTTTTGACGATTTTTAGTTTTTGGCTATTTAAGAAAATAGACGTTAATTATATCATAATTGAGGTTGGAATTGGCGGACGGCTGGATACAACTAACGTGATTTCCCGTTCGCCAACTGTACGCGTCATCACTGATATCGGACTGGACCATACGGAATTACTAGGCAATACTCTGACAGAAATCACCCAAGAAAAAGCTGGTATTATTCATCAAAACGATTCAGTCGTTATAAACCGGCAAGCTTCTGAAATTGAAACGGTTATTCGGCAACATGCAGAGTCACAGTATTCACAGTTATCGATTGCTTCGCCAGTGGCTAGTGATTTTCTGAAAATACTGCCGGATTTTCAGCAGCGGAATTGGGCATTGGCATACCGCGCCGTCGAAAAGCGGCTGGCGCTAGATAAAAAGCCGCCTCTGCCAAAAGAAGTTCTGGAAAAATCCGTGCATACCACTATTCCCGGACGATTAGAGAAACGTATCATTGATGGAGTTAACATCATATTTGACGTTGCGCATAATCCCCAGAAAATCCGTGCCTTGATTGATTCATTGCGGAAATTATATCCGGATAAAAAACCTATCTTCGTAGTAGCATTCGGGCAAAATAAGCATTCGTCGCTGGCAGAATCGCTTGCCATAATTGATAACCTGGCGCAGCTGGCTTACGCCACCACATTCAGCGCCAATTACGGCAAAAATCACCGCCATGTGCCGCCGGAAAACATCCGCCATGTCATGAAATCTGCCGTCGAGATTGAACATAATACAGACAAGTCCCTCGCGAAAGCCATCAAAAAAGCCCGGCAGCTTGATACGTACGTCGTTGTTGCCGGGTCGTTTTATTTAGTGAGTGAATTTGCGGCAAACCAAACCGCTACTATAACTAAATCATCTCGTGTTCGATTACGTACCGAATTGCCCGATTGAAAAAAGGACGCATATTAATGTTCTGCAGCTCAGCGACAGACACCCATTTATAATCGCTATGCTCCCAGCTCAGCGCCACCGCCGGCGTATTATCCAAATGTGTGGTATATAACAGCTTTGTGACTGATTTATTCTCTTTCTCATCATATGCAGTCTCGGCGTACACTAATTGTATTTTTACTGGATCTAAGTCTATTCCGCATTCTTCCTGCACCTCGCGGATCACTCCTAGATGTTCCGACTCACCCGCATCCACGATTCCACCCGGCAAGTCTGGCTGATATGACTTCTCTGGATATTTTAAGTGTTCGCTCAAAGTCAAAGTTAAAACATTACCGTCACCATCGATGATTAGGATTTTTGCAATTGATTCTAATCTCGTGTTCTACTTTGGCATGAATTAATCCTCCTGGCGGAAGGACGGGGATTCGAACCCCGGAGACCCCGTGAAGAGCCTACACACTTTCCAGGCGTGCCAGTTCAACCACTCCTGCATCCTTCCTTGTTGATAATTATACCACAACTATATTGGCCCTTATGGTTGCATATATTGCTGTTTAGCCTCTATAATAGAACGTAGATGAAAGAATCAATTCCACCACGTATCAGACTTATTAATGTCACTAAAAGGTTTGGTTTTGGTGATGCTGAAATAAGAGCTCTAGACAACGTCGATTTGACAGTCAAAAAAGGCGAATTTATTGCCATCATGGGACCTAGCGGCTGCGGTAAGACCACCTTATTAAATACGATTGGTCTATTAGATCAACCGTCTGAGGGCGAGTATTATCTGGACGACGTTGCTGTTGATAGTCTCAATTCACGACATCGGGCTAAAATTCGCTCCAAGCACATCGGTTTCGTTTTTCAAAACTTTAATCTTATCCCCCGCTTAACCGTGATTGAAAACGTAGCCCTACCCTTAACCTACAAAGGCCTAAGAAAAGTTAAGCGACTTCAGGAGGCCAGTCGCATCCTTAAAACTTTCCATTTAAGCGAGCGAGAATATTACATGCCTTATCAATTATCTGGCGGTCAAGTCCAGCGCGTGGCAATTGCTAGGGCGTTAGTCAATAATCCATCAATTATCCTAGCAGACGAGCCAACTGGCAACTTAGACAGCAAGTCTAGCCACCTCATTATGGAAGAATTATCCGACTTACACCGTCGCGGCAATACTATTATTATGGTTACTCACAACCCAGAATTAACTCATTATGCCAGCCGTGTGATTACCATGCTAGACGGTAGAATCGACACCGATGAACATAAAGAGAAGCGCAAATTCACTAAAAAATTAATTGAAGAAGAAGAGACAAAGTCCAAGCCAAAGCCAAAGAAGAAAAAATCTTCAAAGAAAACAGGATCGAAAAAGTCATGAAAATATTGATAAATAACCATTTTGAGAACGCCACTCAGGCCCTAAAAGCCAATCGTGGACGAACATTTTTGACCGTCATGGGCGTAACTATTGGTATTGCTAGCATCACCATAGTCTTGTCTTTAGCGGGTGGTATCAGCCGCCTGTTTGGTGGCGATATTCCATCTACTAATTCCCCTGTTGCCATCGTTAAATCTGGCAATAAAAAGACTGGCACCAACCTACTAACCGAGTCTGATAGCGCCACTACGGTTAATACTTTGACCGAGAAAGACGCCAACGATCTGGGTAAAATCACTGGTGTAAAAGCCGCCCCAATTGCTTTTTTACACACTGAATTACGTGCTCGTGATGGTAAAATTGATACCCAAAACGCTGCGTTAATTGGTAGTACCGGTTCGCTTAAAGATGTTACTAATCTACAAGTTGCTTACGGACAATTTATCGACGATACAGGCGGTGTTATTGTTGGCCAGCAATTATCAGTCGATTTATTTGGCACCGAAAAATCTATTGGAAATGTCATTTTTATCCGTAATCAGCCGCTAACTGTCGTTGGTGTATTAAAAAATATTGAAAATCCCGTGAGCTACTTGGATATCAATTTTAATAATGCCGCCATCGTACCGCTTTCATCAATTAAGAAATTCACCCAAGGAACACCGCAAATTCAACAAATTATTATGACCAGCAGCAGTCACCAAAATCTGGCTTCTAACATAAAGACCGCCGATATCATTTTGCAGAAAAATCATGACAATGATAAAAATTACCGTATTGTTTCTGGTGATGAAATTAACGAAAAGAGAGCTAATTTAGTTAGCCTGTTCTCAGTAGTTCTAGCGATAATCGGCGGGATTTCGCTCTTGATTGGCGGTATTGGCATCATGAATGTAATGCTTGTTAATGTTGCTGAACGTCAGCGCGAAGTTGGCGTACGGCGGGCTGTTGGCGCCACTAGCTGGGACATTATTAATCAATTCTTAATCGAATCCGCAATCATTGGACTACTCGGTGGGATTTTTGGCTACATCTTAGGCCTGGTTGGCGCCCACATCATAAGTCTGTATCTGCCACTCACGCCATATATTTATTGGCAGACAGCGGTTTTGGCTATTGGAATTTCAATTGTCATCGGTATTCTCTCAGGTGTATATCCAGCAGCTCACGCTACCAAACGAGACCCAATTGAATCATTGAAATATTAGCTTAATTCCGTTTTTAGTCTTTCCACCAGCAACACTGGCCCAGGATTGACACCATTAAGCACTGCTGTATAAATACTTGCCGTATCAGCCAACACCAAACCCCACAACAATTGTCGCATCAGCGTCTCTCCCTGAAGCTCAATTACATGTGCCTTTGGTCGCTTTCCGCTCAGCAGACGATCACTCAATTCCATCCGCTCTCGAATCCTCGGACGCTCTAAATTGCTACGAATATCAAAGATGGCAAATGGCTTTTCCACTGGATGTGACGACCAGCCAATGAATTCATTATGATTAAACTCTGGGTATTGGTTAGAAAATGCCAAATTCTTCGCTGATTCATTCCAACTAATTTTCCACTTATACGCTAATGGCCACGTTAATTCACCACCAAAAATAGCCACAGTCTTGCCAATGGTAGACTTCGCAATTTGCTTCGCCTGATTTGACATTTCTGGAGACTCAACCGTCCAATGGGAAATCTCTCCCCGCAGCCAATCAGCGCTATTTGCCACTTGATTATATAAATCACCATCAATAACCCAAAAATGTTGTAATAATTTCAACAACCCTCGCAAATGATATATAGTTGACATACGTGGCTGCCCGCCTGCTGGCACTTGAACGTACGTTACATTATCATCTTTCGCTCGCTCAATTAGCTTTCCTCCCGTTGACATAACCGCCAAACAAGCCCGCTTTTCCAGCGCTTGTTGATAACAGCTCAAAGTCTCTTCAGTATTACCCGAATGGCTGACTGCAATAACCAGCGTTTCTTCACCAACAAATCCAGGTAGATCATAACCCTTTACTACTACCAGCGGGATATGTAGCCAACCAGTAGTTAGTACCCTTACCATATCTGCTGCTAATGCTGATCCACCCATGCCAGCAATCACAATATTCTTAAAATCACGCCGCTGATTTACTCCTTCATGAACCAAAGCCTCATACGTAGCCTGCTCTGGAATATTCAGTACAGCACCCAGCACATCACCTGGATCATATTGTTTTATTACATTTACATCATCTAACATATTGCACTCCTTAGTTCGCTCATGCTATAGTATAACATAATAAGCATAAGCAATTTAAATATATAAGGTGGGTTATAATGGATTCTCGAGCTAGTCAATCAATCAGTGACGACCAAGAATTAGCAAAGGTGCTAGCTGGCGTTTCACAGGACACTGATAATAATTTACAATTTGAAGAAACAAGTAACATAGTTGAACCAACTATTAATCCAGCGACCATCTCGCCAGATCCTGTCGTTACACCTCAAGACGATAATCAAACTACTGCCGAACGAGCCGTCACTCCGACAATTGTGACGAACTCAGTGTCACCAACCATTACTCCAACAGACACGACAACCGATCCTGCACTAGATACTATCAAACAAACTGCGCTTAGCGAGCTTCGTCCACTAGTCGATAAACTTGATGTTTCCCCAGAGGAAAAGTTTGATACTTACTTATTGCTAATCCGCTCAACGGATGATAAGAGTCTTATTGCGCCTGCACATGACGCAGCCGTAGCAATTATTGATGAAGCGCGACGCGCTCAGGCGTTGTTAGACATCATTAAGGAAATTGACTACCTTTCAAACCCTCGTTAGCTTATTCTTCCAATAAAAATCCCGCCAGAAACGGCGGGATTTTTATTAATGCTCTACCTATTTGAACTTGACTATATGTCCACCATCAAGGCTAATTCTTAAACCGGCTGGAATACGAAGCTTCCCTTTACCCGTGTCAATTTCAATATCTTCCGTCAGAACTACCGTATCAGTGTCAACTCCAGTTTCGGATAAGCTTAGCATACCTTGATTATTCTGTCGGTAAGCCAAATAGCTCTTTCCGCCCCCAACGCGCGAATGCTTAACCTTCCCGCTTTCCTTAAGTTTTTCAAATATCCCAGAGACGATTTTCTGAGAGCGCTGGAAAACTTCTGGATCAAGACGCATAGCGGCAGACATCTTGTTAACGTTAGTATCCTTAAAATTATATACTTCCTCAATCAGCATAGCCATAATTCCTGGAGACGTAATCGCATTTTCACTCAGCTTATCCAACATCTCATCCACATTCATTTCCTTTGAATTTATAGGAACACTCATGTAAAGATCGTCAAGCTTATCTGGGCTATTAAAGACGTCTTTTGCCTCATCATACCCTCCTTTAGACTGACTATCTTTTTTCTCGCCATTGTTGTTTTGAGAAGACTCCGGCGTAGATGGTGATGCTTTAGGTTTATCGACACCAGCACCTTTTAGACCAAATAATCCCAGAGCTCGCTTAATTCTTCCCCATAAACCAAGCTTCTCATTGGAATCGGATTTTTTCTCATCAGACGATTTCTCGGATTTTTCCTTCTTGGGCGGTTTCTTACCTGCGCGTTGCGTAGCTAATAAATCTTCAACATCCTTTTCTAATGTTTTTAATCGTCCTTCTAAGGCCTTAAGGTCATTGTCAGTCTGCGAACCGTTTTCAGGTGATTTAGGCGATTTTTTAGCCTCTTTCGGTTCTTTATATCCATAGCCAGAGAAAATACCATCTTGATACGCCAACTCGAGAACCTTTACAACTGTATCATATTGATCAACAAGCTCTCGGTAATCATCTTTATCTTCTACAGGAACCGTTTCCCTGGTTTTTATCACCTTCTTCTCATCTGAATCCCACTTCTTTCTTGTTATTCGCCTCATAAATCGGTCAACGAGACGTTTTGCCGACTTATCATCATCAGCAACATCTTTTATATCAGCACCTTGCAATTCTTTAATCTTTTCAAAACCTAAATCAAGATATGCTTTATAGTCTGATAATCTACGCCTTAGCTCATTTCTTCCACCTGGCAAAAGTGGATCGTCTGGATTCCTGCTCTGTAAATCTGCTGCCAAATCCCACACCTGACGAAGCGCTACAGGATACCCAGAGATTTCTCCATTAAGGCGTTTTACGTACCCATCTAGTGAACTATCTGGTGCAGTGGTATTGCCTTCTTTATCGTTAGAATGCTGATCCCACCATTTTTTATACGCCTCCTCCTGCTCTACTCCACGACGCTGTTCAGCATTGAGGCTGATGGGATCGGGCTCTTTCCTTCAAAAATCTTTAGTTATCGAAGTTTCGCTCATAATTACAGTATTCCTTTCTTAAAATCTTATTCTTTCGCTTTCTTTGTCTTGTGATATATTATTAGCATAATTTCTATAAAAAGTCAACTATTATATCATAATTACGAGAAAAGTCTTGACAAATTATTACTAACTTTACAGGTGTAAGATTGCTTTTTTGTAGTATTAATGGAAATAAAACCTGATATTTTTTATGTCAAAATATCGCCCTAAATTAGAGCGATATTTTCAAGAAACTTAGATGAGCGAGAAACTACATCATCCCCATGCCCGGCATACCGCCAGGTGCAGCTGGAGCTTCTGGCTCTGGTACATCGACGACCAGTGCGCCCATGGTTGCTGCGGTTGAAGCGATGGATACCGCGTTCTGCACCGCTTCCTTGGTGACGCGCGCTGGGTCGATGACGCCAGCTTTTTTGACGTCCACCAATTCATTCTCAGGCTTCATCACGTTAACGCCAAATCCGGCCTTGCCCGCCTCGACTTGCGCCAGGAGTGCGTCGGCGTTCAAGCCAGCGTTACGCATAATCTGTAGGAACGGCTGCTTTAAGGCGTCCTTTAAAATCTGCCGACCAGCCGCGATGCTGTCTGCACCACTCACTTTCAGTCCACCAGCCAAATTCACCAGCGTCACGCCGCCACCAGCGACAATTCCCTCGGCCAAGGCTGCCTTGGTCGCTGCCACTGCGTCGTCCACGCGGAACTTCTTTTCGTCAATTTCGGTCTCGGTCGCGCCGCCGACTTTAATGACGGCCACCTTGCCGCTCAAGGCCGCTGCTCGCTTGTCGAATTGCTCTTTCTCGTATTCGCTGGAGGCGTTGTCAGACAGCGACTTAATCTCAGCAATTCGCTCCTTAACGCCAGACGGCTTGCCCGCGCCCTCAATGATGGTAGTTTCGTCTTTACCGACAATCACCTTACGTGCCGAGCCCAAGACCTCCAGGCCAGCGTTCTCAAACGTCAAACCGTGATCTTCAGAAATCACCGTTGCGCCGGTCAACACCGCGATGTCGCGCAAAATCTCCTTGCGGCGGTCGCCAAAGCTTGGCGCCTTGACCGCCACGGTATTAAATACCCCCTTAAGCTTATTCAGCACCAAAATACTCAGCGCTTCACCTTCGACTTCATCAGCGATCAGCACGACGTCCTTTTTACCACTTTGTGCCAATTTCTCCAGCATCGGCAGGAACTCCTGCACGCTAGAAATTTTCTTATCGGTAATCAAAATTGCCGGCTTTTCGTAAACCGCCTCTTGCCGACCAGTGTCGGTGACGAAGAACGGACTGACCCAACCCTTGTCCAAGCTAAAGCCTTCAACAACCTCAGCCTCCAACTCCAAACCTTGACCAGCTTCAACTGTCACCACGCCGTCTTTGCCAACTTTTTCGATGACACCAGCGATCAATTTGCCAATTTCCGCGTCACCTGCCGAGATGGTTGCCACCTCGGCCACGCGCTCAGACTTACCCTCAATTGGCTCAGCTAATTTATTCAGCTCTTTGACGATTTCTGCACCAGCCTGCTCGATGCCTTTTCGGAGCTCCATTGGATTATGCCCCGCAGCGATCAGCCGGTTAGCTTCCTTCAAAATCGAATAGGTCAGCACCGTCACGGTCGTGGTGCCGTCGCCAGCCTGCTTGTTCAAGTTCTTAGCCGCCTGCTTGATCAGATCAGCACCAACCTTATAACCCAGCGTCTCGTCGTCTTGCTCACCCAGCTCAATACCTTCCGCCACCGTTACGCCGTCGTGCGTCACCGTCGGTCCGCCAAATCCCTTGGCAATCACCACATTGCGGCCCTTTGGCCCGTAGGTTACCTTAACTGCGTTATACAGCGCCTCGGCACCGCCCAACACGCGAGCTCGTGCGTCATCATCGTAAAAAACTTTTTTTGCCATAATAAAAACTCCTCTTTTCTCAAACAACCGTTGCTAAAATATCTTCTTCGCGGACGATCAAATATTCCGTACCGTCAATTTTTAAATCCGTAGTCGAATATTCCTTATAAACAATCTTATCGCCCACCTTCACATTCTTGACGTCGCCGCCAACCGCTTTGACCTCAGCTACCACTGGCTTCTCCTTGGCATTGTCCGGCAAATAAATCCCGCTAGCCGTCTGCGTCTTCGCCTCCTCGCGCACCGCTACCACGCGGTCGCCGAGAGGCTTGATAGGTGTATCCATATCATCCTCCATTTCGTTAACAATACACCCATTGTACCGCACTAAATTAGCACTCGTCAAGGGTGAGTGCTAATTTTAATTACTATCACTCTGCTATAATATCCCCATGCAATTATTCAAACATCTTTTAGAAAAAATCCTCGGTTCTTACGTTAAGAAATATCTTAAATCTCACTCCAACGTTAAACTCATTGCTGTGGTTGGCAGCGTCGGTAAAACCAGCGTCAAATCGGCGACCGCCACTGTTTTAACAGAAAAGTTCACTGTCCGCCATAGCCGTGGCAATTTGAACACCACCTTAAGTGCACCCCTGGAAATCCTCGGCGTTGATGGACCGAAAAACGCTAAATCTCCCCTAGCCTGGCTGAAGGTCTTTGCGGATGCCCGAGCCAGCATTAAAAATCCAGATGCGCCCGATATTATTATTCAAGAATGCGGCATTGACCGCCCGGGCGAAATGTCGATATTCACCAAGTATATGCAGCCTGGTATTGCCATTATCACCTCTGTTGCGCCGGAGCATATGGAGTTTTTCAAAACAATGGACACGGTAGCGCGCGAAGAGTTGTCCATCAGCCAGGCGGCTAAAAAAACCATATTCAACCTTCACGACATTGATAAAAAATATCATTCTCTCATCGCTGGAAATCGTATTAGCTATGGCGATCAAGCCGCTGACGTTTTCCTAAAAATCAAAAAGTTTACTGGTAGCGGCTGCGCAGTGAATTTGCAATTTTCTGGAAAAACGTCCCGCATGGTTACTATTTCCGTACTAGGCGAGCATAATATTCGCTCCATCACTGGCGCAGCAGCAGCGGGACTGGCTTGCGGCATGGATATTGAAGAGGTAACAGCAGCCCTAGAGAAAATCCAACCTGTCTCTGGCAGAATGAACATTTTACACGGTATACGGGGTTGTACATTGCTAGATGACACATATAACGCCAGCCCCATCGCCATGGAACATTCATTAAAAACCCTCTATTCCCTGGAAGCTAAGCATAAAATAGCAGTTTTAGGCGATATGAACGAACTCGGCGGCATATCCGAAACAGAGCATAAGAAAATTGGCAAACTTTGCGACCCTAAACAGTTAGACATGCTCATCACTGTCGGCAATCTATCAAAAAACCACCTAGCGCCAACCGCCGAAGCAAACGGCTGTAAAATCACATCTTTCCAATCAGCCCCAGAAGCTGGCGAATTCTTAAAAAACAGCGATATTAAAGACGCAACCATTCTTTTCAAAGGCTCGCAGGGCGGCATTTACCTCGAGGAGGCCATCAAACCTCTCCTTAAAAACCCTGCCGACAGCCAAAAACTTGTCCGCCAATCGCCAAATTGGCAGCGAATTAAAGCGAAATTTTACGATTCTCTTGACCAATCTCGGCAATAACCTCGCTCACCACCGCCTTATCATTCCATGGAATCCGCTTGCCATTAACAATTCGGTACTGCTCATGGCCCATACCGGTAATTAAAACCGTATCGCCGCGCGCTGCCGTCTGCAAAGCCTGGCTAATCGCCTGCCTCCGGTCGGCCACTTCCGTCATTTTATGAGATTTTTTCGTCTTTTCAATCCCCTGGCGAACCATCGCCCGAATCTCATCCGGATCTTCATTATAACTTTCCTCATCTGTCAGAAAAATCCTGTCCGCCAAATTAGCCGCTAACTCTCCCATAATCGGCCGCTTCGACTGATCGCGGTCGCCGCACGCTCCAAACACCAGGATTAGCCGCCCCTTAGTAATCTTTTGCGTAGTTTTTAACAATTTTTCCAGCGCGTCCGGCGTGTGTGCATAGTCCACGATAATATCAATCCCGAGTTTATTATCCACCCGTTCAAACCGTCCCGGAATCACCTCCAAGTTCGCTACACCTTCCTGAATATCCTCCAACTTAATCCCCAACAGATACGCCAGCGACACCGCCGCCGACATATTCATCACGTTAAACTCGCCCGGCAGATTTGTCGCCAGCTCCAGATGAGTTTGATGATCAATCAGCAAACTCGCCTCCGTCCCCTTCTTATACAATTTGACGTGCGTGATGTGCGCCTCGGCCTCTGGACTCATACCGTAGGTCATTTTTTGCTCGCGCGCTGTAAACTGATTAAAATAATCAAACCACGCATCATCGCGGTTCAGAACGATATATTTTGGCTTTTTCTCAAATAATTTCGCTTTCGCTGCCGCGTATTGCTTCATCGTTTTATGGTAATCCAAATGATCTTGCGTCAAATTCGTCATCACCGCCGCCTCAATTGGCACGCCATCAAACTTATGCTGGCATAAAGCGTGGCTAGTCGCCTCTAAAATCACATATTCCGCGCCCTTACGCCGCGCTGCCCGGAAAAAACGAAACAGCTTCGCCACCGTCGGCACTGTTGCATTCAAATCGTTCAGTTTTTCCTGGCCAGCAATTTCAATCACCGCTGTTGTAAACAACGCTGTCTTAAAGCCAGCCTCTTTCAAAATCTCATTAATATAACAAGCAGTCGTCGTTTTACCGTTCGTCCCGGTCACCGCAATGATCCTCAAGCCGCGAGCCGGATTGCCATACCGCAAACTAACCATCTTCGTGCGAGTAATCCTGTAGGCATTCTCCGTATTTTTCAAAGCCCCCTTCGGTAATGTTTTCCTCGCAATTTTTACCAACTTGTTCTTCATGTCCCTATTTTACCACTTATATTTGCTATAATAAAAGCAAATGAGGATTTTGGGAATCGAGTCCAGCTGCGACGAAACAGCGGCGGCGATCGTTGAAGACGGCGAACGCTTGCTTTCTAATGTGGTCAATTCCCAAATCGACATCCATGCCGAATACGGCGGCGTCATCCCGGAAATTGCCGCCCGCAGCCACCTAGAAGTTATCAACCCGGTCATTAAAAAAGCTTTGTCTGATGCTGATTGCACTTGGGACGATATCGACGCCATCGCCGTCACCTACGCGCCTGGCCTGATCGGCTCGCTGCTCATCGGCACCCTCGCCGCCCGCACCCTCGCCATCATTCACAATAAGCCGCTTTACAAGATACACCATGTCGAGGCGCATGTGTACGCTAATTTTGTAACAAAACAAGGATCTCGCCATATTATTGATAAGTCAAAAACTGTCGAGC
Organism: uncultured Candidatus Saccharibacteria bacterium; assembly: GCA_963528615.1. Lineage (GTDB taxonomy): Bacteria > Patescibacteriota > Saccharimonadia > Saccharimonadales > Saccharimonadaceae > Nanosynbacter. Next base: position 34,646 of record CAURVB010000001.1, on the reverse strand, counting down.
CAACCTCAGCAGTCGTCTTTGAAGAGGCTGTGATGGGCGCGCCAAGCCCCGTCAGCCGAACGCCACGGGCTGGCGAAGCCACCCGTAAAGAGTGCTCCGAGACAGACGTCCCTGCCTCTAGCCGGCAACTGGCAACCGTCTCCTCTGCGCCGAATGCATCCGGCAGCGCCGTCCGCAAAACTATCGGCACCGATGAGAGGTCGCCAGCTTGCCTTAACCTTATCCTGCCAAACCATCAACCCACCTTCCCCCTCCTCGCCCTCATCGTCTCTGGCGGACATTCGCAGCTCGTCCTTTTCCAAAATCACGGCGACTACCAGCTCATTGGACAGACTCAAGACGACGCCGTCGGCGAGGCGTTCGATAAGGTTGCCAAAATCATTGGCCTGCCCTACCCTGGCGGCCCTGCCATCGCCAAAGCAGCCGAGCTCGGTGATCCCCACGCTTTTCACCTGCCCATCGCCAAGCTCGTCGGTGAGTATGATTTTTCCTTCTCTGGCCTCAAGACAGCCGTTCTGAGGACCGTTCAGCGCGAGGTGGGCAAAGACTTCACCTTTCCGTCGCACGAGCTCCCTGCCCTAGTAAACGATGAACTGAGACATAATATGGCAGCCAGTTTCCAGTACACTGCCGTTAAAACCTTGGTCGATAAGACTAAAAAAGCCTATGACAATTTCCAGCCCGCCTCCGTCGTCATCGCCGGCGGCGTCGCCGCCAACCAAGAATTACGCCGCCAATTGCGCCACGCCCTGACTATCGACATCGAGTACGCGCCCATCCAGCTCTGCACCGACAACGCCGCCATGATCGCCGCGCTCGGCTATTTCCGCGCCCGCATTGACCAGCCCGCCGACCCGTACGACCTGGAAGTCCAGCCAAGTTTATCAATGACAGCAATCTAACGTTGTGAGGATTACAACATGAACCAACATTTTTTACAATCAACCGCCTGGAAAAGATTTCAGGAATTACTCGGACAAAAAGTATTTCACAACAGAGGTGAAAATTGGGAATATTTCGCAATATTAGAATATGGTACCGGCAACTCTCGCCTATATTGCCCTTTTGGCCCAACTGCCACCAATGAAGAGAGTCTAAAATTAGCCCTAAAAAACTTGACTGATTTAGGCAAAAAACTTGACGTAACATTTCTCAGAGTCGGGCCAATCAAACCAGATTTTTCTAAGGTATTATCCGACGAACACTGGAAAAAAGCCACTTACATACACCTACAGCCAGAATACTCTCACATTATTGACCTTCAGCCGTCAGAAGATGACATCATATCTAACATGACACAACCTGTCAGAAATTATTATCGGAATTATCGTAAAAAAGGCGTTACCGTTCGACATTCTCAAAACCCAGAAAATATTAAATATTTCCTTAAATTAATTCATCAGGTCGCCAAACGAACCGGCATGTCACCACACCCAGATTCATATTTCCATAAACAGGCGAAATCTCTGCTACCTAGTGACGATGCTTCTTTTTGGTATGCAACATACGACGATAAAATAATTGCTACTGCCCTATTTTTCGACTCAAAAACAACACGAATTTATGCACATGCCGCTGCTGAATCTGCACCAGAATATCGCAAGCTAAACGCTGGTACTGCCCTGCTTACTGAAGCTATCATTGACGCAAAACATCGCCACATGGACCAAATTGACCTATATGGAATCGCTCCAGAAAATGCACCAAAAAATCATCCTTGGGCTGGCTTTACAAGGTTCAAGCGATCATTTGGCGGTAAAGATGTCTATTCTGGCGCAACTTGGGAGCTACCCCTGAAGCCACTTCAATATTGGCTTTATCGAATCTACCAAACCATCAGAAAGTAACCCCTTTTGCCACTTCATTCCTTCCCGCGGTCTGTGATATAATTAAGCTGTAATATAAACATGTGGAGAAATTTAAAGGTAGTATAATTAGGGGCTTTTACACGTGAAAAGTTCTTGTATTTTCTTTTGTCTTTTTTCACATGAAAAATTATGGAATTATCTATGCAGTTAGCCAAACAATACATACCAAATGATTACGAGCCAAACATTTACGCCATGTGGGAGACTAGTGGCGCCCTAGAACCGACTGGTGTTGGCAGGCCATATTCTATCGTGATGCCGCCGCCTAATGCTAATGGCAACTTGCATATTGGTCACGCCTTAGACATGAATCTAAAAGACATCCTTATCCGTTATCACCGCATGAAAGGTGACGATGCTGTGTTTATTCCTGGAGCTGATCACGCTGGCTTCGAAACATGGGTTGTCTATGAAAAAGAGCTAGCAAAGCAGGGAAAGAGTCGCTTTGATTTCTCTAGGGAACAACTATATAGTCAGGTTTGGAATTTTGTCCAAGAAAAACGCGGTAACATGGAGCTGCAATTACGCGCTCTAGGTATCAGCGCATCCTGGCAACATTTGACCTTCACCCTAGATGATAAGGTCATCAACACGGTATACGACACATTCAAGAAAATGTGGGATGACGATTTAATTTACAGAGGTGAGAGAATTGTCAATTACTGCACCAAACACCAAACCAGCTTCGCCGACATCGAGGTTGAGCATAAAAATGAAAAAGGGAAGTTGTGGCAAATCGCTTATCCGACGTTAGATAAAATTGGCGAAATTATCGTAGCCACTACTCGCCCAGAGACCATGCTCGGTGACGTAGCGGTGGCCGTCCATCCAGACGATGAGCGATATAAAAAGCTAGTTGGTACACGAATTTTGTTACCAATTGTTGATAAGGAAATCCCGATTATCGCCGACGAGTACGTCGATATGAATTACGGTACTGGCGCGGTGAAAATTACGCCAGCGCACGACCCGAACGACTTCGAGATGGCCCAGCGCCACCATCTGCCGCTCAAGCAAATCATCAGCCAAGAGGGTACGATGGTCAACGTACCGCCACAATTCCTAGGCCTGACGCCGGCAGAAGCCCGCACTCGCGTGTTGGCGGCTTTGGAGTCGCTGGAGCTGCGCCGCGGCGAAACAGACATTGAACATGCCGTCGGGCATTGTTACAAATGCGGCAGCGTCATTGAGCCGATGGTTAAGGAGCAGTGGTTTATTAAAATGCAGCCGTTGGCTCAACCAGCCATTGAAGCCTTAGAGAGGGAAGAGATTACCTTTTATCCAGCCGCCAAGCGCAAAGAGCTCATCGCTTATCTCAAGCAACTGAAAGACTGGAATATCTCCCGGCAAATCCCGTGGGGCATCCCGATTCCCGCATTCGTCAATGAAAGCGACCCGCGCGATTGGATATTCAACATCCACACTGACGAACGAAAGATAGTTGTAAATGGTACAACATATATCAGGGAAGAGGACACCTTTGACACCTGGTTTTCGTCTGGACAGTGGCCGTACATCGTTACCGATTACCTAAATGGCGGGGAACTAGCCAAATATTTCCCAACCAGCCTGATGGAAACTGGCATGGACATTATGCGGGCATGGGTAGCGCGCATGATTATGCTCAGCCTGTACCGCACCGGCAAACTACCGTTCAAGGACGTCTATCTGCATGGCATGGTCAATGATGAGCACAATCAAAAAATGTCCAAATCCAAAGGTAATGTCATCAACCCAATGGAATTAGTCTCAGAATTTGGCTCAGACGCCACCCGTATGGGCATCATCGCCGGTCGGGCGCCAGCTCAGCATCAAGCCTTCAACCGGGGCGCAGTCATTGCTGCTCGCAATTTCTGTAATAAGCTGTGGAATATCGCTCGTTTCGTCGAGGCGCAAATCGGCGATAAACACCAAATCGTTGACCTAGAGCCGCAGACACCGGCCGACCACTGGATTATCCGCCAGCTGAACGACGCCGCTAATAACGTTGCCGTCCGCCTGGAGCAATACCGCTTTTCTGAAGCTGCGGACACGGTTTATCACGCTATTTGGGACGACCTAGCCGATTGGTACATCGAATCATCAAAAACCGCTATCAACCGCCCGCTGTTATCCTGGGCGCTGGCGACTAGCTTGAAAATCGCTCATCCATTCACGCCATTCGTTACCGAGACGATTTGGCAGACGCTTAATTACACCGACGGCATTTTAATGCACGACCACTGGCCGACCCCAGAAAAGTTTGACCCTATCGCTGCTGAGCAGTTTGAGCAGCTGAAGACGCTGGTCGCCGAAGGCCGCTGGGTGATCGCTGAACTGCCGGGCAATAAAAAATACCGCTTGCTATACGGTAATGACAGCCTCATCGCTGATAATCAAGACACCATCAAACACCTCATGCGCCTAGAGTCAATTGCACACACCGACCAGCCACGGGGCCTTAGGTTGGCGGTGGCAAACAGGGAGGCATGGTTGGATATTGACAGTGAAACCCTATATCAACATCAAGAAAACTTGGAAATACGCCTAGCCGAAGCTCGCCAAAAGCTGACAGGTCTCCAGAAACGTCTTGATAACCCGACTTACGTCGAAAAGGCTCCAGCGCATCTTGTTGAAGAAACTCGTCAGCAACTAGCCGAGCAAGATAAAATTATCACTCGACTTGTTGCAGAATTAGAAGTAATTAGCCTAAAATAGGACAACCAGCGGCGTCAAGATTAAGATGATACCCATCAAAAGTATGTTGTCCACGAGCAGCGTATTTTTGGCGTAATCGCTTTTTATCGTTACTGCGCGGCGTAGTCCGTGGTCGCGCCGAACCTTCCTTTAGCACATTAGAAAGCTGCGAATGCTCCGGGTGAGTATGAGGATTGGTCTCTGGCAATTTCGTCTCGTCCTCGATATTTCCCTGAACACTGTACGGTTTCCAAGATGATAAAAATGCTTTATCGATATTAGTATCGTGCAACAACACGCCGAACGCCGTACTCAGACTCACAAGCATGGTTGCGGTGGTAAATAATTGTTGTACTAAATTCATATTTTTCTTTCTTTTTGGTATCTATTTTTTAGAATACTAACTACTATACTAGCATAAGCTTTGTTTTTTGTCAAGTATATTTCACAACATAAAAATATCCGCTCTGCTCAGCGGATTAGTCATTATGGCGGAAGGGGAGGGATTCGAACCCTCGGTACGTTTTACCGCACGCCGGTTTTCAAGACCGGTACCTTCAACCACTCGGTCACCCTTCCAATTATCTCCTTGAATTTTGGCGGAGGAGGGGAGATTCGAACTCCCGCTACAGATCTCTCCGTACTAACGATTTAGCAAACCGTCCCCTTCAGCCACTTGGGTACTCCTCCAAATTCACTATTTAGTGTACCATAGAAGTGTGACAATTAACAGCTTTGGAATAAATAAGGTATAATAGGATTATGATACACAGTTATGTTTCTAAAATTATTACAGGATTATTCGCAATTGGACTCGGCGTAGCCTTGATAGCTACTCCAGTTTCTGCACTCGGCGAAGGTGGCGCGCCAGCTGGCGTTAACGCAGCACGTGGCGACAACACACCGACCAATCTAATCAACGGCGACACATCAATTGTCAAACGTGGCATTAACATTATGCTGTTTGGTGTTGGTGTATTGAGCGTAATTATGCTGATTTTTGGTGGTTTTCGCTACGTTATCTCTGGTGGTAAAAAAGAGTCAGTCACGAACGCAAAGAACACTATTTTATATGCAATTATTGGCTTGCTAGTCGCAGTCTTCGCTTATGCAATTATTAACTTTATCTTGGGCGCAGCTTTAAGCGGCGGATCAACCACTAACGTTTAATTGTTAGCTCATTCTGCTCATGATATACTAACATCATGAATGACAGTCCAGAGACACAAGAGTTTAAACCATCGCCATCAGATGGGATTGATTTGACTGAACCAATCGCCTGGAATGCACCAGAGGGAGTGCGAGTTCAGCGTGGCGCGGTTTGGTATGTACTTTTTGCCATTGTACTAGCTGGACTAATGGCTTTGGCAATTCTGGTATTCCAGAACTGGACTTTTGCAATCTTACTGCCAATTATGGCGGTGGCATTGTTTGTCTTGTCAAACAAGAACCCTCAGACCATCAACTACGCTATTAGTCCAAAAGGTATTTATATAGCTGATACACTACATGACTTCAGCGAGTTTCGCGCCTTTGGTTTACTGCATGAAAATGGCCAGCATTCTATTTTACTACTACCAGTCAAGCGCTTCTCTCCGGGACTAACTATTTATTTTTCTGAAGCAGAAGGTGAAAAAATTGTCGACATGTTGGGGGCACGTTTACCAATGCAAGAAATCAAGCCCGACACCTTAGAAAAGTTCATTAGACTAATAAAGCTATAGCTTGATTGACCATATTTTATGTGGTAGAATACAGGAGTTCAATGCTTTGTAGCGGCGAAGGTACCTTATATTTTTGTTATGGCCAATCGGGTTTCCGAAAGGCTGTATGCACCCGTAGCTCAGCTGGATAGAGCGCTGGCTTGCGGAGCCAGAGGTCGTAAGTTCGAATCTTGCCGGGTGTACCACATTAGCTTTATGGAGAGATGCAGGAGTGGTTGAACTGGCCGCTCTCGAAAAGCGGTATGGGGCAACTCATCGAGGGTTCGAATCCCTCTCTCTCCGCCACAATTAATCTAAGATGAAAATAACCATTCTCTCAATCGGTAAAAAGAGCGAGCCCTGGATTCAACCAGGCGTTTTTCGTTTTTTAGAGCGCCTGAGACTGCCGTTTGCCGCAGAGATGATAATTCTACCACACTCAAGCTTTGAAGGCGACAGGGCGCGCCAGGAGGAGTCAGAGCGTATATCCAGTCGCCTGCGCTCAGATGATTTTGTCATTTTGCTTGATGAACGCGGTAAAAACTTATCATCACCAGAATTATCAGACTTAATTAGCAATCACATCAATAAGCATATTGTCTTCATTATAGGTGGGGCTTACGGCGTTACCGATGAAATGCGCCAGCGAGCCAATGTAACTTGGTCGTTATCAAAACTGGTATTCCCGCATCAATTAGTCCGTCTCATCCTGGCAGAGCAGCTGTACCGTGCGCAGGAAATTCATCGGGGCAGCCATTATCACCACCTATAACTTCGGGCGGCCGTGCCGCGCAATCACAGCAACCTCTACACGTTCAGCGCCAGCTTTTTTCAAGCAGTCTGCCGCCGCCATTACCGTTGATCCAGTCGTAAAAATGTCATCAATAATGATGTATCGACGATTTTTATCAATCACACCTCTTAACTGGAAGAAATCCTTTGCCTGACGGCGGCGCTGACGAGAAGACTTCGTAAAATGCTGAGTAACGTTATTGCGGCGACGGAGAAGAAAAAGACAGTCTACTTTTCGACGCCTGGATAATTTAATAGCGATTTTTTGGATATGATCAAAACCTCGACGACGAATGTTTTGAGAAATAGTTGGAATCGGCACGATAATCGTCTCAGGCGGCAACGGAGGTAATTTTACATCCAATAAATCACTTAATACTTCAGCCGCTGCCTGCACACGCCGAAATTTATAATCATCAATTATTTTAGCAACAGCCCCAGTCCGTCGCGCAAAACACCAGACCATATCACATGGTACATTATGATTTTGGCACAAGTTCCCGTCTTTTACTGGCTCACCACAAAACACACATATTTTATATTTTTGACTGATGATGTATTTTTTACAATCTACACATAAAATACCCCCTGTTTTACCACACTTATAACAGTAGTGGGGAGCAATGATTGATAGTAGCGCGTCAAACATTGTATTTTTTACGTTTTATACCCCTCACTGTTGATTATAACGCACATTACAGGTATACTTGTAGGGACTATTGTCAATGAGCCTTATTATAAACGCGGAGGAAATTATGGCCCGAAAGCAAGATGATGATCTACTACTAACAGCAGAAGACGAGCTAACAGCGGCGTTTCTTGGTGGAGACGACCAAGATTTACCAGCTCCTCAAACTACCAACACAAATGGCCCAGTAGCAGCTGATGACAATTGGGAAGATGAAGCTGACGATTTGATGGGGCAGTTGGCAGTTGACGTCTTTGAAACCGAAAATGATTTGATTATTAAAGCACGTACTGCTGGTGTAGACCGCAACGATTTGGACGTCAGTATTTCTGACGGTATCCTGACAATCAGCGGCACCCTATCAAGCGGTGATGAAGCTGATGTTCGCCAGTGGCATATCCAAGAGTGTTACTGGGGTGAATTTAGCCGTACATTAGCCCTACCAACCGCGGTTAACGAAGAAGGCGTAAAGGCAGAATTGAAAGATGGCGTTTTGACAATCACTTTTGAAAAAGTAAAGCAAGAAAAAGCAAAAAAGATTCAGGTTCTATAAAATCATCGAAAATAAAATACCGCCAACATGTAGCGGTATTTTTTGACCATAAAAAAGAGCCTCATCGGCGAGGCTCTTTTTCTTAATAGGACTAATTATGAACCTGATGTAAATCGAGTAATAACCATATTAACGATTGCCCAGGCTAGAATAGCTACCACCAAGCCAACGACTGCGTATAACACAGTATTCTTTGCAGAGGTCACCTTATTACTATCGCCAGCGGACGTCGTATAGCGAATACCACCCCAGATAAGCATAATAACACTTAATACACCGACAGCATACAAGAATATATTAACAATATTTTTAACTAAATCCTGAGGGTCTTTAGCAACGTTATCAACACCCGTTCCTTGCGCATTATCAACTCCACTTCTCAGAGTGAAGTCGGCAGCACTAGTCGTTGGTGATACTGCCAAAGCGACTGTTGGTACAATCAATAGCCCAGCCAAGATCATCTTCAGTTTATTCATGTTTTATTCTCCTTCTTTAATGATGTTATTATTATACATTTTTATCTGTTATTTGCAAAACTCTTTATGAGCCCGACGCAAATTTATTCACAACCAAATCAACGATTGCCCATGCCATTATTGCAACAATTAGTCCAACTACTGAGTAAATGAGCGTGTTCTGAGCGGCTTTAGTTTTTGAGGCATCGCCAGCCGAGGTTACATAGCGAATACCGCTAAATATAATCATAATGATCGACAAAATACCAATAACCCATAGGAGTATATTGACGACTGATTTTACTAAGCCACTATCACCATCAATTTTTCTGCCTTCCATTTCCGAAGTAGTGGCAGCACCAATACCGTCTGACACCTGAGCAGAGACATTATTAGATAAGGAAACGGTCGATAAAGTTGCCAGCCCAAAGACTGCGCAGATCATAATTGCTATTGATACCACTGTTTTTTTCATATTTCCTCCTAATTAAACCTATTAAATACGAAATTAACAATCGCTGCCGCAAACAATGAAACCACTAAACCAATTACCGCATATAACACGGTATTCCTGGCTTTTGCGGCTTTTTGAGCATCGCCACTAGAAAGAGCGAACAAAATACCGCCAACAACAATCATAATAATAGAGATAACACCAACCGCCATCAAGAGAACATTGACAATATTACCAACAATACTGTTAACTTTTGTTTCACCATCAGACCGATTCTCGCAGTAAATAGAACCTGCGCCATCTCCCGAGCAAATATCAATACCGCTGTTGGCTGAAGCAATAGGAGAAAGGACGCCAAATAACCCAACCAGCAACATCCCAACAATCAGAATCTTTGTGACAATTTTCATCTTAAACCCTTCCTATAATGTAACTTGTTATAGCAATTGCGCTGGAAATAATCACCAGGCCAATAACAGCGTATAAAATAGCATTCTTAGCGTTGGCGGTTTTTGTTGGATCGCCGGATGATAGGGAATAATTTATCCCAGCAATAATCACAATAACCACCGCGATGACACCGGCCGCCCACAGTGCTAAATTGATAATACTCATAATATTAACCTGATTATCTGGCACACCGACTTCACCAGCACTACCCAACAAACCAGCAAAAAACTCTATATATTTCATACTATATTCCTATCCTTGATGAAATAAAGCCAACAACCGCCACAGACGACAAAGCAACAACCAGACCAATTGCTGCGTTCATGATAGTTTTTCGACCATGAGCCGCCCTATCAGGGGAGCCATTACTAGTCATCATCATAAAACCGCCATACATGATATAACCAGTAGTTGCATATCCGACGACCTGTAGTAAATCCTCCACGATATTAAGAACAATCTTCCAGATAAAGTTAGCCTGAGAAGTCGTGTCATGACCGGGGCTTCTGACGGTGCAATCACTCTCTAACAGGCCATCATACCACGGCTTTAACGTCAAAATCTTACCGTCAGGACAGGCAAGAGAGTTATGAGAAAATGTAACATTAGCACCAACAGAGCCAACCACAACCAAGAAAATTGCTATTATAATGTTTTTCATTAGTTAAAGACTCCTCCTGGAATAATAAAGTTAGTAATTGCCACCATAAAAGCAAACATCAGTAGTCCAATAACCGTATTTGTCCAGATTTCCCGCGCTTTCTTAACTTTATCCGGACTTCCTTCAGAGGTAGTGTAGAGAACTGCGCCAAAAATAACTGCTCCAACCGCTGCAACACCAACACCAGCTGTCAAAATTTGAATAACTTGCTTTACGATATTAATCAGGGCCGTGCTTCCTTCACCATCACAAGATATAACCGAAGTAGTCGCGCCACCGCAATTCGCCGCTAAAGCAGGCTGAGTCACCACAATTCCCGTTATGACTACTGTCGCTATAAATACGCTAGCTATGATATTTCTTTTTGTCATATAAAATTTCTCTTATACAAAAATTGTAAAATAATCAAGCGAAAAAAGCAAATATTTTCCTTGAAAAGGCATAGATAATCTGGTAGTATAGGAGTGTACTATGCGCTCGTAGTGAAGTTGGCCTATCACGCCTCCCTGTCACGGAGGAGATCGCCGGTTCGAATCCGGTCGAGCGCGCCACGATTCGCCCATTTGGGTGTTTTTTTATGGGATTGTATTTTACTTTAATTTCATCTTGTCAAATTAAAGTAAAATCGATTTTACTTTAATTTCATCTTGTCAAATTAAAGTATTTTTTCTATAATTTAGCGCATAATGAGTAATATTATTGGAAGATATATACAGCAACCTCAAGGATTCAAAGCCTTTGTTCCAGCTGATTTCCCGCCAGTAGAAGACTTCCATCCGTCTAGAGAACTGATATCGAAACACAATGAAGCGCTTCGCCTATTAGGGGTCCTAGATGGAATCACTCGATTTCTACCAGACAAAGACCTCTTCCTAACAATGTTTATTCGGAAAGACGCTTCTAGCTCTAGTGCCATAGAAGGCACAAATGCTACCATGGAAGAGTCTATTGAGTACGAAAATATAGAAAAAGCCCGTGTCCTACCAGACGACGTAGATGACATACTACATTATATAAAGGCTTTAAACTTTGGTATAGAACAATCAAAAACAATGCCATTTTCTCTGCGTTTCATAAGAGAACTACACAGCAAGCTAATGGCTGGCGCACGCTTTACGCAAAATCCCTATCCTGGTGAATTTCGTCGTTCACAAAACTGGATTGGAGGAACCAAGCCAGACAACGCCAGATTTGTACCACCACCAGTTCATGAGATGAAAAGAGCGCTCGGAGATTTAGAAAATTTCATTCATGCCGATGATGATTTTCTACCGTTGATAAAGGCAGGCCTAATTCACGCACAATTTGAAACAATCCATCCTTTTAACGATGGTAATGGACGTACTGGAAGAATGCTTATTACAATGTTTTTGCTTTTCAAAAAGACTCTTGATATTCCAGTATTATATTTGTCTGCCTATTTCAGAAAACACCAAAGTCTTTATTACGATAAAATCAATAACTACCACGAAGGTGACATTGAGGAGTGGTTGTTATTCTTCCTAGACGGACTGATTGAAGTCGCCGAATCTTCTATTGAATCTTGTGAAAAGATCATAAAATTAAGAGATAGAGATTTATTAAAAATACACAAAATGAGCAAACGAGCCTCGGCTTCAACAATGTCAGTACTGACTAATCTTTATACAATGCCTATAGTCGGGATTGCGGAAATTGCAAGCTGGACCAATACAACCAAGCCAGGATCCTATACAATAATCCAGAGAATGGTAGATGAAAATATTTTATATCCATTACATAACAGAGATGTTGCCTACGGGCAAAAATGGGTATACAAAGATTATCTTGATATATTTAGCTAATTTACACCTGTTCCGTTATATAATAAACATCTACAGACGAGAGTTGACCAAAACAGGCGCTTCACTAGGCCAAAACCGGTAAATCATAAAGTATTTAGCTACTCCAGCAAATCAGCACCTAACAAGAATACTTTGCGCCGTTTACTCCATCACAAACTGGATTATTTACAGAAAATATGTTCTAATTGTTGCATTTTTCTACTTTTTATGTTATGATATCGGCAATTGGACCAGAGGTCTAAGGAGTTTTATAAAATATATCTGACAATGTCAGAGGAAGGGTTCCAAACATTATGGTAGGACATAAGAGCGGTATTCTTGAAACAGCAAAGCATACGACTGGAGAGTTTCTTAGAAATATTCCTATAAGGTTTATGCGTGGAATGGGTGCACTAGCTGTCGTCACTATAGGTGTTACTGGATGTGGAGCAAAAGGTTATGATCCGAATAAGGACATCACTACAGCAACTCCTCCGTCACCGGTAGATTATTATCCTACAGATGCAGCTGAACCGCCGCATCCAAATCCGACAAAAACTGATATTGAAAAAACTGATGTTGAAGAAATGATGAAACCCTTAAAAGACTGGAACTATGAGAACATCGACGTGAATGTATTGGATGACAAGAATGCCTCCAGGGATGATTTGGTAAAAATCTTAGATCAGTTTATCGAAAACAATTATGACAATGGAGAAGCACCCGCCTCTGATCCTGTAACAAAGAAAACGGCGTGGAGCGCTACAAGAATTATACGACTAATTCAAATGCTCAGCGTCGACCATTCCGATGAAGCGAACTATACAAGAGCAATGAACCTCGCCAAAGCTATGTTCAATCCAGAAAAGACTGAAGAATTGGACAAGTTCCTGGATGTAATAAGGAGAAATTGGGCGCAATCAAACCCCACATCTCCTACGTGCAAGAAGGAAGTGTGCAGTACGGAAGCACGATCTCTTTTATATGATTACACTAAGATTCTTGACGTGAGTCGCAATTTTGTCGTGGTTACTAATGCTAACGGAGGAAGAGATTCAGTTGTTAGACTTGTTGCGGGCGGGGAAGAAAAACATGTACCATCAAGTAAGGGAGGTTTTTCCGCTAGTCCTACGACTATGTACGTAGAAGTCAACACGTCAAATATCCTGCACAAAATAGAGGTTAACGAAATCACGTATGGTATCGGATCAAGAGAGCTAGATCCCGGAAGAGAAGTTAATATAGGATCGCTTTAGGTCATCTATTTACTATAGCTATACCGCATGTGCTATAATGCAAGCATATGCGGTATTTTTATGATAGACCCATGCGATTGTCATTATTTACTATAGCCATCTCACTAATTTTTGTACTTTTACAGCCAATATCAATTGCACATGCAGATGATGTGAATTCTCAATCTATTAAGGGAGGTGCCGTCGTATGTAATCCCGAATATGGTAATGGAAACAGAAAATATGAAAAAACACCACAAGGAGAAGGAAATGAAGGATGGTGGTGGTGTCACAGCAGTAAAGACAATCACAGAGTTAGCTATGATAAGCTTAACTGTGACAGTGGATATAAAGCCACTATGCGACAAGTTCAAGGTTCTACGTCCGGAGAAGGTCCATATCAGCAAGGGCGGTGTGTAGAGCTGTCAAAAGAGGAGCAAATTAAAAATGCCAGAAAAAAAGCCTCGATTGAAGCCGCTGGAAATAAAGCTAACATGTCTAACTTGGAAAATCTGCTCACGCCAAACATCACTGAGAGTCCTTGGTATAAAGGACTCTCAGATAATGAAAAACTCGAAGCGGGATGTGCGACTGTAGGCGATAGTATTAATTGCGACCAAAATGCAAGGAATAGACTTGCAAAAAATTTGATAGGGACATGCATAGTCTCCGCTGAAGAATCAGTGTCTTCTCGCACAAATGGAGATACAAGTGCAAACGCTAAAGACAGATATTTTACTGACTGCATTAGTGGAAGGTCTGGACTAGATAGAACTCAAATTGTACAAAACATGAATTCTATAGCGTGGAATGACGTAAAAAAAGAAGTAGACTCAGCCGCACAAGCAGCCGAGGATGCGCTTAACAAGTCAGATGATAGTAAAGATGAGGAAAAAAATTCCTGCGGCATTGATGGAATCGGTTGGCTTCTGTGTCCTATTATAACTTTTATGGGCAATATTGGAGATGCTACATATGCTGCAATATCACAGTTTTTATCTATAGATCCCGGTATTTTTAAAAATGATTCGACCTCTGGGGGTCTAAAGCAAGCCTGGGATTTTTTTCGTGATATTGCAAATGCAATATTCGCTATAGTGTTTTTATCAGTAATTTTCTCCCAGGTAAGTAGTATTGGTATAAGCAATTATGGAATTAAGAAAATCCTACCAAGACTAATAATAGGGGCTCTCCTTGTTAATTTATCTTTTTATATATGCCAGCTGGCAGTTGATTTATCTAATATATTAGGAGTCTCTTTGAAGGGTATCCTCGAGGGGGCGGCAGCAGGAATTGATACTCAATCAGCAGCAAACGGAACATTTAGTTCTATTTTAGCTACGGCGTTAGTTGCAACAGGATTGGCGTTGTTTGCATTTCTTGCTGTAAGTATACCCACTTTATTGGCACTACTTTTATCCCTGTTGGTTGTTATGATAATATTAATAGCTAGACAGGCCGCTATTATATTGTTAATAGCAATCTCTCCTGTAGCATTTGCAACGTGGCTCTTACCAAATACTGAAAATTTATTTAAGAAATGGGTATCAATATTCAGAGGATTATTGATAGTATTTCCTGTAATTTCTCTTTTGTACGGAGCTGGTAAGCTAGCGGCAGCTATATTAGCCGCTTCAGCTACAGACATGCCAGATAACCCAAAAGAGACTATGCAGATAGCAGCATTAGGAGCGTCTATAATACCACTAGGAACCACCCCATTTGTCTTGAAAGGTTCGCTAAACTCACTAGGAAGTATCGGAGGAAAAATTAGTGGATTGAGTGGATTAGCGAATAAACGACTGAGGGGAATGGCTCTTAGTAAATCTAGAATCGGAGATTTAAGAAATAGATGGAATATGCGTTCAGCTAGGAAGCAGGCAGACAGAAGATCTGGCAATACTTGGCTGGGAAGGAAGGCTGATAGTCTTAGGGGGAGCGACAATTGGCTTGCGCAAAAAGCCGGGATTGCGTTGAACCCTAGAAGAGCTTTTGATAGTAGTGCAGCTGGTAGATTCTTCGGTCTGTCAGAAGGAGTAAATGCCGCACAGGAGGCTTCTGATAAATTCGCCAGAGAAGAGGCTCAGCGATCATTCATATATGAACATAACGGCGATGCTGTAGCTGCGTTAAAAAGTAAAAACAAGCACGTTCAAAAAATTGCTGCAGAAGAACTTGCTAAAAAGGGTGAATGGGGCGCAACACAGATGGCTCAATATTTGGAGGGTGGAGGAAAAATTACCAGTATTGGAATGGCCGATGCTCTAACTACTATGAAGGGAGCTCATGCAGGTGTTAGCGAAGCTGGAACTGAAGCGCTTAGACAAATGCAGGCAAAAAATGGTCCATCGGAAGTTGGATTCTCTCCGGGCAAGCTTAGCGAATTTGCCGCTTCAGGCGTGAGTAAGCTATCAGGAGAGGCTATCGCTAAACAAAGTGCTAACGCTATAAATAGTAGTAAACTCAGTCCTGAACAAGCGTCCAGAATTCTGGATAATGAAAGGCTTCGCTCTACTATGAGTAAATCAACAGAAGAAGCTTTACAATCAATAGCAGATACGCTTAAAACTAGCCAGGAGAATAAAAATAGCCGAACAGAGAATACTCCTCCTGCTAATAACGAAGGTTCTGGACTATTTATCGCCCATTCTCAAGATGATATTAGGAAAGCAGTAGAGGAACAGACAAAAAGACAGAATAGACCGTAATAGTCCTTAGTCTAATTATCTTCTCTTGACTTTTTCACCTAAAAATGCTACTATATCCACGAATGGAGTGGTTGATTTCGCGTAGGCAACTTCTTAACACAGGGTTGCGGTGGTTTATGTTGCTGACAGCAGGTTTGCTGGTGAGCGTTTTTATGAACGCTTTTATACAGCCAAACTCTGCCCGTGCAGCAGATGTAACATGGGATGACCGCGACTTAACTTATAATCAAGAAAAATATACTAGACTAACTGATAATAATAAAATCAAACAGTTAAAAGTCCCAGACAAGTCAATTGTTTTTTTACACGAAGATAACGCCAAAAAAGAGGTTCGGGTAATTTATTTCCCCGCAAGCGAGGTTAGTTCATTAAGCTCGGCTACGTACGCAGTTTATTCATTCGTGGCGCCAGACGGCTATATTCAAACCAGTACCTCAACAGTCTCGATTGAATCACCGTCTGATAACTCAACGGGAAGTTCTTGTAGTGTACAGGGTCTAGGGTGGATAATTTGTCCTGTATCTAATTTCTTGGCGGGATCTATGGACTGGATGTATAGTGCACTTCAAGAGTTCTTAAAAACTCAGCCACTAGAAACAACTAACCAAAACAGCGGCATTTATATGGCGTGGGGAATTATGCGCAACATTAGCAACGTGGCGTTTATTGTAGCGTTCTTAGTGATTATTTATTCTCAGATGACGTCAATTGGTATTAGTAATTATGGTATTAAAAAACTACTACCACGCTTGATTATTGCTGCGGTACTGGTGAATTTATCTTTTACTATTTGTGCTATTTTACTGGACCTATCTAATATTGCTGGATATGCTCTACAAGATGCATTTATGGGCATCAGGAACACCGTAGTCACGCTGGGCGAGAATACTTCGCCGACAAATTGGACTGACGTCACTAGCTCGGTGCTAGCTGATGGACTATTAGGAGTTGGAGCGGTTGCTGGGGTGGCTACTGCGTTTACACTTAGAGCGGAGCTGGTACCAATGCTAATGCTAGCTTTGGTTGGCCTGGGGCTAACATTACTCTTAGTACTCTTAATTATGGCTGCAAGACAGGCATTAATTATTATCTTGATTATTATTTCTCCTCTGGCGTTTGTTTGTTATTTACTACCAGGAACAGAGAAATGGTTTGAGAAATGGCGCAGCCTCTTTACAACAATGCTGATTTTCTTTCCAGCATTTGCAGTGGCGTTTGGTGGAGCACAATTAGCTGGTACTATTATTATACAGAGTGCGTCTGGAGCAAATGGCGGAATGATGCATATTTTAGGCATGATTGTGCAGGTAGCACCACTAGCGCTGACTCCTCTAATTCTGAAACTTAGTGGTGGCGTATTAAATAGGGTAGCTGGATTTGTTAACGACAAAAATAAAGGTCTGTACGACAGGACTAAGAACTGGTCTAAAGATTGGCGTGAAACTATGAAAAATAATAAATTAGCCAATGATAAGATGCGGCGGTTTGATCCAAACCGCTTACGCCGATGGGCGAATCATAATAGTAGACTACGTAAGGAGCGCCTAGATAGATCACAAAAAACAGCTGAGAATTCTTACAGAGGATCAGCAAAGCACAAACGAGAAGATTTGTTAGCCAAACAAACAGCTCGACGCTCTGAATTGTTATCCGAGCAAGACGCCAACCGCTACGCAGAGGCAGCTCAGGGATATTGGCCGAGCGACATGAGTACGAAGCGATCTTTACCTGATCGTATCTCACGGGGTGTACTTCCTGGCTGGTCAATTAAGCGAGATATGAAACAACATCAGCAGAATTCTGACCTTATGGATGCATTTAACGAACTAGAAACCAGTATAGCAGCAGAGGGGCTGCGCAAGAGTAACGCTCAACGTCAGCTTAATAAGAAATTTGCAGAAGACCTCTTATCGAATAGCACCCTCCAGGATCAGGCTGCTGGTAATGTTAGCCCATATGGCAAAGAGGCGGCATTGGCAAGCGCTATTTCTACAACCAGAGGTGAAACTTCTAAATCTATCGAGGAAGCTCATCAGATTATGAAACACCATAAATTAAGTTCCGGACAACGACAAGACTTGGCTCTGGGTAAAAGTGTCACCACGGCCGACGGCACTGTTATTGATAGTAAAAATATATATGTCCGTGAGGCGGCGATTGAAGAACAAATTAAGTATGGTACTGTAACAGAAGTGGCTCAATTGTTAAGTGAATTACCTCCAGAATTTAATTCCTCAGCGGCGGCAGCATTGGCAGCTTCTGGAGTTAAAAATAAGGCTTCGTTCATGGGCGGTAAGCTTATTGACGACCTTATCAGAGGTGCTATCAATAACCGCGGCGATCTCATGAAATACTGCTCTGAATGGTTGGAGGGTGGTAAATATAAAGCGGAAGATTTGGCTTCTACCGACGCTGACGGTGTTAAATTGCTCATGGAGGCTATTAATAGCCCATCTGGTGGTATTATTAGCGCTACAAGACGTCAGTCAATTAAGGATAATATTGACGAAATTCTCACCAATGAACGATTGTCGTCACGTGCAACTGATGCCGCCAAAGAACAGCTCAGAATACTCCAGAGTATGCTGTAATCTTTACAATTTGCTATAATATAAGCAGTATGTCGGTGTATAAAGTTCCTCAAGACGTAGAGGCGGAAGATAAGCTGCTCGGACCGTTTAGTTTCCGTCAGTTTGTGTTTTTAATCATAGCAGTCGCTGGAATTGGTATTGCATATGCTCTTGGGCGAATATTATTACCGATGGCGCTAATTCCAGTGCCCGTTATTCTGTTTTTTGGAGCGCTAGCATTACCACTTAAAAAAGATCAGCCGATGGAAGTCTATTTGGCGGCGGTCGTTTCTTTCCTCTTAAGGCCTAAAAAGCGTTTGTGGCAGCCTGATGGAATTGAGGCATTAGTAGAGGTGGTTGCGCCAAAAGTCGAAGAAAAAACCTATGGAAACAATTACGATCAAGCCGAAGTTCAGCGTCGATTGTCATATTTGGCAAATCTGGTGGATAGCCAGGGGTGGTCAATTCGCGGTGTTAATAATCCAAATAGCTCCATGCATGCAGACCTTTTTAATACAGGTCAGGCAGCGCACGATATTTTAGATGAAAACAGCACAACCGCACAGAATATTAATCATCTAATCATCGAGTCAGACGCTCGCAGACGACAGGACATGATTCAGAAAATGCAATCAGGCCAGTCAAATAAAAAATCTGTATTCCAACCAGATGAAGACTCAGAAACAGATCCTCACATACAGCTTCAAACAAACCCATATCCGAGTATGCACCAGTCAACATTAAATCCAATATCTAACCACAGCGGTTCGAGCAATCAATCAACTGCCACACCACAAACTAGCCTAAACAACGTCTCGCCTGCTATAATAGACTTGGCAAACAATCACAGCGACCTTTCCGTTGAAACTATTTCGCGCGAAGCAAATCGAATTGAGCGAGAAAATAATAAATTAGCAGAAGAGGAAGTGGTGATTTCATTACGTTAGGTGGGATTATGCAACCAGAGTTACAGGATCAACAGCTACATCAGCAAGTTCCGCAGGCCAGTGCCAATGCGGTGATTCAAGGCGCACCGCAATCACCAGTACCGGGTACAATTGCTTCAGGTCCCACTCCAGCCTCACCCACACCCGATAAAGCCCCAGAACAAAAAAAGAGTGGGCCAATTAGCACCCAAAATACGCTACTTTTCTCCGAAATGCGCGAGAATATGATTATCATGAGTGATGGTAGTTTTCGGGCAGTAGTAGAATGTGAGTCGATTAACTTTGATCTGATGAGCGCCCGTGAACGAGAAGGTATCGAATTTAGCTATCAGAACTTTATCAATTCATTATATTTCCCAATCCAAATCCTCATTCGTTCACGCCGCGTGGATATTGGTCCATATCTGGACAGACTGGCAGAAATTAGGCGCAATCAAGACAACATGCTACTTAATGTTTTAATGGACGATTACATGGATTTTATCGATGTTTTAGCGCAAGAAGCCAATATTATGGATAAAAGTTTCTATGTCGTCGTACCATATTATCCAGCCGGTGATACAAATGTCATGAAACAGCAGGCAAAGGGCCTGTTTAGTAGCTTCTTCAGTGGCAAGAAAGAAGCGACTGTAACAAAGATTGACCAAGTCGCGTACGCAAAAGCTAAGGATGAGATTAAGAATCGAATTGATTTAGTGATGAGCGGATTATTCCAAATAGGTGTCAAAAGTCGACAATTAAATACTCGACAATTGGGTGAACTATTCTATACCTCATATAACCCTGACACTTCATCACGCGAATCACTGGCGGCAATTGACCCGAGCCAGCTCACGACAGCCTACGTAACCAAAGGTCAAGGTCAACCGCCAACAGGAGGAAGACTATAATGGCAAAGAAAAAACTAGATGCTGTAGATATTGCAGCGCAACAACGAGCGCGTGAGCAGGCTGAAGTTGAGCAGGCGTTCTTAACTGGCGTGCGTACACTCCGAGATTTCATTGCACCAAGCAGTATTGAGCTGCACTCGGACCACTTCCGTCTGGGCTCAAAATACGGTCGAACTATGTATGTTTATGGCTATCCACGTCAGATTTACACCGGCTGGCTTAGCTCAGTAATTAACATTGATGAAGTTCTAGATATTAGTATGTTTATTTATCCAGTCGACACGCAAATTGTGCTGAATAATTTACGCAAAAAAGTGACGCAGCTGGAAGCAAGCATGAATATTAACTCCGAAAAAGGCCGCGTGCGCGATCCAGGACTAGAAGCAGCCTTACAAGACGCTGAAGAGTTACGTGATCAATTACAAATTGGTTCTGAAAAGTTCTTCCGCTACGGGTTATATATCACAATTTATGCCGATAGCATGGACGAATTAAACTTTGTGCAGCATAAAATTGAAACAATCTTTGGACAGCAATTAGTCTTCTCTAAAGTAGCCTCCAGCCAGCAAGAACAGGGTCTTAATAGCACCGTTCCACAATTAACCGACGAATTACAGATTCGCCGCAACATGAATACTGGTGCTATTTCCACTAGTTTCCCATTTACCTCAGCCGACCTAACCGACGGAAAGGGTGTGTTATATGGTATCAACATGCATAATAACGGCCTAGTGATTTTTGACCGTTTTTCTCTGGAAAATGCCAATATGGTAGTATTCGCTAAGTCTGGTGCCGGTAAGTCGTTTACAGTGAAACTAGAGGCGCTGCGCAGTATGATGATTGGATCAGATATCGTGATTATCGACCCAGAAAATGAATATCAAAAATTATGCGATGCAGTGGGCGGCAGTTATATTAGGTTGAGCTTAAATAGCGATACAAGGATTAACCCATTTGACTTGCCGCGAGTGATTGATACCGATGAAGCTGACGACGCCTTAAGAGCAAATTTGGTGACATTACACGGCCTATTGCGACAAATGCTGGGTGGAGCTCAAGCAACAGCCGGCGGACAAGTCATGGCGGGATTAACACCAGCCGAGGAGGCTGATATCGATCAGGCGTTGATTGACACTTATGCGCGAGTTGGCATTACCTCAGATCCGTTAACTCACAATTCCACGCCGCCAACAATTTCTGATCTATACGATACACTGCTTCATATGGGTGGTACTGGGCCGAGCTTGGCGCAGCGCCTCCGCAAATTTACCTCTGGAACATTTGCGGGTATCTTCTCACAACAAAGCAATATTGACATCAATAATAATATGGTGGTGTTTAATATTCGCGACCTGGAAGATGAGTTGCGACCAACAGCAATGTATATTGTCTTAAATCATATCTGGAATATTACGCGCACCGACCAGAAGAAACGCATGTTGATTGTTGACGAGGCTTGGCAATTGATGAAATATGATGATTCCGCCAGCTTCCTGTTCTCACTAGCAAAACGCGCCCGAAAGTATCAATTGGGATTAACGACTATCACTCAGGACGTCGAGGACTTCGTGGGCAGTAAAATGGGGCGGGCAATTGTCTCTAACTCATCAATGCAGCTCCTCTTAAAACAGTCTACTAGCGCTGTCGATGTCCTGTCTCAGGTGTTCAAATTGACAGAAGAAGAGCAAAAGCGTCTATCCAATTTCCCAGTTGGACAAGGGTTGTTCTTTGCTGGACAAAACCATGTTCACATCCAAATCCAAGCTAGCGACACTGAATATAATCTCATTAACACTAATCCGGCGGCTCAACAGGTAAAACCGTCAGAAACGCCAATCGGTGGATACGGACCAGTATAGTATAATTATAAGAGAATATGGCACTACTTTCTTACGAT
Source organism: uncultured Candidatus Saccharibacteria bacterium (assembly GCA_963528615.1). GTDB lineage: Bacteria > Patescibacteriota > Saccharimonadia > Saccharimonadales > Saccharimonadaceae > Nanosynbacter. The sequence goes on along the minus strand of CAURVB010000001.1, from coordinate 12,297 downwards.
ACGGATGATAAGGCTGACGAGAGACTGAATCCCGCCGAGCAGGCTAGGTTTGACCAAATTCAGGCTGGTAATGCGGAATCAGAATTAAGCGACCGAGAAAAAGCCGCCATAAATGATCTTGAATCTCAATTTGACGACACCAACTCAGATGCGGGCCGTCGGGTTGATGACGCCAGCGAATCCCTAAATAACAAAGAATCATCCATACCAAACAAGAATGGCTTTTATCAACCATCCAATAAATCTAATAAAAAGCAGCCGATGACGTTTAAGTCGTTAATGAAAAAACGCGGGCCAATTATAGCAATTGCCGGGGCGATTGGCGTAGGTGGCGGATTAATGGGTGCCTTCTTTGGCCCAGCAACTATGCTACATAATATAGTTGAAAATTTTACCGATCATAATGACTCCGCTTCAGTTACTAAAGAAAGCCGCATGCGAAAGCATTTTAATCGAGTCTTTAATAGTGGCGACAGTACAGGAATTTGCCAAGGTAGCAAAATAACTATGCGTTGTAGGTTTAGCCGATTCTCAAATAGTGCTCTAAGAAAATTATCAAAACAAGGAATTAAGCCCGTCAATGCTGATGGTAGCGAGATAAATATAAAAGGCAAAGGCTATCCGGATAAGAACCCGTCACACTATACTGTTGAGGGAATTAATAACGGTAAACCAATTGAATCAGTTAAATTAAAAGATGAGCTGTTAAAAAAAGAAAATCGGAAGATCGCCAGTAAAGTCTACGGAAGATCCGGTTTATTTAATATGCGAGTTCGTGCTTGGGTTGGGAAGCATATGCAGGGAGTGTATAGTAAACTAAAGCTCAACAGAAATGGTGGCATTGCTAATAAAATTGATAAAAAGCTTGGTATAAAAGAACGAATTACAAAATTTAAGGAAAAGTTACCGAAATTTAATGGTGCTAAAGCAAGCGAGGCTATCAATGAGCGCATTAATAACCTTAGTGAAAGAGTGGGCAAAGGTGGCCTGATTTATGGTTTTGCTGCCAGTGGGTGTGCAATTGCAAAAGTTCCAAATATTGTTACCGCGGGCGTTACCGCTATTTACCTAGCGCCTCTATTCTCTTTGCTTATGGATGTCGTGTTATCTCCAGGATCACAGGCAAAAGCGGCCGGGTTTGGTAGTGGCTTTACTCCAGAAGCGATGGACACTATTGGCACAATGCTAACCGAAAGAGGAAAAATGTCGGGATCTGAAAATAGTGAGGGATCGGCCCTCGATTCACCATCAATGCTGGCGGCAATGGGTATAAATCAAAACAAACCAGCTATTGCCAAAAACTATGTTCCTGGCTATTTAGCGATCTCCAATCCAGCAATTCAAACCTTGAACGGTATTAAGGAGGCGACTGACCCAGCTTGTAATTATATCCTCAGTCCATATGTTATGTACTCCTTTTCGGCAATTGAGTTATCTGCTACTGGCCTAACTAGTGGACTAGGGGTAGTAGTGCGGACTGTAGGTAAAACTCTCGTTAAAGAAGCAGTCAAGGCTATAGCTACTTGGGCTGCCGGTGATATAGTAAAGAATCTACTTTTAAAGTTGGCAGAAAGTCTACTCGTTCCGAACAATGCCCAGTATAAGGATCTGGGAGATTCGCTCGGTGTTGGCGCAGCAGCCTTCTTTTCTAGCGGCTCTATGAGTCAAATGCTGCCAGGTTTGAAACGCAGTCAATTAGCAGAATTCAATAGTATTCAAATTGCCAATGAAGAATTCCAGAAAGAAATGGATATTGCCTCACTAAGTCCGTTCGATACCTCCAGCAAATATACATTCTTAGGCAGTATTGTTCACAATATGGGAACGATGATGCTGGCAAATGGTACATATAATAAAACTCCGCTAGCAATGCTGTCGAATATTCTCAGGTTGCCATCAATGGCGCTATCATATTCATCAACCGCAAAAGCAGCAAGTGGTATATATTCGGAAAAATATTGCGGCTATGCGAAAGATTTTTATATGGGTAGCGGCTCGCCAGATGATCCGGCAATCAATTTAGCGGGGCTGCCGTGCACTGGTATTACTAAAGATCAGGCTAATATGTCAACTGAGGAGGCGCTGCAAATTGCTGAAGAAGAAGGCTGGATTGATAATAGTAAAGATATTCCAGACGGCGCAACTATAGCAGATCTTGTAAAAAACGGTTATATCGTCGAGAATACACCACTTCATGATTTCATTACCGACTGCAGCGACGCTAGCACTGGCGAATATTGGTTCAAGAGTGGCGGTTGTACTGCTCCATCTAGCTCGACAGCAATGGGTACGATTAAGCAACCAACTCTCACCAACCCAACTGACGGATCAGCCATCACTGACGAGTCGGCAGGCGTGAGTGGCGGCACAAAAACTTACAGCGACAGAAAACTTTCTGCAATGTCAGTCCTGCTTATCGACTTCCAAGTTGCACAATCAATTAACGGCGAAGACGAAGAAACGAGCAGCGGTAGTTCAGATTCAGCCAAGCCAACAGACGATGGTGACGCAATAGGTGAACCGCAACTGGAAGAGGCTGCTACTGGCTGGGGCGGTCATCAGAATGGCCGAATTCCAGATTCAGAATTGCAATCATTATCATTCTCACCAAGCGATAAAATGCATAAAAAAGCCGCAAAAGCCATGGAAGAAATGAATAAAGCCTACAAAGCCGAGACCGGTACTGACTTAACTATCAACGAGGCGTATCGGGATTGCGATACACAAATCGCTTATGCCACTCCAGGCAATCCAAGATACCAGGGCGGAGCAGCAGCACCAGCTCCTCCATGCATATCAAATCACGGTTGGGGTCTGGCAGTAGATATTAATGTTGGGGGCACTGGTTCTAGTGTTTATAAATGGTTGGAAGCGAACGCACATAAATATGGCTACGTTCACCCAGCTTGGGCAAAACCGGGTGGCAGTAAACCAGAACCGTGGCATTGGGAGTACGCAAGGAATGTTTAATATGAATAGAGAAGATAAAACCATCTTAATATTATCTATTATACTATTTATGAGTATTCTAGTGGTGTTTTTTATTACAAAAAACCCCGCCGAAGGAGACTACACAACAGTTTTGTCTTCCGAACAAACCGCTAATAAAAAGCCAGTCGCCCAAAACACCAATCCTCAGCAACCAACCGAGCAGAATATTATCATTGATCTATTTAATTCCACTGCCAGTAAATACGGAAAACGTGAACTAAAAAAATACACCTTAGTTAAAGAGCAAAACGGATTTAAACTGATAAAAATGACGATTTTTAGTGATACCACCAAATCCACCTATGATTCATACGCTATTATGAGGAGCAGTGCAGTGATTACCGGGGTAAATGACGAAAAATCAATAGATACATTGAAGAAAACTGGCGTTCCTATAGATATAATCAATGAATACATGAGGAATCGGTCTGATGTATAAAAAAATATCAGTCGCTATCTGTATCATGGCATCTTTTGCGATAACTATTCAGCCAGTATCCTTTGCAGCTGATTTCCCAGGACCCTACATTACTAACGACATCCGGTGGTATAAAAAAGATGATGTGACTTGTTCAGACTCATCTGCTAATGGCGTGTCTGGTGCCGACAATCAAGAGAAGATTTGGGGATATTTACGTAAGGCCGGCCTGAGCGCCGAGCAGGCAGCGGGCGTAATGGGAAATATTCAGGCTGAGTCAGGGTTTAGTCCGACCCGGCATGAAGAAAGTCAGGGCTGGGGCAGTGGCGGCTGGGGACTCGCTCAGTGGACTGGCGGGAGGCGAACTGCGATCGCTAGTAAAATACCTTCAGAATTAACAAAGTATTATAACCAAGCATACGGCGGGGCAGCAAAGAATGATGGTACATTAGATTCAATTCCAATTGAAGACAACGACAAGCTTCTGATTTTTGAGCTGGAATACCTAATGGAAGAGAGTAAGAACCGACCAGTAACCGCACTCGGTTTTGTTGGGTTGTTCTTGGGAATGAAAGAGTGGGATACGCTAAAAGAAATAAAAACTGTCGAAGACGCTACTGTTTTTTGGCACAATAACTTTGAGGTGTCAGCCGACTCAGCAGAAAGAGTCTTAAGTACGCGAGGCGGATTTGCAAAGGTGATATATGAAAGATTTAAAGACTCAGCGGTAGGTGGAGAAAATTGTTCATCTTCTAGTCGTGATAAGCTTATTGAGTATGTTAAGCGCTATGCTTGGCCAGAAACAAGAACTCGTACTGACAAAAAACCCGAATACGCCGAGGCTATTGAGAAAGCAAAAAGCGAAAACCGTTTTGTTGGGGCTGACTGCTTTGGTGGTGGAGTTGACTGTGGTGGGTTTGTAACAACTTTACTATACGATAGTGGGTTTGATCAAAATTATAATTACGGTGCAAAGAATGGTCAGGCTGGACCGACGAGTACACAGCGAGCTTGGGCTGAAGCTAACTGGAAGGCGGTCGGTAACGGTAGTTCAATTAATACAGCCGATCTTCAGCCGGGCGATGTCGCCCATAGTCCGGGACATACCTTTGTTTATGTTGGTAAAATTGATGGATTTGACTCGCTCATTGCCTCTGCTTCAATGTGCGAATATGCACCAAAGGCGGGACTAGAAAGTATAACATCACCAAGTGTCACTTGGTTTAGAAATGGCAACGCACGCCAACAAAGGAATGAAATAAGAAGATAATATGAATAAGCAAACTATCAGTAAAATATTGTTTTTATCATCAGTGGGAGTATTACTGTATGGCATCATCGTTTACACCACGAGAACCAACACTACACCAGTCTCTTTGCTCATCTCACCAGATAAAGCCGAAATTGCTTTTGATAATCAAAAAGTAACAGGTTCTCAAGTTGTCCACATAAAGCCAGGAACTTACGACTTTAAGGCGTCCAGAAGTGGCTTTGAAGATAAAACTATCCGTACAGAAGTGAAGCAGGGCTCACCAATAAAAATTGTTTTTTCATTAAAACCGCTAACACAGGAGGCGTCTAAGGAAGCTTTATCATCCTCTAAAATATCAGAGATAGACAAGACAACCACTAATAGACTGGCTAGCGAACAGCAAACTCTCGAAAAAGACAACCCAGTCATTAAGAAGTTGCCAATAAAGAATTTACTTTATTCAATCGGCTATAAGATGGACCCAAATAAGCCAAATGGCGTTATTATAGAAATTGACGCACCCGAAGGTTACAGAAATGCTGCCATTAACAAAATTAAAGAGCAGGGTTTTGATCCAGCAACTCTCAATATCACCTTTAGGAATTACGCTAATACATTTACGGAGTAGATATGAATCGAAGAAATATTATTATCGTCAGCGCTGTAATTATCCTGTTAACCATCTTAGCTCTGCTTTTTATACGCCCGACATATACAATATCAATCACTTTCGATAAACCAAATTTATCCGCAAAGCTATATCGTATTGTTAATAAAAATCCATCTGAAGTAACTACATTAAGTAGTGACTCTAAGATTCAGCTCCAAGATGGACAATATAAGATTAAAACCTCCTCAGAATCAGGCATAATCAAGGAAAGTTCTGTTGAATTTACAGTCGAAGGAAAAGGCAGGGAAATACCAATAAAAACCGAGTACAGCCAGAAATTTATTACACAAAAAATGACAGAGTATAGAAGTGATATTCTACATGCGCTATTTAATAAATATCCGCAATTACAGACCAACTTCATACTACAACGAGAGATTCTCCTAGGTAAAGATATCAATTGGTACGCAGCCACTTATCAGCGAGCAGCGGTCAATAGAAACTCTGGTGATGTTTACACAGTTATCATGAAAAAAGAAAATAGCCAGTGGGTAGTTAAAACTCGCCCACAAATTATCAACACTACTTACAACACTAAAGATATTCCAGAGGAGATTTTATCAGAAGCTGCCTCTAGATTATCGCCGTTCTCAACTAACTCTTAAGCGGCATAATAATGTGTGTGTAGTCAGGGTTTTTTACCTGCTCTCGGATAACACACGGAGAAAGCTTACCGTTAAACGAGAATGTAATTTCATCAGCATCAACAATATTCAACACCTCCGTTAGGTAGCGCGAATTAAGCGTCACTTGACCATCGGCGGATATTTCTGCTGACGCTTCTGAAGTGTTTTCGCCCAACTCAGACGCAATTGAATGGATAGAGAGCAGGGAATTCTCCTTTGACGCGGTCACCGTAATTCCACCACCAGATTCACGCGCGAACAACGCGGCAATTTTTGTTACACGACTAAAGTCGGCTTTTTTAATAATAATCTCCGTCTCTGAGCTTGACGGAATTAATTGACGATAATCAGGGAATTTTCCATCAATTAAGCGACTAACAATTTCCATATCACCAGTCCGAAAGCAAACCTGAGAATCATCAAACAAAATAGTGATTTGTTTCTCATCGCCAATACTTTTACTGACCTCAGAGAGTGTCGAAGCGGGGATGATTGCTGACACCTCGCTGTCTGACTTTGCTAATCGTTTTTCCGCTAATCGATAGCCATCCGTAGCCGCCAAATACAGCGAACCTTCGTAATTGTGCCAATATATGCCAGTCAAAACTGCCCGCGTCATATCAGAACTAACTGCAATTTTCGTCTGAACGATAGCTTTTTTCAAATCTTCAACATCAATTTCATATTGTATCGCTGTTGTTTCGTCAATTGTTGGCAACTCTGGATATTCATCTGCCACCACGCCATTTATGACTGATGAAAATTTGCCAGAAGTAATATGAAGGTGGTCATCTTTAGCCTCAAGTTCCACCGTTCCACTCGGTAGGTTTGTTACAAATTCCGAAACCAAGCGAGCAGGAATAGTGATAGAGCCAGGTTTTTCAATCTTAGCACCAATATATTGAGTAGAGGCAATCTCTAAGTTTGTTCCGGCAACCAATAGGCGTCCGCCATCAGTACGTAGCAAAATATTATTCAATATTGGCAGCTCATTTCTACTTGATGCAACGTCCTTGATTAGATTGAGTGCTTTAGCAAGTTTTTCCTGGGTGACTGATACTTTCATTATACTTTCCTTAATTTTTAATTAGTGTTAGTAATAGTAGGCGTTGTGGAAACTGGGTAAAAAATGTATTCAAACAGGGGTGGAATATGGAAAAGGAAAGTGGAAAACCCTGTGTATTGGCTGTGTTTTCTGTGGTGGACAATTGATTGTTATTCCACTGACTGGTGATGATGGATTTTTTCTCCACAGATTCGTATGCTAATAATTCACTGCCAAAGCACAGAGTTTGCACAGCTTTTCCACAATTAATGAACATATATTTTATCCTTAATGTCATTAATTTGTTCGCGAATACTGACGTTAGTGAGGCTCTCTTTGGTAATCTTTTCAATTGAGTGCATGGCGGTGGTGTGATCTTTTCGTCCGAGTTCTTGGGCAATTTTTGGAAAACTCATCTTTAGCTCACTGCGCAGTAAGAACATGGCAATTTGTCTAGGCGTAGCAATAAATTTGTCGCGCCTGGATGAACACATATCTTTTACGTCTATATTATAATAGCGGGCAGTTTTATCGATAATCTGCTTAGCGGTAACATGTTGCGGACGACTACGTTTAATGTCACCTAAGATACCCTCGGCTGCCATTAAGTCTGGCGTGAAGTTTTGCATTTCTGCGTAGGCTAAGAGTCGGTTTAATGCGCCCTCTAATTCGCGAATGTTTGTTTTAAAGTTGGTCGCTAAATATTCTACAACATCAGAATCCAACTCAGCGTTACTGAGAGCTGCTTTCGCTTTTACGATTGCACAACGAGTTTCATAATCTGGCATTTGAATATCAATCGCCATACCCCACTCGAATCGGCTACGCAAACGATCGGTCAATGTTGGAATACTTTTTGGCGGTTTATCGGAGCTGATGATTATTTGTTTATTATTCTGGTGAAGGTCGTTAAATGTATGGAAAAACTCGTCTTGGGTTTTTTCTTTACCAGCAATAAATTGCATATCATCAACGATTAGTACATCAACATTACGATACTTATCCGAAAAACCTTTTTTCTTAAAGCGAATGGAATCAAGGAATTCATTAACAAACGTCTCCGTGGTGATATAAAGAACGCGGGCTGACGGTTGTTTTTTAATTATTTCATTACCAACAGCTTGCATTAAGTGAGTTTTACCAAGTCCAGAACCTCCGTATAAATATAGTGGGTTATATTTGCTACCAGGGTTTGAAGCGACAGCCTGACAAGCGGCATATGCCAGATCGTTGCTGGAGCCAACAATAAAGCTGTCAAATGTATAGCGAGGATTAAGATTGTTGGAGTGCGATTTTTTTGATGGCAAGATTAGCGTCGCTGATGACGTTTGACGTTCGGCTTTAGTGATTTCTCGATTAACGCGCGGTTTCTTATTGCTAGACTCAACGTTATAAGATATTGATGGAGCATTTATGCCATTATGAGATAAAGCCTCAAGAATTTGTGGATGAAAGCGTTTTTCAAGTTGGGTGCGAGCAAAAATATTTGGAGCAACAATCAGAACTTCTTTATCGGAGATTATCTCTAGCTTTGTATTCTTGAACCATGCTGTAAAAGATGATGACGATACAGTTACTTCAATCTCACCCAACACACCCTGCCAGACTGCATGACTATCCACGAAAGCTTACTCCCTCAAATTCTATTAACTATCTTTACTATAGCAAATACATAGAGTTTTCCACAAGTAGTACACTGACTACAATACTATAGGTAAAAACAGAGGTGGAGTTTTCCACAGATAAAAAATGTATCTGTTAAACTTGTGGAAAAAGAAGGGGCGATAGTGGAAAAGTATCACGCGACTTGCAAAAAACGCTAAAAAAATATATACTAAGCACTGATATGCCAAAGCGAACATTTCAACCACACACCCGGCATCGTGCAAAAACGCACGGTTTTAGGGCGCGAGTTTCTACAAAGGCTGGTCGGATGGTTTTGAATCGCCGCCGCTTGAAGGGTCGCGCAAAAATTGCTATCTAATCTAGCAAACAAAAGCTCCCGTCGATGAAGGCGGGATTTTTTGATATAATTGTAAAATATGTTACAACAGTGTAATCGGTTTCATGGACACGGCAGCTTAAAGTTCGTGTATAAAAATGGACAAGCAGTGCGTTCATCTTTGGCTACGGTGAAATATATTAATAATCCATATCGCCATCACAGCCGGTTTGCGGTGGTTGTTAGTAAAAAAGTATTAAAATCAGCAGTCCGGCGGAATAGAATACGCCGACGGGTGTATGAAATTATTCGCTTGGAACTAGCATTTTTAAAAAACAATCAAGATATTGTCGTTATCATTTTTTCGCCAGAGGTGCTATTAATGCCACATAAAGAATTGAAACAGGCAATAAAAGGTCTTTTCTCTCAGGCTCAACTGTATAAATAGTGGTATTTTTGCTATAATTAGGTCATGAGTTTTTTTGATGAGTTTATCGTTCGGCCAATTTTCAATCTATTGATGGCTATTTATAGCTTAATTCCGGATTTTGGTGTTAGTATTATTATTTTCACAATTTTAGTACGACTACTGCTATGGCCGCTGATTAAGAAGCAACTTCATCAAGCCAAAGCAATGCGAAAAATGCAGCCAGAACTAGCAAAGATCAAGAAACAATACGCTAAAAATCCGCAAATGCGCAACCTGGCGATGATGGAGCTTTATAAAAAACACAACGTAAGTATGTTTGGCTCATTGGGTATTATGATTATTCAACTGCCAATTTTAATTGCAATGTACCGAGTAGTGCAGATTTTTGTTTCTAATCGTTCAGACCTGGGAAAATATGTTTATGATTTTGTAAAAAACCTACCAGTAGCAAATAACCTAGTTAATAATCCTGATCAATTTAACCAGAACTTCTTAGGGATTATTGATCTAACACAGCACGCTATCTCTAAAAATGGTGTGATTATCGGTCTATTAGTCTTAGCGGGAGTTGCAGCTTATTTACAATATCTAACATCGAAGCAGCTATCTCCGCAATCTGATAACACACGTAAATTACGTGACGTCTTAGCTGAGGCCGGTGACGGTAAAGAAGCTGATCAGTCAGAGGTAAATGCTATAATGACGCGAAAAATGATGAAGTTTATGCCAGTGATGATGTTTTTCGTGATTGTGTACTTGCCGGCAGCACTGGCTCTCTACCTGGCAACAGCTAGTGCAGTAGGGTACCTTCAGAATTATATTATTCTTAGACAAGATTCTTTGGAAATGCAGGCTATCGCTAATGAAAAGACAACTACTCGAAAATCAGCAGCATCAACGAAGACAAAGAAGCGTGCCAAGCAGGCAACAGAGGCTCGGATAACGCGGATCAAGGCTAAGGGTTAAGGAGGAATTATGGATCAAATTGAAACAGTTGAGTTTGCGAAAAAGTATCTGGAGGATTTACTGACATTCTTTGATTTAAACTTGGAAGTTGAGATAAAAATTGAGGATGGAATTATTATAGCTTCAATTCCGCGCAGCGAACGAAGTAGTATCTTGATTGGTAGGGGTGCGGAAACTCTGCGTAGTATTCAGACTCTTTTATCGACAGCACTTCATCATAAAAAAGCTTCGACTGTTCGGGTGAATTTGGATATCGCTGATTATAAAAAACAGCATGCTGAGAAAATTATTGAGAAGGCGCGCGGTTGGATTGAAGAAGTTCGGCGGACCGGTGAATCGAAGATTGTCAATTTGAATGTAGCTGATCGCTGGACAGTGCATCATTTGGCAAGTGAGTATAGCGATATTGAGACGCACTCTGAGGGTGAAGGCCGAGATCGCCAGCTGATTATTAGTCAGAAGAGTTCTTAGGTTTTTTGAAAACTACTCTGGAATAGAGAGTATAATTCCAAATAAGGCTGGCGGCGGTGGCGATTAACTTGCTAGTAAGCAGGGCTGCCGGTTTGTTTATGCCAAGATTTGTGAATACTGGCGTGATGGCAGCAATAATAATCGTTTGAATGACCCACAGACCAAAGAGAGTAACAACGGTAAACAATAAGAATTGTCTTTTTATATTTTTAGATGTTGATTTGAAAGTGTATTTTTTATTGGCAAAGAAAGAGAACAAAAAGGCAACAAAAGTTGATATAAAATTAGCCAATTCTTTCGGGACATTAAAGGGTGTAGCTAAGGTAAAGAGAATACTGAAATCAATTGCCGTATTAATACTGCCGACAATGGTAAAACGTAGTTTATCGGCGTGTTTTTTTGCGATTTCCTGCATGATATTCCTCCATTAAATATAGCGGTCTATTTTTAGTTTCAATAAATATCCGGCCGACATATTCGCCAATTATCCCTAGGGATAATAGCTGAACACCACCTAAAAATAGAATGACTGCCATTAAGGAAGAGTAGCCGGCGCCAGTCGGAACTCCGAACAAAGGGCGAACTAAAAGATATATAATCCAGCAGAAAGCCACGAAGGAAATGATAAATCCAAAAATGGTAGCCATTCGCAGCGGCGCGGTGGTAAAACTAGTGATACCATCAATGGCTAGGTTGATCAATTTACGATAATTCCATTTAGTTTGTCCGGCCAATCTGGGGTCGCGGTCGTAAAAAATCTCCTTTTTTCTGTAGCCAATCCAGCTAAAAATCGCTTTAGTATTGCGCTGAGATTCGCGAAATTGTCGCAGCGCCTCAATACAGCGCCGGTCCAGTAGGCGAAAATCGCCGGTATCAACCTGAATAGGAATGCTGGTCGATTTTTGGAGGATTCTGTAATACCACTGGCTGGTTTTTTTCTTTAGCCAAGTTTCGCCCTGCCGGCTACTGCGGCGAGCATAGATATCATCATAACCATCTTCCCAGTAGGCAATCATCTCTTTTATTAACTCTGGCGGATCTTGCAAATCGGCGTCAATAATCACGGCAGCATCGCCTTCGGCATGGTCAATTCCGGCGAGCATCGCTATTTCTTTACCGAAGTTGCGCGACAAGTTGATGTAGCTGATGCGCGTATCTTTCTGGGCTTGATTGGTAATAATAGATAAAGATTCATCGACGCTGCCATCATTGATTAACAGAAACTCAAATTGGTAATTGGGAGTAGATTTTGCCAGCTCGTCCAGTCTGCTAAAAAGCTGCGGGAGAACAGATTTTTCGTTATAGACAGGGATGAGGAGGGTGATTGATTTCATGATTTTGAGTGTATTATTTTATCCTGAAAAAACGCTTAAATTTCAGTAGCCCAGTTTGATTGGGTAGCGGCCCTTCGTGGATGATGCTGCGGATGTAATTGACAGAGACTTTGCGGTTTTTTTGAATAGACCAGCGTTTATGGTAGGCAGCG